>NZ_JAAALN010000156.1 GCF_009906795.1 Kineococcus siccus
GGACCTTCGGAGCCGACCGGCCCGCGGTTCGCGCGGGACGGCCGGGCCGGCACCGCTACCCTGCGTGCGTGGCCACGGAGACCGACGTCCAGCGCACCCTCGTCCTCGTCAAGCCGGACGGCGTGCGGCGCAACCTGACCGGCGAGGTGCTGCGGCGCGTCGAGGCGAAGGGCTACACGCTCGTCGCGCTCGAGCTGCGCACCGCCGACCGCGAGCTGCTCGCGGGGCACTACGCCGAGCACGAGGGCAAGCCGTTCTACGAGCCGCTCGTGGAGTTCATGCTGTCGGGTCCGGTCGTCGCGGCCGTCGTCGAGGGCCACCGCGTCATCGAGGGCTTCCGCTCGCTCGCGGGCACCACCGACCCGACCACGGCCACCCCCGGCACGGTGCGCGGCGACCTGGGCCGCGACTGGGGCCTGAAGGTCCAGCAGAACCTCGTCCACGGCTCGGACTCCCCGGAGTCGGCGGCCCGCGAGATCGGTCTCTGGTTCCCCGCTCTCTGAGGACCGGTCCTCCGGGTGACCGCTGAGTTCCGCGCGGGCCCGCGGTCTACGGTTCGACACCACCCGAGAGGGGTGGACGAGCCGAGGAGGACTTGCCGTGAAGCGCATGGTGTACATCAACCTGCCGGTCGCCGACGTCGACGCGTCGGCCTCGTTCTTCTCGTCGCTGGGCTTCACGCTCAACCCCCGGTTCAGCGACGAGACCACGCGCTGCGTGGTCATCGAGGACAACATCATCACGATGCTGCACGCGCCCGAGAAGTGGGCGCAGTTCCTGCAGGGCGAGGCCGCGCCGCGCGGCGCCACCGAGGTCATGATCGCGCTGTCCGCCGCGGACCGCGCGGAGTGCGACGACCTCAGGGCCAAGGCGCTGGCCAACGGCGGGGCGGAGTACGCGCCGACCACGGACCTCGGGTTCATGTACGGCACGAGCTTCCGCGACCCGGACGGGCACTGCTGGGAGGTCACCTGGATGGACCCCGCGACGATCGAGGGCTGAGGCCGGCCGGTCGTGCCTGTGCCGGCGACACGAGCACGGGCCGGGGCCTCAGACGGCGATCACCACGCGGCGCACGAGCTCCCCGGCGAGCGTGAACCGGTACCGCAGGACCACGGTGGCGCCGGGGAAGTCCCCGTCCAGGCGGGCCCGCACCACGACGTCCTCCCCGTCCGGCGCCCAGTCGAGGACCGTGGTGCGGTAGCGGAACTCACCCCGGGCGCGCCGGGCCCACACCTCGACCTGGTCGCGACCGAGGTGGGTCCGCCCGTCGTCGACCACCTCCACGTCGGGCGCGGACAGCGCGAGCTGGCCGCCGACGTCCCCGTCCACCTGGGCCCGCACCCAGGAGGCCACGACCGCCGGGGCGCCGTCGAGACCGTCGGGTGGTGCCTCGCCCCCGGTGCGGCCGCCCGCCGCGCCGGTGACGCCCTCGTCCCTCCCGCCCGCGCCGGTCACCGCAGGACGCCCTCGGAGAGCGCCCAGAGGCGGTCGGCGCCGTCGGGGTCGAGGGCGTAGGCGGCGACCGTCGTCACGAGGACCTCGGGATCGGTGGGCCGCTCGTCGACGGTGGTGGCTTCGGTGTTGTCGTTGAAGTACCGGCCGCCGACCCCCTGCAGGAGAGGGGACACCGCGGCGTAGAGGGTGGTCGACGCGCCCTGGCGGACGTCCTTCTGCTGCTCCGGCGGAGTCGCCAGGGCCCCGCCGACGTGGCGCTGCAGGTCCGTCCGCACGGCCCCCGGGTTCACGGCGTTGACCGCGATCCCGTCGTCGGCCCAGCGCCGGCTGGCCCCGACCGCGAAGAGGACGCCCGCCGTCTTCGACTGCGCGTAGGCGGACAGCGGGTCGTACGGGCGGAAGCGGTAGTCGACGTCGTCGAACACCACCGGCCCGAACAGGTGGCCGGAGGAGCTGACGTTCACCACCCGGGCACCGTCCGGTGCGGCGGCGAGCGCCGCGTGCAGGCGCGTCGTCAGGTCGAAGTGGCCGAGGTGGTTGGAGGCGAACTGCACCTCGTGGCCGTCGGCGGTGCGGGTGAGGCGCTGGACCATCATCACGCCCGCGTTGTTGACGAGCAGGTCCAGCGGCCCCTCCCACGCCTCGGCGAAGGCAGCGACCGACCGGCGGTCGGTGAGCTCGAGACCGCGGACGTGGACGTGCGGGTTGCCGGTGAGGGCCTGGACCGCCTCCGCGACACCGGCGGCCGCGTCTGGGCGGCGGGCCCCGATCGTGACGTCGGCGCCGCGGGCGGCCAGGACGCGCACCGTCTCGACGCCGAGGCCGGAGGCGCCGCCGGTGACGACGGCCCGCCGGCCGGTCAGGTCCAGGCCTGCGGTGACGTCGTCGGTGGTGCTGAGGCGGGTGAAGGGGGAGCGGGTGAGCTGGTCCATGGTGTCCTCTCGGCGGCGCGAGGTGGTCGGGGGGTCCGACGTGCGCCGACGCGGACCATCGTGGGCGGGTCCGGCCGCAGGACGGGAGACCCCCGGAGGACCCCCCCTCGCGGGGCCCCGTGCGGAGGTCCGGCCGGGTCCGCGGGGCCGGTTCCCCGGCGCGCTAGGGTTCCGGCCGTGGAGGGCGGGAACCAGATGGGCGCCTACCTCAGGGCCCGCCGGGAGCTCGTCACCCCGGAGGACGCGGGACTGCCGCGCGGCCCCCGTCGCCGGGTCCCCGGTCTGCGGCGCGAGGAGCTCGCCGTGCTGGCCGGCATTAGCCCCGAGTACTACCTCCGGCTGGAGAAGGGCCGGGACCGCCACCCCTCGCCCGAGGTCCTGGACGCGCTGGCCGGGGTGCTCCGCCTCGACGCGGACGCGGTGGCCCACCTGCACCGCATCGCCGGGGCGGGCGGGTACCGCTCCGGCCGGGTCGTTAGCGCGGGAGCCGTGGCTCCCGGCGTGGCGCGGCTGCTCGACGACCTCGGGGTCCCGGCCTTCGTCCAGGGCCCTCTCCAGGACGTCCTGGCCGCCAACGCGCTGGCCCAGGCCCTCTCACCGCAGTACCGGCCCGGCGTCAACCTCCTGCGGGCGGTGTTCCTCGACCCCCGCGACCGGGTCCTGCACCAGGACTGGGACCGCGCGACGCGGGAGGCGGTCGCGGGCCTGCGCGCCCAGGCCGGGACCGACCTCGACGACCCGCTGCTCCAGGCCCTGGTGTCGGAGCTCTCCGCGGGCAGCGAGCGGTTCCGCCGCCTCTGGGCCCGCCAGGACGTGCGGCAGAAGGTCGGCGGGACCAGCCGGATGCTGCACCCGGACGTCGGTCCGCTGGAGCTGCGGCACGAGAAGTTCACGGTCAACGGCAGCGACGGTCAGGTCCTGGTGGCCTACCACGCCGAACCGGGGTCGCCCTCGCGCGCGGCCCTGGGTGCCCTGGCGGCGCTCGCCTCCCGCCGCTGAGCGGCTGGTCGTGCCGGTCCGACCACGGAGGCGTCAGGGGCGGCTGGCGACGTAGCGCGCCCAGGCGAGCTCCACGCCGGCGAGGGCGGTCTCGTCCTGCAGGGACGTGACGTCGCCGCCGCTGCGGCCCGCGGTCATGTCCGCCATCAGCCGGCGCATGATCTTGCCGGACCGGGTCTTCGGCAGGTCCGCGACCACGACCACGTCGCGGGGCTTGGCGATGGCGCCGACCCGCGCGGCCACGTGGTCGCGCAGCGCCGCGACCAGCCCGGCGTCGCCGGGGTCGTCGGCGTCGGCCCGGCCGCGCGTGACGACGAACGCCGTGATGCGCTGCCCCGTCGTGTCGTCGGGAGCGCCGACCACGGCGGCCTCCGCGACGCGCGGGTGCGAGACGAGCGCGGACTCGAGCTCGATGCTGGAGAGCCGGTGCCCCGAGACGTTGAGGACGTCGTCGATGCGCCCGCCGATCCACACGTAGCCGTCGGCGTCCTTCGTCGCGGAGTCGCCCGCGAGGTAGTAGCCGCGGTCGGCGTAGGGCTCCCAGTAGGAGCGCACGAACCGGTCGTGGTCGCCCCAGACCGTGCGGGCCATGCCCGGCCACGGCTTCGTGATGACGAGCACGCCCTGGACGCCGGGCGCCACCTCCTCGCCCGCGTCGTCCACCACGGTCGCGGCGAGCCCGGGCAGCGGCACGGTGCCGGACCCCGGCTTCAGCGTCGTCACGCCGGGCAGGGGAGCGATGACGGCCGCGCCCGTCTCCGACTGCCACCACGTGTCGACGATCGGGCAGCGCCCGCCACCCACGTTGCGGTGCAACCACACCCAGGCCTCGGGGTTGATGGCCTCCCCGACGCTGCCGAGCAGCCGCAGGGACGACAGGTCGTAGCGGGCGGGGAGTTCCGGCCCGTGCTTCATGAACGTCCGGACCAGCGTGGGCGCCGTGTAGTACGTCGTCACGCCGTACCTCTCGATGACCTCGAAGTGCCGGCCCGGGTGCGGGGTGAGGGGGCTGCCCTCGTAGATCACCTGGGTCGCGCCGTTGGACAGCGGCCCGTACATCTCGTAGGTGTGCGCCGTGACCCAGGCCAGGTCGGCCTGGCACCAGTAGACGTCGTCGTCCTTGAGGTCGAACACGGCCCAGTGGCTCCACGAGGCGTGCGTCAGGTAGCCGCCGCTGGTGTGCACCAGCCCCTTCGGGCGCCCGGTCGTGCCGGAGGTGTAGATGATGAACAGGGGGTTCTCCGCGTCGAAGGACGGCGCCGCGTGCACGGTGCTCGCGGTGTCGACGACGTCGTGCCACCACACGTCCCGGCCGGGTGTCCAGGGGACGTCGGGCGTCGCGTCCCCCGTGCGGCGCAGGACGAGGACGTGCTCGACGTGGTCGAGACCCGCGACCGCGGCGTCCGCCGCGGCCTTCACGGCCACCGCCGTGCCGCGGCGGAACTGCCCGTCGGTGGTGACGAGGACCTTCGCCCCCGTGTCGGCCACGCGGAACCGCAGCGCCTCGGCGGAGAAGCCGCCGAACACCAGGCTCACGACGGCTCCGATGCGGGCGCACGCGAGCGTCGCCACGATCGTCTCGGTCAGCACGGGCAGGTACAGCACGACCCGGTCGCCGTGGACGACGCCGAGGGACTCCAGGGCGTTCGCCAGCCGGCAGACCTCGTCCTGCAGCTGCGCGTAGGTGGTCGTGCGGCTGTCGCCGGGTTCGCCCTCCCAGTGCAGCGCCACCTTCTCCCCGCGCCCGGCCGCGACGTGCCGGTCGACGCAGTTCACCGCCACGTTGAGGCGGCCACCGTCGAACCACCGCGCCGTGGGCATGGTCGAGCCGTCGAAGACCGTGTGCCACGGGGCGTCCCACTGCAGTCGCGCGGCCTGCTCGGCCCAGAAGGCCTCGGGGTCGGCGGCGGCGCGCGCGTACTCCCCGGCGCCCACGTTGGCGTGCCGGGCGAACTCGGGCGGCGGGGGGAACAGCAGGTCCTCGCCGGGCGTCGGGACGACGGTCATCGCGGGGCCTCCTCGGGGTGTGCGGCGAGCCTAACGGCCCTGCCGCGGGGGCTCGGCGTCCGACGCCGGCCGGGGTCGGGGAACAGCCGCAGCGTCCCGGGCGCTGCTGCAGGAGTGCCGCCTCGCACCCGAGGCGTCCCGGAGCAGCGGAGGAACCCATGACCTCGACGACCCTCGACACCGCGGCCCGCCGTGCGGACTTCGAGGCGTGGCGCGAGCGCCGCACGGCGACGCTGCGCGAACCGCACGGCTGGCTGAGCCTCACGGGCCTGCACTGGCTGGACTCCTCGCCGCAGGCCGTCGACGGGCTGCCGGGGCGGTGGTGGAGCGCGGCGGACGGCGTGCACCTGCGCGCGGCCGCCGCGGACGGGTTGCGCCTGGACGGCGAGGTCGTCGACGGGGAGGTCGTGACCGCCCCCGCCGAGGGTGGCGCCGGACCGGTCGTCGAGGACGGTGACCGCCACGTCGAGGTGATCCGCCGCAGCGGGACGCACGCGCTGCGCGTGCGGGACCCGCACGCGCCGCTGCTCGCGACGTTCACGGGCGTCCCCGTCTTCGACTTCGACGAGCGGTGGGTCGTCGCGGCCCGGTACGAGCCGTTCGGCGAGGACCTCGAGGTCGTCGTCGGCTCGGTCGTGGAGGGGCTGCGGCAGCGGTTCACGGCGGCGGGCACCGCGCGCTTCGAGGTCGGCGGCGCGCCGCAGAGCCTCGTGCTGTTCCGCTCCGGCAGCGAGTTCTCGGTCCTGTTCACCGACGCGACGAGCGGGGTCAGCACGACGGGGACGACGCGCTCCCTGGCCGTCGAGGCGCCCACCGCGGACGGCCGCGTGGTGCTCGACTTCAACCGCGCGGCGAACATGCCCTGCGCCTTCACCGACCACGCGACCTGCCCGCTGCCGCCGGCGGAGAACCGGCTGCGCGTGCCGGTCGAGGCGGGGGAGAAGGCGCCCCGCTGACCTCCCGGGGCCCCACGGTCCCGACTACGCTGCGCCGCATGAAGATCCGCGAGTTCCAGTCCGCCGACTGGTCGCAGGTGTGGCCGATCTTCGACGAGGTCGTCGCCGAGGGGGAGACCTACGCCTACCCGCCGGGCCTGACGTCGGAGGCGGCGCGCGCGCTCTGGGTGCAGCCCCCGCCGGACCGCACGGTGGTCGCCGTGGACGGCGACACGGTGCTGGGCACCGCCAAGGCCGGCCCGAACCGACCGGGCCGCGGGGCCCACGTGGCCACGGCCAGCTTCATGGTCGCGCCCGCCGCGCGGGGGCTCGGCGTGGGGCGCGCCCTGGGTGAGCACGTCGTGGCGTGGGCGCGCGCGCAGGGTTTCCGGGCCGTGCAGTTCAACGCGGTCGTCGAGACGAACGCCGCCGCCGTCGCGCTGTGGCGCTCGCTGGGCTTCCAGGTCCTCACGACGGTGCCCGAGGCGTTCGACCACCCCGAGTTCGGCTACGTGGGCCTGCACGTCATGCACCGCACCCTCTGAGACGGGCTAGGCTCCCCCCACCATCTGCAGCGGCCGAGAGTCCTGGCTCCGCGTCCCCCACGCTGCGCGCGGGAGGGGCGCCCAGCGCAGCACGACCTCGACGGTGCTCACGCCGGAACGACGGGGGAGGCACGTGACGCCGTCACCACCCGCCCGCACGGGCACCGACGCCGCCGAGGCCGCCGCCTGGGCCACGTGGCAGGACTCCCCCTGGGGCCGGCTGCGCTACCGCGTCGTCGCCGCCACCCTGCGGCGCTGGCTGGCGTCGGTGGCCGAGGGCCCGCTGCGCGTCCTGGACGCCGGGGGCGGTGACGGCCGCGACGCGGTCCAGCTCGCCCTGCAGGGCCACGACGTCACCGTGCTCGACACCGCCCCGGACGCGCTGGACCTGGCGCGCACCGCGGCCGCCGCGGCCGGGGTGGGGGACCGGCTGCACACCGTGGCCGCCGACCTGGAGGACCTGCACGCCCTGGCCGCCCTGACCCGGCACCGCCAGGGCGGGTCCGGTTCCTTCGACGTCGTGCTGTGCCACGACGTGCTGCAGCACCGCGGATCACCGGCCCAGGTGCGCGCGGACGTCTCGACGCTCGCCTCGTCGCTGCGGCCCGGGGGGCTGCTCTCCCTGCTCGCGCCGAACCCGGCCGCCGACGTCGTGCACGCCGCCCTGGGCGGTGACCCCGCGCAGGCGTGGGTGCTGCTGGACGCGCCGCAGACGGTCGACGAGGTCACGGGCCGCACCGTGCTCCGGCTGGACCCCGACGACGTCCTGGCCGCCGTCCGGGCCGCGGGCTGCGAGCCGGCCGGGCGCGCGGGGGTGCTGTCGGTGACCGGTCTGCTGGAGCGGCTCGCGACGGCCGACCCGCGGCTCGTCGACGAGCGGCTCGTCGACGACCTCGAGCACCTCGAGGTCGCGCTCAGCGACCGGGAACCGCACCTGCGCTCGGCCCGGTCCTGGCACCTGGCCGCACGGCGGCGCTGACACCCGCGGTCTCCGCGGGGCGCACCGCCAGCAGGCCGCGGGCGACGGCCTCGTTGAGCCGGAAGAACCCCGCGTCGACCCCGGGGCGCGCGAACGCCGGCGCCCACCCGTTGCCCGCGACCCACGGGCCCACGGCGAAGCGGCGCGGGTGCGGGCGACCCGCGGCGTCCACGAGGTGCTGGCCGGCGTCGACGACGAGGCGGCCGCTGGTCAGCACCTCGGTACCGTCGTCGAACTCCTGCTCGACCGCCTCGCCCCGCGCGTGCAGCCGCTGCAGCAGCGGGTCGGCGGTGTCGCGCGTGCTGGGGTGCGGCAGCCGGGCGTCGACGAACGCGCGGGTGCGCAGCCGCGCGGGGCTGCTGGCGCTGGTCGCCACCCAGCGACCGGCGGCCGCGTCGGCCTCCACGGTCGTGCCGGCGCCGAGGAAGCGCAGCACCCCCGCCCGCGCGAGGGCCGCCAGCTGCTCCAGGCGTCCCGGCGGCGGTCCGCTCGCGACGTAGCTGAAGAACCCGTGCCACCAGCCGTCGACGTCGAGGGCCGCCGAGCGCGCGGTGAGCAGGCCGTGGCGCTGCGCCGCGGCGACCACGCCGTAGCAGGACAGCAGCGCGGCGAACACGGCCGCGTCCGCGGAGTGCGCGGGGTCGGCGCGTCGGCGGGTGTCGGCCACGACGTGGTCGTGGACCCGCGCGTCCACGGCGGCGGCCGAGGCCGCGCGGAAGCCCTCCAGGGGGCGGTCCAGCGCCGCGAGGTCGAGGCGGTCCTCGGCGTCCGGCACCGCCCGCGCGACGAGCTCGTCGAACGCGGGCGTGCCCCACTCCGCCGCGGCGAAGGCGCGGTCGAACTCCGCGGCGGTCGTCCGCGTCCGCTCCGGGTGGCGCAGGAACAGCTCGTGGTAGTGCGCCCCCGCCAGCTCCTTGGCGATCAGGGGCCAGACGTCGGCGCGCAGGTCGAGCGGGCGGCCGAGCCGCTCCCGCCGCTGCGTGACGGCCGCGAGCGTGAGGAAGCGCGGCAGGGGAGGGCGCGAGGCCAGCTCGTAGGAGATCTTCGACCGGTACGGGACCCCGCGCCGCGATCCCGCGTGCAGCACCGGTTCCGCGCCGCTCGGCCGGTAGTGCAGGTCGCCCGAGGCGTCCCGCTCGAACCGGCCGCCGCGGCCCTGCGTCAGCAGCAGCACCACGTCGACGAACGCCAGGCCCATGCCGAGCACCAGCACGTCCGCCCCCGGCTCCAGGACGTCGAGGGCGCCGGCGGTGTGCAGGTCGCTCGTGTACCCGGGCGCGACGTGCACGAGGTCGTGAGCCGCGGCGAAGGCCTGCAGCGCCCGCTCCCGCGGCCCCGGCAGCACGTCGGCGTGCCCCTGCGCCAGGACGACCCCGTCCACGGCCAGCGGTTCCGCGCGCCCCGCCAGGTGGACCAGCTGGCGCCCCCCGGCCGCGTCGACCACGTCGAGGGCCGTGCTCGCGTGCACCTGCACGTCCGTCCCCGTCGGCAGCCCCGCGAGCACCACGTCCCACGCCCACCGCAGGTACGCGCTGCCCAGGGCGCGCGAGACGAAGGAGTGCGGCCCGACCTCGCGCACCTCGGCGGCGAGGTCCGCCCGGCCGGCGGCGGCGAACCGCGCCGCGAGCTCGTCGCGGTGGCCGTCGAGCCAGGCGAACAGCGTGGGACCTCCCCGCAGCGGCCCGCGCAGGACGCTGGAGGCGTCGGGCAGCACGGTCACGTCGGCGGCGCGGGAGTTCATCAGCAGCAGCGGGTGCTGGTCCTCCCGCCAGATGCGCCCGGCGCCGGGCAGGTGCGGGTCCACGACGTGCACGACGAGCGGCCGCTCGCCCAGCAGCGCGGGCGCGTCGGCGCCGAGGCGCTCGAGCACCCCGAGCGTGCGGGGGCCGGCGCCGACGAAGCACAGGACGAGCGGGGTCGGGACGGGGCGGCGTGCGGTGGGGATCGCGGTCACGGGGACCTCCGGCCGAGGGTGGTTGCGCCCCGGGGTCGGGGGCGCGGGGCTCCTCAGGCCCGACAGGTCGCGGTCTGGGTGCGGCAGAGGTCGACGTGCAGCCGCCTCACCAGCACCGGGCGCCTCGAGGGCACCGCACCCGTCGTCATCCCCCGAGGGTACGCGAGCCCGGCGCCGCCGTCCCGGGCACGACGGCCGCCACGCGCGTCCGCGGCCGGGCGGTAGCGTTGAGTTCCGCCGCAGAACCCACCTCGGTGACCGGCCCCGCGCCCGACGACGTGCTCAGGAGACGCAGTGA
>NZ_JAAALN010000157.1 GCF_009906795.1 Kineococcus siccus
GCCCCGGGTCGCCGCCCCGCGCCGCGCGTGCGCCCTTCGCTCCCCGATCCGCCACCCCCCGACCCTAAGCGGCCCGCACCCCACCCGCCGTCGGTGGCGGGCGGGGCGCGGTGTGCCCTTCACCACGACCTCGGTAACGTTGGCGAAACGTCGGCGACACGGGCGCGAAACCTTCCGCCCCTAGCGTCGGCGCGTCCGCGGCGGCCCGATTGCCGGGCCGATCCCGTCCCTGGAGGTTGGATGTTCAGCAACTCCGAAGAGGTCCTGAAGTTCATCAAGGATGAGGACGTCAAGTTCGTCGACATCCGCTTCTGCGACCTGCCGGGTGTCATGCAGCACTTCAACGTGCCGGCGGCGTCGGTCGACGCCGACGCGCTGACCGAGGGGCAGATGTTCGACGGCTCCTCGATCCGCGGGTTCCAGGCGATCCACGAGTCCGACATGAAGCTCATCGCGGACCCGACGTCGGCGTTCCTCGACCCGTTCCGGACCGAGAAGACGCTCGTCATCAACCACTCCATCGTCGACCCGTTCACGGGCGAGCCCTACAGCCGCGACCCCCGCAACATCGCGGCCAAGGCCGAGGCCCACCTGAAGACGACCGGCATCGCCGACACCGTCTTCTTCGGCGCCGAGGCCGAGTTCTACATCTTCGACGACGTGCGGTTCGAGACCAACGAGCGCTCGTCGTACTACTACATCGACTCCGTGGAGGCGGCCTGGAACACCGGGCGCGCCGAGGACGGCGGCAACCGCGGCTACAAGACGCGCTACAAGGGCGGGTACTTCCCCGTCCCGCCGGTCGACCACTTCGCGGACCTGCGCGACGAGATGTGCCTCGAGCTGGAGAAGGCCGGGCTGTCCGTCGAGCGCTCGCACCACGAGGTCGGCACCGCGGGTCAGGCGGAGATCAACTACCGGTTCGACAGCCTGAAGAACGCGGCCGACCAGCTGCTGCTCTTCAAGTACATCGTGAAGAACGTCGCGTGGCGCAACGGCCGCACCGTGACCTTCATGCCCAAGCCGCTCTTCGGGGACAACGGTTCCGGCATGCACTGCCACCAGTCGCTGTGGAAGGACGGGGAGCCGCTCTTCTACGACGAGAAGGGCTACGGCGGCCTGTCCGACATGGCGCGCTGGTACATCGGCGGGCTCCTGCACCACGCGCCGTCGCTGCTGGCGTTCACCAACCCGACGGTGAACTCCTACCACCGCCTGGTGCCGGGCTTCGAGGCGCCGGTCAACCTCGTCTACTCGGCGCGCAACCGCTCGGCCTGCATCCGGATCCCCATCACGGGCAACAACCCCAAGGCCAAGCGCCTGGAGTTCCGCGTGCCGGACCCGTCGGCGAACCCGTACCTGGCGTTCTCCGCGCAGCTCATGGCGGGCCTGGACGGCATCAAGAACCGCATCGAGCCGGCCGACCCGGTCGACAAGGACCTCTACGAGCTCCCGCCCGAGGAGCACGCGAACATCAAGACGGTCCCGTACTCGCTGCCCGCGGTCCTCGACAAGCTCGAGGAGGACCACGAGTACCTGCTCGACGGCGGGGTCTTCACGCCCGACCTCATCGAGACCTGGATCGACTACAAGCGCACCAACGAGGTCGACCCGATCCGCCTGCGGCCGCACCCGCACGAGTTCGAGCTGTACTTCGACATCTGATCCGCAGCAGGTCGGCCACGACCTGCCGCGTCGGTGACGGACGACCTCGAGGCCGTCCCCGCCCCCGCCCGGGCCCCGTGCCCGTCGGCGGGGCCGGGGGCGGCCTCCTGCGCGTGGGGGCCGTCCCCCGGGCCGGTCGGCAGGAGCCGGGTCAGTCGTCGGTGCCCACGTCGCGCCGGGCAGCGCTGACGTAGTCGTCCTGGGCCTGGTGCAGGTCGCGCAGCAGCAGCCGGCCCCGTGGGACGCCCCGGACGTCCTCGCTGAAGTAGGCCGGGTCGCCGCCGTAGATCAGGCTGATGACGAGCGTCTCGGCCTGCTGCGCGACGTCGGCCGCGCTCGCCTTGGCCTCCTCCGAGGCCAGCAGCAGGACCCGCGGCAGGGCGAGGTGGACGGGCTTCTCGAGCGACTCCAGGCGGTCGCGGTCGAAGCGGCCGAGCCCGCCGCCCGCGGCGCCGCTGGTCAGCGAGTAGCCCCGGATCGCGTCGTACACCTGCACCGAGACGGTCGCGACCAGCGGCAGCAGGCTGCCGATGAGCTCCTCGTGCGCCCCGCGCCGCTCCTCGCGCCAGGTCGAGACGAGGTCGCGCTCGTGCTCGACGCGGTCGGCGGCGGCGTCGGCGTCGCGCTGGTCGTTCGCCATGCCGCGCAGGTGGTCCTGCTCCTTCACCAGCTGCTCGAGCCGCCGCACCTCCAGCGCCCGGGCCCACCGCTGCTGCAGCCCCAGCGACGCGCCGACGACGGCGGCGGGCACGACGGCCAGGAGCAGCGCCTGCCACCACAGCACGGCTCAGTCCCCCCGCACCGGCGCGGCGCCGGTTCGGCTGCGCTGCGCTCGTGTGCCCTCACGGTGCGTCATGAGCACAGCCTGCCCGATGATGCGGCCGGGTGCGGCGGCAACGCCCGGGGCAGGTGGGGCCGACGGGCCGCCGGCGAACCTGCCCCGGGCGCCGTCAGAGCTGCACGCCGCGGGTCAGGGCCCCGTCGACGACGAGGTTGGTGCCGCTGACGAAGCTGGCGACGGGACTGGACAGGAAGACCACGGGTGCGGCGACCTCCTCCGCCGTGGCCATCCGCCCGGTCGGGTTGAGGGCGAGCGCCGCGGCGAAGAACGCCGGGTCGTCGCGCTCGACGTGCTGCCAGACGCCGCCGTCGAAGTAGGTGTTGCCGGGCGAGACCGTGTTGGCCCGGATGCCCTCGGCGGCCAGCTGGTGGGCCAGGCCCTGCGTGTAGTGCACGATCGCGGCCTTGACGGTCCCGTAGGGGCCGGCGAACGCGTCGACCTCGCGGCCCGACACGCTGCCGATGGTGACGATCGAGCCGGCGCCGGCGCGCCGCAGGTGGGGCAGCGCGGCGTCCACGAGCGCCACGGTGCCCATCAGGTCGACGTCCAGCGACAGCCGCCAGCTCGCGAGGTCGTTCGCGGCCGCGATGGCGCTGACGTTGGCGACGACCGCGTCGACGCCACTGAGGTCGGCCGCGCTCGCGTCGACCCACGCGGCGACGGCCTCGCGGTCGGCGACGTCGACGACCGCGCCCGTGAGCCGGCCGTCGGGGACCGCGGCGACCGCGGCCTCGACGTCGGCCGCGGTGCGCGCGCACATCGCGACGCGCGCGCCCTCCGCGAGGAAGGCCGCGACGCACGCGGCCCCGATCCCCCGGGTGCCGCCGGTGACGAGGACGCGGGTGCCGGTCAGCTGCAGGTCCACGGGGGCTCCTAGAGGTCCGCGGCGAGTCGCCGCATCCGGTCGTGCACGCCGCCGTAGACCTCGGCGCGCGGCAGGAGCCGCTTGGGCAGCTTGGTCACGACGCTGTAGTTCACGTCGACCACGTTGGCGAGCGGCACCTCGCTGATCTGCGAGAGCAGCTGGTAGGCGTCGAGGGTGTCCAGGCCGTGCAGCTCGGCGAGCCACCCCACGGCGTCGACCTGCCCGGCGCGCCAGGCGTCCTCCAGCGGGCGCGCGGACCCGACGACGCTGAGGTGGTCGTCGCTCTCCAGCCGCGGCCACGCCGGCCCCCCGCCGGACACGTCGCCCTTGAGCAGGTCCACGAGGATCGTCGAGTTCATCGCGCCCTCGACCGCCGTCCCGCAGGACTCGCCCTCGCCCTGGCGGTAGTGCCCGTCGCCGACGGAGAACAGCGCGCCCTCGACGTTGACCCGCAGGTACACCGTCGCCCCCGCCTTCATCTCGGGCGTGTCCATGTTGCCGCCGAACGCGTCCGGGACGAGCGCGGCCCGCACCTCTCCCGCGGCCGGCGCCACCCCGACCGTGCCGAGCATGGGTTCCAGCGGCAGCGGGATCGTCAGGTCGCCGGAGGCGGACTGGAACGCCACCGTGCGGGCGTCGCTGTCGACCTCGTAGATCCAGGTGCGCTCCGGCAGCGGGGGTTGCAGGGTCGCGGTCCGGTCGGTGCCCGTCAGGCCGCCGAAGAACGGGATGAGCGAGGACGCGCCCCAGCTGCGCGCGGGCGTCAGGTCGGCCAGGTGCAGGACGAGGGTGTCGCCGGGTTCGGCGCCCTCCACGTAGAACGGGCCGGTCTGCGGGTTGACGAACGGCATGTCCAGGGACGCGCTCGCGAGGTCGGCCGTGGAGCGCAGCCGGCCGCAGAACGCGTCGTCGCTCCAGAGCTTCAGGGCGCTGCCGGGGCGGATGCGCCGGACCGGCGCCACGCCGCCGAACGTCCACGCGTACTCGTCCGGGGTGGGGGTGAACTCGATGACGTCCACGGTCCTCCGAGGTTCGGGGGCGGGAGAGCGTCGCCGCTCCGGGGTCGCCTTCCTACCGCAGTCGCCCGGGCCGCGTCACGGTGCCCCACCGCGGCCTCCGCCCGACCGCGGTGCGGGTAGCGTCGCGGACATGACCACCCCCGCGGAGAAGGCCACCGAACTGCGCCGCCTGCACGCCGATCCCGAGCTCCTCGTCCTCGTCAACGTGTGGGACGCCGTGAGCGCCACCGTGGTCGCGGGCGAACCGCAGACCCGCGCCGTCGCCACGGCCGGGCACTCGATCGCCGCGACCTACGGCTACGGCGACGGCGAGCAGATCCCGCTCGACCTGACCCTGCAGATGGTCGGCCGCATCGTCGAGGTGGTCGGCGACCTGCCCGTCACGGCCGACCTCGACGGGGGTTTCGGGAACCCGCCCGAGACGGTCCGCCGGGCGATCGGGGTCGGCGTCGTCGGGGCGAACGTCGAGGACCAGCTGCGCCCGCTCGCCGAGGCCGCCGCGAACGTCGAGGCGATCCTCGCCGCGGCGGACGCCGAGGGCGTCCCCTTCGCGCTCAACGCCCGCACCGACGCGTTCGTCCGGGGCGGCGACCGCCCCCGCGAGGCGGTCCTCGCCGACGCGGTCGAGCGCGGCCGCGCCTACCTCGCGGCCGGGGCGACGACCGTGTTCGTCCCGGGCCCGCTGGACGAGGCCGCCGTTCAGCAGCTCGTCGAGGCGTTCGGCCCGCAGAAGCTCAGCGTCATCGGCATCCCGGGCGTGCCCGCGCAGGCGCGGCTCGCGGAACTGGGCGTCGCCCGGATCACGTACGGGCCCCTGACGCAGCGGGTCGCCCTCACGGCCCTGCAGGACGCCGCGCGCGGCATCTACGCGGGCGGCGGCATCCCCGAGGGCACCCGTCCCCTGAACTGAGGCACCGTCGGCTGCTCCCGCCGCCGGGCGTGTCCCGGGGCTGCCGGGGCACGACCCGGGCCGGGGCGCGTCACTGCCCGCCGTGCCGGGGTGGTGGGAGGACCCGGCGACCCGGGGGCTCAGCGGCCGTAGAACACGCGCTCGACGACGCCGCGGGCCCGGCGCGTGGTGCGCAGGTACAGCTCCTCGAACTCCGCGGAGCTGCCGGGGTCGAAGCCGAAC
The DNA here is from genome assembly GCF_009906795.1 of Kineococcus siccus. Classification (GTDB taxonomy): domain Bacteria; phylum Actinomycetota; class Actinomycetes; order Actinomycetales; family Kineococcaceae; genus Kineococcus; species Kineococcus siccus. Next base: position 5,523 of record NZ_JAAALN010000157.1, read on the forward strand.
AGGCGCGCGAGCCCGTCGAGGTCGCGGCGCTGGGTGGGCAGCGCGTCCCCGGGCCGCCCGCGCCACAGGGCCAGCGCGTTGCGCGCTCGCGAGGCGAGGTCCCACGACTGCACGAGCACCTCGTGGTCGGCCGGGTCCAGCAGCCCCGCCTGCACCGCGCCGGAGAGCGCGCCGAGCGTCGAGGTCGTCCGCAGCGCCTCGTGCCGGCCCGCCCCGCACAGCTGCAGCAGCTGGGCCGTCCACTCCACGTCGGACGTGCCGCCGCGCCCCAGCTTCAGGTGCCGCAGCGGGTCCGCGCCGCGGGGCAGCCGCTCCGCCTCGACGCGCGCCTTGATCCGGCGGACCTCGCGCACGGCGGCCTCGTCGAGACCGTCGGCCGGCCAGCGCAGCGGGTCGACGAGGGTCAGGAACCGCTCCCCCAGGTCGGCGTCGCCCGCGACGGGCCGGGCGCGCAGCAGGGCCTGGGCCTCCCACGGCTGCGACCAGCGGGCGTAGTAGGCGCGGTAGGAGGCCAGCGAGCGCACGAGCGGGCCGTTGCGGCCCTCCGGCCGCAGGTCGGCGTCCACGACCAGCGCGGGTTCCGGGCCGGCCGCCGCGAGCTGCCGGCGCAGCTCGGCGACGACGGCCGTGGCGGCCTGTTGCGCCTGCGTCTCGTCGGCACCGGGCAGCGGGTCGTGCACGAACAGCACGTCGGCGTCGCTGCCGTAGCCGGTCTCCGCGCCGCCGAGACGGCCCATCCCGACGACGAGCAGGCGCGTCGGCAGCGGCCCCGTGCGCTGCTCGACGTCGCGCACGCTGACCCGCAGCGCCACCTCGAGCGCGGCCTGGTCGGCGTCGGCCAGGGACCGGCCGACGCCCGCGAGGTCGCGGCGACCGACGAGGTCGGCGACGACGGTGCGGAACAGCTCGCGGCGCCGCACCGCGCGCACCGCCGCGACGGCCGAGCCCAGGTCGGTGCGGCGCTGGGCCGCCGCGGCGGCGGCCTCGAGCACCTCCGAGACGTCGTAGGGCGCGAGGCGGTCGTCGTCGGCGAACACCGCGACGGCCTCCGGGCTGCGCAGCAGCAGCTCCGCGGGCAGCCGCGCCGCGGAGAGCACGTGGGCGAGCCGCTCGGCCGCGGCGCCGGAGTCGCGCAGCATCGTCAGGTACCACTGGGTGCCGCCGAGGGCCTCGGACACCTGCCGGAACGCCAGCAGGCCCGCGTCCGGGTCCGCGCCGTCGGCGAACCAGCCGAGCATGACGGGCAGCAGCGTCCGCTGGATGCTCGCGCGCCGGCTGACCCCGCTGGTCAGCGCCTCGAGGTGGCGCAGCGCCCCCGCCGGGTCCCGGTAGCCCAGGGCGGCGAGCCGCTCGCGCGCGGCGGCCGGGCTGAGCTGACCGTCCAGCCGGGCGTCGGCGGCGGACAGGCGCGCGACCGACGACAGCAGCGGACGGTAGAACAGCTTCTCGTGCAGCCGGCGCACGTCGCGGCGGGTGCCGCGCCACACCTCGTCCAGCTGGCGCACGGGGTCGGCGCGCATCATCAGCGAGCGGCCCAGCCGGCGGCGGTCGACCTCCCCGACCGGCAGCACGTGCGTGCGCCGCATCCGGAACACCTGGATCCGGTGCTCCAGCGAGCGGAGCAGCCGGTAGTCGCGGTCCAGCTCCCCGGCGTCGTGGCGGCCGACGTAGCCGAAGGCCGCGAGGTCGTCGAGGGCCTCCAGGGTGTTGGCGCTGCGCCGCAACCGGTCGTCGCTGCGCCCGTGCACCATCTGCAGGAGCTGGATGGAGAACTCGACGTCGCGCAGGCCGCCGCGGCCGAGCTTGAGCTGGCGGTCGGCCTCCTTGGACGGGACGAGCGCCTCGACGCGACGGCGCATGGCCTGCACGTCCTCGACGAAGCCCGCGCGCTCGCTCGCGCTCCAGACCATGGGGGCCACGGCCTGCACGTACGCCCACCCGAGGTCGACGTCGCCCGCGACGGGCCGCACCTTCAGCAGGGCCTGGAACTCCCACGTCTTGGCCCAGCGGCGGTAGTACTCGACGTGGCTGGCGAGGGTCCGCACGAGCGGGCCGTTCTTGCCCTCGGGGCGCAGCGCCGCGTCGACCTCCCACAGGGCGCCCTCCGCGGTCGGCGTGGAGCACGTGCGCTGCAGCGCGACCGCCAGCTTCGCGCCGACCGTCAGCGCCTCCTCCTCGCCGTGGCCCTCGGCGGGTTCGACGACGTAGACGACGTCGACGTCGGAGAGGTAGTTGAGCTCCCGGCCGCCGGTCTTGCCCAGGCCCATGACGGCGATCCGGGCGGCCGCGCCGGCGTCGGGCAGCTCCGAGCGCGCGATGGCCAGCGCCGCCTCGAGCGCGCCCGTCGCCAGGTCCGCGAGCTCCCACGCCGTCGCGTGCAGCACGGCGGTCGGATCGGCCGCGGCGAGGTCGCGGCCCGCGAGCCCGACCAGGCGCCGGCGGTAGGCCACGCGGAGCGCGTCGCCCGGCGGCCGGCCCCGCCGGCCCTGCCCGGCCACGGGGACGGCGGCGGACGGGTCCGCGCCGACGGCGCGCAGCAGCTCGGCGCGCAGCTCGCCCGCGTCGGGGGCGCTCGCCGAGGCCAGCACCGTCCAGTGCCGCGGGTAGCGCACCAGGTGGTCGCCGAGCGCGACGGAACCGCCCAGCACGGCCAGCAGCCGGGCGCGCGTCCCGACGGCGTCGCGCAGGTCGCCGCCGCGCAGGAGGTTGAACGCCGCGGCCACCCCCTCGGCCTCGTGCGGGGCGGACGCGCGGTCCAGCCCGCCCGCGAGGGCCTCGCACCAGCGCACGAGCGCGAGGAGCGCCTGGTCGGGGTCGGCGGTGCGCCCCAGGGCGCGGACGAGGGAGGCGGTGGCGTCGTCGGCGGGCACCGAGCCGTCCTCGCCGACGTCGACGACGTCGGCCAGCGCCCGGTCGCGCAGCAGCGCGAGGGCGCGCTCGGGGTCGGCGAAACCGGCGCGCGCCAGCAGCGCCGTGGCCCCGGCCCGGCGCCCCGCGGGGGCGGCGGCACGCGTCACGTCCCCAGCCCCCGTCCCTCGCTGCCCACCGGTGCGCCGCCGCCGGTCAGAGCAGCGGCAGGTAGCGCTGCAGCTCGAACGGCGTCACCTGGGAGCGGTACTCCGCCCACTCCTGCCGCTTGTTGCGCAGGAAGAAGTCGAACACGCCCTCGCCCAGCGCCTCGGCGACGAGCTCCGACTCCTCCATGATCGCGATGGCGTGCTCCAGGCTCTGCGGCAGCGGCTCGATGCCCATCGAGCGGCGCTCGGCGTCGGTGAGCGACCACACGTCGTCCTCGGCGCCGTCGGGCAGGTCGTAGCCCTCCTCGATGCCCTTCAGGCCGGCGGTGAGCAGCAGCGCGAACGCCAGGTAGGGGTTGGCCGAGGAGTCCAGCGCGCGGTACTCCACGCGCACCGACTGGCCCTTGCTGGGCTTGTACATGGGCACCCGGACCAGCGCGGAGCGGTTGTTGTGGCCCCAGCAGACGTAGCTGGGCGCCTCGCCCCCGGCCCACAGCCGCTTGTAGCTGTTGACGAACTGGTTGGTGACGGCCGTGATCTCGGCCGCGTGGCGCAGGACGCCCGCGATGAACTGCCGGCCGGTCCGGGAGAGCTGGTACTCCGCTCCGGGCTCGTAGAAGGCGTTCGCGTCGCCGTCGAACAGCGACAGGTGCGTGTGCATCCCCGATCCGGGGTGGCCCTGCAACGGCTTCGGCATGAAGCTCGCGAACAGGCCCATCTCGCCCGCGACCTCCTTCAGGACCGTGCGGAACGTCATGATGTTGTCCGCGGTCGTCAGGGCGTCGGCGTAGCGCAGGTCGATCTCGTTCTGCCCCGGTCCGCCCTCGTGGTGGCTGAACTCGACCGAGATGCCCATGCTCTCCAGCACCGAGATGGCGCTGCGGCGGAAGTCGTGGGTCGTGCCGCCGGGGAAGTTGTCGAAGTAGCCGACGTAGTCGACGGGCTCCGGCACCTCGTCGCGCTTGAGGGGCCCGTTGAACAGGTAGAACTCGATCTCGGGGTGCGTGTAGAAGGTGTAGCCGTGCTGCGCCGCGCGGTCGAGGGCGCGCTTGAGCACGAACCGCGGGTCCGAGCGCGCGGGCTGGCCGTCGGGCGTGAGGATGTCGCAGAAGATCCGCGCCGTCCCCTGGTGCTCGGAGTCGCTGCGCCACGGCAGCACCTGGAACGTCGACGGCTCGGGCTTGAGCAGCATGTCGGACTCCGACACGCGCGAGAGGCCCTCGATGGCCGAGCCGTCGAAGCCGATGCCCTCACCGAAGGCGCCCTCGAGCTCGGCCGGCGCGATGGCGACCGACTTCAGCGTCCCGATGACGTCGGTGAACCACAGCCGGACGAAGCGGATGTCCCGCTCCTCCAGCGTTCGCAGCACGAACTCCTGCTGGCGGTCCATGGCCACCCTTCCCGTCGTCGGCCGAGCGCAGCCGTCCCGGTGCGCGCGCTCGTCATCCTCCCCCATCCCGCCCCCCGCGCGGGGCCGCGCCCCGCGGAGC
>NZ_JAAALN010000158.1 GCF_009906795.1 Kineococcus siccus
GGTCGGCGCCGCGGGGCCCCAGCCGCAGCAGGCGCACCCGGCGGGGGGCCGGCCCGGTGGTCAGCTCCGGCAGCGCGGCGGCCGCGCCGGCGTCCTGGCAGGCGACGACCACGGTGAGCGGGTGGCGGCCGCCCTCGTCCTCGTAGGCGTCGAGGGCGAGGAGCGCGGCCCACGCGCGACGGCGGTCCCCGGCGTCGCGCAGGGCGTCGACGTCGTCCACCACGAGCACCTCGGGGCGACCGAGCAGGGCGAGGACGACACCGAGAGCGAGGCGCTCCAGCGGCGCGAGGTCGCTGACGAACTCCTTGCGGCGCAGTCGGTGCGCCCGGTCGTCCTCGGACGCGACCGCCGGCTCGGCGTCGTGGCGGACGTGCCGGGCCGCCCGCGAGCCCGCCACCAGGCGGGCGTTGGCGGCCAGCGCCGCGTCGACGCGGTCGAGGACCGCCGTGACGCGCGCGGCGGACACCCACGGCCGGTACCAGGGCTGGTGCAGGACCAGGCGCTCGGCCACGTGCTGCTCGACGGTGAGGGCGTCGTCGAGGTCGTTGACCCCGCGGACCTCGGCGAGCGCGACGCGGTGGCGGACGGCGGCCGCCGACCGCGGCAGGCTCAGCCCGCACACCTCGAAGGTGTCGGCCTCCGCGGCCAGGCGGCCCGCGAGGGCGAGCAGCAGCGCCGTCTTCCCGCTGCCCGCGGGCCCCTGGACGACGACGAGGTCGCCGACCCCGGCGTCGAGGTCGAGGGGCCCGAAGACCGGGGACCGGCGGTGCACGAGGCGCAGCCCGCGCGCCCGCAGCGCCGGCGCGGCCGTGAGCTCGTCGGGCCGGAGCTCGTCGGCCGTGAGCTCGTCGGGCCGGGACTCGTCGGGCCGGAGCACGTCGGGCCGGAGCACGTCGGGCCGGAGCACGTCGGGCTCGTCGGTGTGCGCGGCACCGGGATCGGCGCTCACGCCCGGTCCCCGTCCGTCGCGTCGGCGGCGACGGGAGACGTCAGTCCCACGACGAGGGCGGTCAGGGCCAGCACGCGGTCCTGCTCGCGCAGCGGCGCGGCGTCCAGGTAGACCTGCGCCGAACCGCCCTCGTACAGCGCGACCACGGCGGCCGTGAGGGCCTCCACGGAGGTCGTGGCCCGGCGGCCGAGCGCCGCGAGGGTCGCCTCGAGCGCCGGGGCGAGCTCGCGGCGCAGGGCCGCCCGGTAGTCGCCGAGGACGGCGGCCGCGCGGGGGTCGCGCAGCGCCTGCGCCGACACGTCCGTCAGGACCTGGTACCAGAGCCGGTCGGTGGGCAGCGTGCGCAGCAGCCGGCTGACGACGGCCCCGATCCCCGGCGCCTCGGACGCGCCCGGCGCGGGCCCGTCGAGGAGCCCGGTCCGCAGCGCGGGCAGGACGGTCCCGACGCGGTCCTCGAACAGCGCGACGAGCAGGTCGTCCATCGACGAGAAGTTCGAGTAGAAGGCGCCGCGCGTGTAGCCGGCGCGCTCGCACACGGCCTCGATCGAGGCGGAGGCCAGCGACTGCTCGGCCACGACCTGCAGGGCTGCGTCGAGCAGGCGCTGCCGCGTCTGGACGCGGCGCCGCGTGACGCGCGGTGCGGCCTGGTCGGTGTCGGTCACCGCCCGGACGATACACCGTGCATCCGATGCAGAACAGATCGGGTGCGGCTCTGCGGGCCGGTCAGCCGGCGGCCGCGCCGGGGACCGGACCGGGCAGCACGGCCTGCGCGCCCACCCCACCCGGGACGTCGTCGGTCGGGGGCACGTCGTCGGCGACGGCCCAGCCCGTCGCCTGCCGCTTGGCCCGGTACATCGCCTGGTCGGCGCGGCGCAGCAGCTCGCGCTCGCCCTCCCCGGCCCGCGCCACGGCCACGCCGATGCTGGCGCGCGCCGCGACCTCGCCGTCGGCGACGGGCAGCGGCACCCGCATGGCGTCGAGCAGGCGGACGGCCACGCGGACGGCGTCGTCGGCCTCCCGCAGGTCGCGCAGCACCGCGACGAACTCGTCGCCGCCGAGGCGGCCGACGGTGTCGGTGCGGGCGACGGCACCGCGCAGCAGCCGCGCGAAGCCGACGAGCAGCTCGTCCCCGGCCGCGTGCCCGAGCGCGTCGTTGACGGCCTTGAAGCCGTCCATGTCGATGAGCAGGACGCCGACGAGCCGTCGCTCGCGGCCGGCGCGGGTCAGGGCCTGGTCGAGCGCCGCCGCGAAGGCGGGGCGCGTGGCGAGTCCCGTCAGGTGGTCGGTCATCAGCAGCGCCCGGTTCTCCCGCAGGCTCAGCACCTGGCGGGCGACGACCAGGCCGGTCATGACGACGGCGCCGGCGACGAGACCGCCCCACGGGTAGAGGCCGCTGCGGCCGGCCACCACGAGCAGGAGGGCGTAGCCGCCCGCGATGGCGACCAGCGGCAGGGCGGGCGCCCCGGTCCGGCGGGCGGCCACGACCACCGGCGACGGGTCGCGGGGCACGCCGGCCTCGAGAGCGGCGCACGCCAGGAGGGCGAACGCCGTCAGCAGCAGGACCCACTCCGCGGCCGAGTCCTGCCCGTCCGTCCCCGTCAGCGCGGCCCCGGCGTAGCCCAGGTCCGCGACGACCAGGCTCACGAGCCCCGCCACCAGCACGGCGAGCACGCGGCGCGGGACGCCCGCCGCACCGCGCAGCAGGGCGGCGGAGGCGCCGAACAGGAGCACGAAGTCGAGCACCGGGTAGGCGACCGCGGTCAGCACGACGACCGTGGGCACGTCGTGGACCAGCGTCAGCGGCCCGAGCGAGAAGTACCACAGCGCCATGAAGCCCCCGGCCGCGACCACCCCGACGTCCAGGGCGAGACGACCGCGCTCGGCCGCCGAGCGCGGGGAGTCGGTGAGCGAGAGCAGCCCGACGAGCAGCACGGGCACGGCCGCGAGCCGGACGACGTCGCCGGGTCCCGGGAAGGACGGGAAGGCCGCGAACGCGCCGCCCGAGACGAGGAGCAGGCCGTACCCCGCGGCGAGCAGCCGCCACGCGCGGCGGGTCCGCACCGGCAGGCGGCGCAGCCGGGACGCCCGGGCGGCGGCGGCGGCCCCGAGGCCGCTGATCAGCGTCTGGACCGGACCGGCCGTGTCGTCGGCGACGAAGCCCGTCCGGGCCTGCTCGACCAGGCACGCGACCGTGGCCCCGGCCCAGAGCAGCACGACGAGCGCCTGCAGCACCCGCCACCCGCGGCTGCCTGCGGCGCGCGTGCGCGCTCTGCGGCGCCGCTCCCCCGTCACCTCCCTGGCATCGACGCCCGCGGAGGCCGCCTTGAGGTCCGGCCTCCCCTCGACCGGGACCGCGCGGGTCCTAGGGTCGGGCGGACACCGGACAGGACCGACCCGAGGGGAGGCCGGGGTGGCACCGACCTCCGTGGTCCTCGACCCCGAGACCCGCCGCTGGCTCGAGGGGCCCGAAGCGCTGGGACGCCGCGTCGTCGACGTCGTGACGCTGCCCGGCGGGCACTCCAACGAGACCCTGGCCGTCACCGCGGACGGCGGGCGGCGCTTCGCCCTGCGCCGGTACACCCGGCCCGGGACGTGCGCCGTGGAGGTGGCGCTGCTCGCGCGGCTCACGGGCGTCGTGCCGGTCGCGGACGTCGTCGCGGCCGACCCGGACGGGTCGCGCAGCGGCACGCCCGCCCTGCTGTCGGTCCTCGTGCCGGGCCGCGACCTCGGGTCCGTCCTGCCGTCGCTGACGCCGGACGAGGCGCACGCGTGCGGTCTCGACGTCGGCGCGGGCCTCGCCGCGCTCGGCCGCGTCGAGTTCGGGGCGCCGGGGTTCTTCACCGGGCCGGACCTGGTGCCGGGTCCCCCGGGCGTGGACCCGACGACGGGCCTCGCGACCTGGGTCGAGCGCTGTCTCGCGGGCAGCGGACCGGCCCGCGCGGCGCTCGGGGCGGGCGCGAGCGCGGCCCTGCTGGGACTGGCCGAGCGGCTCACCCCGCGACTGGCCGCGCTGGCCGGGCAGCGCCGGCTCGTGCACGCCGACTTCAACCCCAAGAACCTGCTGGTCGCGCCGCGGGACGGCCGGCTCCGGCTGAGCGCGGTCCTGGACTGGGAGTTCGCGTTCAGCAGCTCACCCCTGTTCGACGTGGGGAACCTGCTGCGGCGCCCGCGCCCCGACGGCTTCGAGGACGGGTTCCTCGCGGGGTTCACCGGCGCCGGCGGGTCCCTGCCGCCCGGCTGGCGGGCGCTCAGCCGGGGCCTGGACCTCTTCTCGGTCGCCGACCTGCTGACCCGCCCGCCCGGGCACCGCTACTTCGGCCAGGCGGTCACCGTCGTGCGGGAGCTGCTGGACGGCGACCCGCTCGCCGGGCTCAGCTGACGGGTTCCTCCCGCAGCCCCCACGGCGATCCGTAGCCCCGCGGCGACGGCGCCGCGAGGAGGTCGAGGAACGGCTGCGCGTCGAAGGCCTCGGGGCCCAGCACGCCGGTACCGGTCCAGGTGCCGGCCGCGAGCAGCTCCAGCGCGACGACCGGGTTCACGGCCGTCTGCCAGACGACGGCCTGCGAGCGGTACTCGGCCATCGACCACGCGTTGTCCACGACGTGGTACAGGTACACGGCACGGGGCTCGCCGTCCTTGCCGCGGCCGCGCACGAGGACCCCCGCACACGTCCTGCCCCGCATGCGGTCCCCCAGCGTCGCGGGGTCCGGCAGGGCCGCGGCGACGACGTCGCGCGGCGAGACCGGCACGCCCCTGACCGTCAGCGGAACCGTGGAGTCGAGGCCGAGCTTGTGCAGCGTCTGCAGGACGCCGATGAACTCCTCCCCCAGGCCGTACTTGAACGTCACCTTCCGCGCGGACGTCCAGCGCGGCATGAGGACGACCTCCTCGTGCTCGACGTTCACGCACTCCACGGGCCCGATGCCCTCGGGGAAGTCGAACACCTCGGGCTCGCTGAACGGCGCCGTCGTGTACCAGCCGCGGTCGCGCTCGAACACCAGCGGCGGGTTCAGGCACTCCTCGATCGTCGTCCAGATGGAGAACGACGGCGCGAAGTCGTAGCCGTCGACGACGAGGTCCGCACCGTCGCGCACGCCCAGCTCGTCGATCTCGGAGAACAGGTGATCCTCGGCGTAGCGCGCGAAGACGTCGGACAGGCCGGGTTCCACGCCGATGCCGACCAGGGCCAGGCGGCCCGCCTCCTCCCACCGCGGCGCGGCCGCGAACTGCTCGTCGCCGAGCATCACGCCGGGCAGCTCGTGCGGGCGTTCGGGGTGCGGGCGGGACAGGCTCATCGCCATGTCCAGGTAGGTGGCGCCCCCGGCGAAGCAGCCCTCGAAGACGGGCACGACGAACCGCGGGTCGACGGCGTTCAGGACGTGCGTGACCCCGTGCTCGCGCACGAGCGCCGCCACCGCGGCCGGGTCGGAGGCGTCCACCGATGCCGCGGTGAGCCGGCCGTCACGCAGCTCGTCGACGAGGCGCTGCGGGCGGGCCGGGTCGTGGTCGGCCACCACCAGGGCCTCGAAGAACTCCCGCCGAACGGCGATGCGCACCGCCGCCGACCCCACGCCGCCCGCACCGATGACCAGGATCCGCATCTCGCTCCGTCCACCACGGCGCGGGTCCGCCCGCGCGGACCCGATCACGAACGCAAGGTAACCGCCCGGCGGGCGTCCCGGGGCGTCCTGGCCCCGATGAGCCCCGGGCAGCGGCGGGTTGCGCGGCCACCGATGAGTTCCGCGTCGGCGGCGGGTCGGAGGGGGGTCGGCCCCCACCACTGCCCGGAGGTACCCCGTGGCCCTGCGCCTCAGCCCCTACGTCACGCTCCCCGGCGGCACCGCCCGCGCGGCGCTGGAGTTCTACCGCTCCGTCCTCGGCGGGGAGGTGAGCATCTCCACCTTCGGCGAGTTCGGCGGCGTCGAGGGCCTCGACCCGGACGCCGTCATGCACGGCCAGCTCGACGCACCGTCCGGCGTCACCCTCATGGTCTCCGACGCGATGCCCGGCACGACCTCGGCGGGCGCCGGGAACACCACCCTCTGCCTCTTCGGCGACGACCTCGACGAGCTCCGGACGTCCTTCACGGGCCTGTCGGAGGGTGGGGAGGTCACCACGCCGTTCGAGCAGCAGATGTGGGGCGACCACTACGGCGCCTTCACCGACCGCTTCGGGGCTGAGTGGATGGTCAACGGCGGCGGGTCCGCCTGAGACCCGTCCGCTCGACAGGGTCACCAGCGGCACGGCACACTCCCCACGTGCGGCGCACCGGACTCCGGGGTCGCACCGGCCGTGAGGACCCCACGCCCCGCCGCGGGCGTGGAGCTCGGCCGTCCGCACCCTCGCCGCATCGAGCAGCCGGTCGGTCGAGGGCGTGGCTGCGGGCCCGCGGACCCGCTGCCGGCTCCGCGCCCCGAGGGGAAGGACGACGAGTGCGCTTCCTGCAGCCCGATCCGGGCGTGGCCGGTCACCTCCTGTGGGTCGTGAAGATCGTGGTGACCGTCTACGTCGTCATCGCCCTGTTCACGGCGGACTACACCGGCAGCGCCGCCGACTGGGGCGTCTCGTTCATCTCCGGGTTCTTCGGGAACATCATCGCGACGATCAAGGGCCTCGTGACCTGGTTGCAGACGCAGTTCTGAGCGGTGTCCGCGCGCGGCACGCCCCGCCCCGCCCCGACGTGCGAGCGCCCGGCGGGCTCGTGACGACGGTGGGAGGGTGGCGACGTGCCCGCCCGCGAACTCGTCGTCCTCGGCACCGCGAGCCAGGCGCCCACGCGGACCCGCAACCACAACGGCTACGTGCTGCGCTGGGACGGCACGTCCGTGCTGTTCGACCCGGGCGAGGGGACGCAGCGGCAGATGGTGCTGGCCGGGGTCGCCTCCCCGCGCGTCGAGCGGATCTGCGTGACGCACGCCCACAACGACCACTGCCTCGGCGTCCCGGGGGTGATCGCGCGGATGGCGCTCGACGACCCGGACCGGTCCGTCGCGGTGCACGGGCCCGAGGACGCGGTGCCGCACCTGCGCGCCCTCGTGGGCGTCGCGTCGACGGGGCTGCCCGTGACGGTGCACGGCGTGGCGCCCGTGGCCGGCGCGGCCGTCGCCGACGTGGCCGGCGCGCGGCTGACCGCAGTCCCGCTGGACCACCGGGTGCCGGCGGTCGGCTACCGCCTCCAGGAGCCGTCGGGCCGGCGGTTCGTGCCCGAGCGCCTCGCGGCCGCCGGGATCACGGGCCCCGACGTCGGCCGGCTGCAGCGCGACGGCGAGCTCCGCGGCGTGCGGCTCGCCGACGTGACGGCCGAGCGCCGCGGCCAGTCCTTCGCCTTCGTCATGGACACGCGGCGCTGCGCCGGCGTCGCGGACCTCCTCGCCGGGGCCGACCTCGCGGTCGTCGAGTCGACGTTCCTCGACCGCGACGCGGCCCTCGCGGAGCGCTACGCCCACCTCACCGCCGCGCAGGCCGCCACCGCGGCCGCCCGCGCGGGCGTGCGGCGGCTCGTGCTGACCCACTTCTCCGCGCGCTACGCCGACCTCGACGAGGTGCGGGACGAGGCGCTGGCCGCCGTCGCGGCCGAAGGCGGCCGGACCGAGGTGCACGTGGCGCGGGACCTCGACGTCGTCGAGGTCCCGCCGCGCTGACGTCCGGCCTCAGCCCGCGGACCCGTCGCGGGCGCGGGCCCCGTCCCCCTGCTCGCCCGCGGGTGCCCCGCCGTCCCCGGGTTCCCAGCGCAGCAGGTCACCGGGCTGGCAGTCCAGCACCTCGCACAGCGCCGCGAGCGTCGCGAACCGGACGGCCTTCGCCCGGCCGTTCTTCAGCACGGCGAGGTTCGCGGGGGTGATGCCCACCTGCTCCGCGAGGGATCCGACGGACATCTTGCGCCGCGCGAGCATCACGTCGACGTCGACGACGATCGGCATCAGATGACCTCGTCGAGCTCGGCGCGCAGCGTGCTCGCCTCGGTGTCCCGGGCCACGGCCTGCACGAGCAGCATCCGCTGGACCAGCACGATGAGCGCGATCCCGGCGATCAGCAGGCCCACGCCGCCGACGAGCAGGACGACCCCCGGGGCGACCGCCTCGCCGGGGGCCAGGACGACGCCCAGGGACCAGGTCAGCAGGGCGGCCGCGGCGATCGCGCCGATGACGACGTCGACCCACCGGAACGCGGCCGGGGAGAACACGGTCCCGCGCCGCACCATCGTCAGCAGCCGCCAGACGGACACGGCGCACACCTCGACGGTGGCGATGCCGAGCACGACGATGACCACGACCGGGGTGCGCAGCGCGGCGACCTCGGGCCCCGCCCCCGCGAGGTCCCGGGCCAGCAGGGGCACCAGCAGCGTCTGCAGCGCGAGCGAGCCCAGGAGCACGGCGGCGAGGACCACTCGCAGCACGAGCACGGTCAGTCTGCCCATCAGGACCTCCACAGTTGTCGACCAACGACGTAAACCTATCGAAAGGCGATCGGTTGCGCCAGCACCGCCCCCCCGGACGGCTCAGCGGGCTAGCGTCGGGGCGACCCGACGAACCACCACCGCGGAGGTCTCCGTGCCCAGCCCGTCCCACCGCGCCGTCGTCGCCTACCTGCGGCTGACCCGCGCCGGCCGCGGCTACACGTCCGCCGACGAGGCGCGCCGGCACGTCGAGGAGCGGCGTCTGCGACCGCGTCCGTACGGCCCGCCGCGCGGGCTGCGCCGCGACGTCACCGTGAGCGTCGAGGACGTCGACGGCTGGCCCGTCTACCGGCTCGCCCCCCGCGCGGGCGGCGCGCGGGGCGGGGTCGTGTACGCCCACGGCGGCGGCTGGGTCAACGAGATCTCGCGGCAGCACTGGCAGCTCACCGCGCGGATCGCCGCGCAGGTGCGCACCACCGTGACCGTGCCGATCTACCCGCTCGTGCCCGTCGGCACGGCCGAGGAGGTCGTCGCCGGCGTCGCCGCGCTCGTCACCGCGAGCGAGGCCCGGCACGGCGCGACGAGCCTCGCCGGGGACTCCGCCGGCGGGCAGATCGCCCTCTCCACGGCACTGCTGCTGCGCGAGGAGCAGCGGGTGCGCGTGCCGCGGACCGTGCTCATCGCCCCGGCCCTCGACCTCTCGCTCGCCAACCCCGCGATCGACGCCGTCGAGCCGACCGACCCGTGGCTCGGCCGTGCGGGCACGCACGTCTACGTCGAGCACTGGCGCGGCGACCTGCCCGTGCACGACCCGCGGGTGAGCCCGCTGGCGGGAGACCTCGCGGGGCTGGGCCCGCTGACGGTGTTCAGCGGCACGCGCGACGTCCTGAACCCCGACGCGCGGCTGCTCGTCGCGCGCGCCCGGGCGGCCGGCGTGGAGGTCGACGACCACTGGGGGGACGGCCTCGTGCACGTGTACCCGCTGCTGCCGACCCCCGAGGGCCGCGCCGCCCGGGCGGTCCTGCTCGACGCGCTGCAGGCGGCCCGGCCGCGCGACTGAGGCCGCGGGCCGGCACCAGCGGTCGCGCCGCGCTCAGCCGCCGCCGCACCCCCACTGCCCGGTGCTGTCCCGCACCCACCACTCCCGGCCGGCGGCGTCGAGCATCGACGCGCGCCACGTGACGCACCCGTCGCGCGTGGCGACGGCGACCGGGCCGGCGTCGATCAGGTAGCTGTGCCAGTCCCGGTCGCAGGACCCTCCCGTCCCGCACAGGGTCAGGGCCACGTGGGTCTCGCGGTCGCGCAGCGGCGAGCCCTCGGGCTTCACGAGCTTCGCGCACACCTGCCCACCGCCGGGGCTGCGGTAGAGCCGCACCTCCCCGACCCTGCTGCCGGCGTGCTCCAGCGCCTCGACGGCGACCGGCTCCGCGTCGGCGACGGCCTGGTCGCAGTGACCGGCGCTCGCCCGCGGCAGGACGACCGCCGTCCCGTCGGCGCGGATGTCGGGGTCCGCCGCGAGGGCCTCGGGCGCCGAGGTGGCGGTGCCCGGGACGGGCGCGAGACGCGCGGCGGGCGGCCCCGACGACGGGGCGCCCCCGTCCGCCCGGGGAGCGTCGCGGCCCGCCGTGGCGACCAGGGCGGTTGCGACGACCGCGGCGGTCCCGAGCACCGCGAGCG
>NZ_JAAALN010000159.1 GCF_009906795.1 Kineococcus siccus
CGTCCCGACCGGAGGCACCCCGCGCCATGGCCCGCACCCTGCTCGTCGTCCCCACCGGTCACGGCGCCGGCCTGACCTCCGCCTGCCTGGGCCTCGTGCGCGCCCTCGACGCCCGCGGCGTCGCCGTCGGCTTCCACAAGCCGCTCGCGCAGCCCGTGCGGACGGGCGACGAGAGCCCCGACCGCTCGGCCGCGCTCGTCCGGCTGACCACGCACCTGCACCCCGCCGCCCCGATCGAGGCCTCCCACGTCGTCGAGCGGCTCAGCCGCGGGGACCTCGACGACCTCATGGAGGAGGTCGTGGCCGCGGCGGAGGACGTGCTCTCGCGCCACGACGTCGTGGTCGTCGAGGGGCTCGTGCCCTCCGCCGAGCAGGTCTACTCGGGCCGCGTGAACCAGGCCCTGGCGACCGCGCTGGACGCCGACGTGCTGCTCGTCGGGTCGGCCGGCGCGGACACCGACGACGCTGCGGTGGAACGGATCGCGGAGGACATGGCCGTCGCGGCGGGCACGTACCGCACGGGCGAGGGCGTCCGCGTCGTCGGCGCGGTGGTCAACCGCTGGCGCGTCGCGGAGGACCCGGAGGCCGCGACCAGCCGGATCGCCGCGCTGCGCACCGCGCTGGACGTGCGGGGCATCGCCCTCGTCGGCGCCGTGCCGTTCCGCACCGACCTCACGTGGCCGCGCGTGCGCGACCTCGTGCGCGAGCTCGACGTCGAGGTCCTCACCCATGGCGACCAGCAGCGGCGCGTCAAGGAGGTCGTGGTCGCCGCGCAGGCGGTGCCCGGGATGCTGCCGCTGCTGCGCGAGGGCCGGCTCATCCTCGTGCCGGGGGACCGGCACGACGTGGTCCTCTCGACGTGCCTCGCGGCGCTGGGCGGCACCCGCCTCGCGGGCCTGCTGCTCACGGCCGGCGTCGCCATGGACCCCCGCGTGGCCGAGCTGACGCAGGCGGCCGCGGCGACCGGGCTGCCGATCCTGCTGTCGCGGCGCAGCACCTACGCCACCGCGACGGCCGTCGGCGCCCTCGACCCGGAGGTCCCCGCGGACGACGCCGAGCGGGCGCTCGCGGTCTCCACCACGGTCGCCGACGCCCTCGACCCCGGCTGGCTCGCCCGGCTGCCCTCCTCCTCGCACACGCCGCGGCTCTCGCCCGCGGCGTTCCGGCGGCGGCTCACGACCCTCGCGCAGGAGCGCGTGCAGCGCATCGTCCTGCCCGAGGGCGCCGAACCGCGCACCCTGCAGGCCGCCGCGGTGTGCGCGCAGCGCGGCATCGCGCGCCCCGTCCTGCTGGCGCCGCCCGCGGAGGTCGCCGCCGTCGCGGCGGGCCTCGGGCTCACGCTGCCCCCGGGCGTGGAGGTCCTCGACCCGGCCGACCTCGTCGAGCGCTACGTCGACGTCCTCGTCGAGGCCCGCAAGCACAAGGGGCTGCGCCCCGACGTCGCGCGCGACTCCCTCGCCGACACGATCCTGCTCGGGACGACGATGCTCCAGGCGGGCGACGTCGACGGGCTCGTCGCGGGCGCCGTGCACACCACCGCGGCGACCGTCCGCCCTGCGCTGCAGGTGGTCCGGACCAAGCCGGGGGCCCGGCTGGTGTCGTCGGTGTTCTTCATGTGCCTGCCCGACGACGTCGTCATCTACGGCGACTGCGCCGTGAACCCCGACCCCGACGCCGAGGACCTCGCCGACATCGCGCTGCAGAGCGCGGCGTCGGCGCGCGCCTTCGGCATCGAGCCCCGGGTCGCGATGATCAGCTTCTCGACGGGCTCCTCCGGCTCGGGCACGTCGGTGGACAAGGTGGCCGAGGCGACGCGGATCGCGCGCGAGCGCGAACCCGACCTCGTCATCGACGGGCCCCTGCAGTACGACGCCGCCGCGGTGGCCTCCGTCGCCGCCTCCAAGGCGCCCGACTCACCCGTCGCGGGCCGCGCCACGGTGTTCGTGTTCCCCGACCTGAACACGGGCAACACGACCTACAAAGCGGTGCAGCGCAACGCAGGTGTCGTCAGCATCGGCCCCATGCTGCAGGGGCTGGCGAAGCCCGTGAACGACCTCTCGCGCGGCGCGCTGGTCGACGACATCGTCTACACGATCGCGCTCACGGCCATCCAGGCGTCGCGCGGCTGACGTGCTGCGGTGCGGCCGCCCGCCCTGCGCCGGGAAGGACCGGGGGACGATCGCTGTTACCCTGGACAACGACGGTGTCGATGCCGTCATCTCAGCGGGCGAGTCGCCCGCGAGGTCGCTTGAGTCTCTTCCCTCGACTTCCGCGCGTATCTGCTGACGCGCCCACGGCCGGGGGCCGACCGCTGTGCGGCCGCTGACCCCTGTGGAGTCATTGCACATGCCCCAGTACGACCGTTCCACCCGTTCCACCCGACCGTCCTCCGACGGTGACTACAGCTCCTCCCGCTCGTACCGGTCCGAGGACCGCGGCGGCTCGTCCTACCGCTCCAGCGGCCCCCGCTCCGGCGGCTACCGCGACGGCGCCTCCAGCTCCGCCCCCCGCTCCGGTGGCTACGGCTCCGGCTCCTCCTCCAGCAGCTACGGCTCCTCGGGCGGTGGCTACCGCGGCCGCAAGACCAACGCCGGCCCGCCCCGCGCGGCCCGCAGCTTCGCGCCCTCGCCGATCGAGCAGGCCCTCGTGGCCGCCGAGCAGATCGAGGTCGCCGAGTCCACGTTCGCGGACCTGGGCCTGCCCGCCGAGATCGTCTCCGCGCTCGAGCGCCGCGGCATGACCGCGCCCTTCGCCATCCAGTCCCGCGTCCTGCCCGACGGCATCGCCGGGCGCGACGTCCTGGGCCGGGCCCGCACCGGCTCCGGCAAGACGCTGGGCTTCGGCCTGCCGATGCTGGCCAGCCTCGCGGCGGCCGGCGACGCCCGCATCACCGGGGCCCCCCGCGGCCTCGTCGTCGTCCCGACCCGCGAGCTCGCCATGCAGGTCGCCGACGCGCTGCGCCCCCTGGGCGACGCCGTCAACCTGCGCCTCGCCGTCGTCGTCGGCGGTGTCCCGTACGGCCGCCAGATCGCGGCGCTCCAGCGCGGCATCGACGTCCTCATCGCGACCCCCGGCCGCCTCGTGGACCTCATCGAGCGCCAGGCCGTCTCGCTCGAGGAGGTCCGCGTGACCGTCCTCGACGAGGCCGACCACATGGCCGACCTCGGGTTCCTGCCGCACGTGCGCGGCATCCTCGAGGGCACCCGCGCGGGTGGCCAGCGCATGTTCTTCTCCGCGACGCTCGACCGCGGCGTCGAGGCGCTCGTCCGCGACTTCCTCACCGACCCGGCGTTCCACGCCGTGCCGGAGGACAAGACGGCCGAGCTGAACATGGAGCACCGCGTGTTCTCCCTGCGCCCGCACGACAAGCTCGCCGTGCTCACGGAGATCTCGAAGCGCCCGGCCCGCAGCATCTTCTTCGTGCGGACCAAGCTCGGCGCGCAGCGCCTGGCCGACCAGCTGCGCGAGGCCGGCGCCCCCGCCGAGGCGATCCACGGCGACCTGCGCCAGGCGCAGCGCTCCAAGGCGATCGACGCGTTCAGCGCCGGGGAGACCCGCGTGCTCGTCGCGACCGACGTGGCGGCCCGCGGCATCCACGTCGACGACGTCGACCTCGTCGTGCACGTGGACCCGCCGAACGACCACAAGGACTACCTGCACCGCTCCGGGCGCACCGCCCGGGCCGGCAACAAGGGCACGGTCCTCGCGATCGCCCTGCCGGACCAGGTGCGTCGCTACGGCTGGCTGCACCGCGACGCCGGCGTCACCGCCACCACCGAGACCGTCTCCGCCGGGGACGAGATCGTGCGGGCGGTCGCCGAGTCGGGCGAGCCCGTCGTCGTGAAGCCCCGCCGGACCATGGAGCGTCGCGAGGGCCGCGGCCCCCGTGACGGCCGTGGCCCGCGCGGTCCCCGCAGCGGTGGCTTCCGCGGCGGCCCGCGTCGCGAGGGCGGTGCGCCCCGCGAGGGTGGCGCCCCGCGCGCCCCGCGTCCGGAGAGCTCCGCTTCCCGCGACTGACCGCAGCCGCAGTGCCGACGGGCCCGGTTCCTCCTCGGAGGAGCCGGGCCCGTCGTGCGTGGCGTGCAGGGGCGGGTTGGCGGCCGCGGCAGGGGGCGGCGAGGATGGGGTCATGCCTACCCGCACCGCACGCACCGCCTGGAACGGCACCCTCGAGGCCGGCTCCGGCCAGGTCGAGCTGTCCAGCTCGAAGGTGGGGACGTACGACGTCTCCTTCCCCAAGCGCGCCGCCGACGACGCCGGGGGCACGACGAGCCCCGAGGAGCTCATCGCCGCCGCCCACTCCTCCTGCTTCGCCATGCAGCTCTCGGCCCTCATCGGTGAGGCCGGCGGCACCCCCGACAGCCTCGAGGTGACCGCGGACGTCTCCCTCGGGCCGGACCCGGCCGGCGGCTTCCGCCTCACCGGCATCACCCTGACCGTCCGCGGCGAGGTCACGGGCCTCGACGCCGACGGCTTCGCGAGGGCGGCCCAGGCCGCCAAGGACACCTGCCCGGTCTCCAAGGCGCTCACGGGCG
The DNA here is from genome assembly GCF_009906795.1 of Kineococcus siccus. GTDB lineage: Bacteria > Actinomycetota > Actinomycetes > Actinomycetales > Kineococcaceae > Kineococcus > Kineococcus siccus. Next base: position 4,536 of record NZ_JAAALN010000159.1, read on the forward strand.
TCGAGATCACGCTGGACGCCTCGCTCGACTGAGCCTGCGCGACTCGACCGCACGACGACGCCGGCGCCCCGCCCAGGAGCGCCGGCGTCGTCGCGTCCGGTCGGTCGGCACCCGGGTGCGGCGCGTCAGGCGTCGTCGCGCGCCGCGGCGGCCGCCAGCACGCGCGCGAGGGGGCGCAACCGGGACCCGCTGTGCGCGCGCAGCGTCGGGGTCCCGTCGTCGTCGCGTCCCAGCGCCCACGTCTCGCCGTGGTCGCCGAACCCGCTGTCCTGCACCACGCGCAGCCGCTCGCCGTCGAGCACCTGCAGCCGCGTGACGACGGCCGCCGGGTCCTCGCGCTCGGGGTGCAGCGCCAGCAGCGCGGTGCCGCAGCGCACGACGTCCAGCACGCCCCAGGGCGAGGCCCAGCGGCCGCAGAACGCGTCGAGGTCGTCCACACCCGTCTCCTCGCGCCAGTGCTCGGCGAACAGGTCGACGATCCGCACGGTGCCGAGCGCCAGCTCCGAGGCGGGACCGTCGATGCAGTTCGTCAGGACGCTGACCGCCAGGCGTGCGCCGGGGTCGAGCAGGCTCTGGGTGATGTGGCCGGGGAAACCGCCCGAGTGCCCGACGAGCGTGCGCGCGCCCACGCGCTGCACGACGAGGCCCAGGCCGTACTGCCGGTCGCTGCCCTCGACGGCCCAGCCGGGGTGCTGGGCCAGCCGCAGCGAGTGCTCGTCGAGCAGGGCCTCCGGCGAGGCGGGGCAGTGGGCGGAGAACCACGCCGTGAGGTCCTCGGCCGTGCTGCAGAACCCCGTGGCCGCCGCCATGGCCCGCGTGTCCGCGACCGACAGCGGCCGTCGGGCGCCGGCGGTCGTGATGGACGTGTGCCCCGTCGCGAGCGCGTCGCCGCGGGCCGGGTCCAGCTCAGGTGTGGTGCGCCCCAACCCGAGCGGCGCGATGAGGTGCTGCGTGACGTGCTCGGCGTAGGAGGTTCCCGCGACGGCCTCGATCACCGCCCCGAGCAGCGAGTAGCCGATGTTGGAGTACTTGAACCGCGACGAGCGGGGCAGCAGGGAACCGCCCGCGGTGACCGCGGCGCGCAACCCCGCGGTGTCGAGGAACTCCCCGTCCAGGCACCAGAAGTCGCCCGCGGGCCCGTCGCGGGTGACCCCCGCGGCGTGGGCCAGCAGTTCCCGCAGGCTCGCGCGGCCCAGCTCGTCGTCGGCCTCGGCGACCCAGGGCAGGTGCGCGCCCACGGCGTCGTCCAGGCGCAGCCGGCCCTGCTCGGCGAGCAGCAGCACGGCCGTCGCCGTGAACGTCTTGGAGTGCGAGGCGACCCGGAACACGTGCTGCGGCGTGAGCGGTTCCCCGCTGCGCACGTCGGCGGTGCCGTGCGCGCTCGAGAGCACCAGGTCCCCGGCGAGGCGCACCGCGACCTGCACCCCCGGGACGCGCTGCCCGCGGGCGCGCAGGGCGATCCACGTGTCGGCGTAGCGGGCCGCGGCGGCCACGACGTCGTGCGTCAGGGGTGGGGTGGTCACCTCCCGAGGCTAGGGCCTGCCCCCCCTGCCCTTCCCCGGTCCCGCCCCGGCGGGTCCATGATGTGCCGGGTGACGCACCAGCTGTTCGACATCAGCGGCCGGACCGCGCTGGTCACCGGGTCCAGCCGGGGGATCGGCCGGGCCCTGGCCCAGGGGCTGCTCGAGGCGGGCTGCACCGTCGTGGTCAACGCGCGCACCGAGACGGCCGTGGCCGCGGCGTGCGCGGACCTGACCGCGGCCACGGGAGGCCGGGCCGTCCCCGGCGTGTTCGACGTGACCGACTCCGCGGCCGTCGCCGCGGGCGTCGCGCGCATCGAGGACGAGGTCGGGCCGCTGGACGTCCTGGTCAACAACACGGGCATGCAGCAGCGGGCGCCGTTCACGGAGTTCTCCGACGCCGACTGGCGCCGCATCCTCGACACGAACCTCACGAGCGCGTTCTACGTCGCCCGCGAGGTCGGCCGCCGGATGGTCCCGCGCGGGCACGGCAAGATCGTCAACGTGCTGTCGGTGCAGAGCGAGGTGGCCCGCCCGGGCATCGCGCCCTACTCAGCCACCAAGGGCGGGCTGAAGATGCTCACGAAGGGCATGTGTGCCGACCTCGCCCCCGCCGGGATCCAGGTGAACGGCCTGGGGCCCGGCTACTTCCAGACCGAGCTCACGGCCGCCCTCGTCGCCGACGAGGAGTTCAGCGCGTGGGTGCGGGGCCGCACCCCGGCCGGGCGGTGGGGCACGGTCGACGAGCTCGTCGGCGCGCTCGTGTTCCTCTGCTCGCCCGCGTCCGACTTCGTCAACGGCCAGGTGCTGCACGTCGACGGCGGCATGCTCGCCGTCCTCTAGGAGGAGGACCCGTGACCACCACCACCCCCGCGGACGTCCCCGCGAGCGACGTCGCCGTCGTCGTCCACGGCGTGCGCGACCTGCGGGTCGAGACCCGGCCCGTGCCGGCCCCGGCCCCCGGCGACGCGGTCGTCCGCATCGCCTACGGCGGCGTGTGCGGCTCCGACCTGCACTACTGGACGCACGGCGCCGCAGGCGAATCGGTGCTGCGCGCCCCCATGGTGCTGGGCCACGAGGTCGTCGGCACGGTCCTCGTCGCGGCGGCCGACGGGTCCGGGCCCGCCGCGGGCACCGAGGTCGCCGTGCACCCCGCGGGCACCACCGACCCCGCGGCGCCCTTCCCGCCGGGCCGGCCGAACCTCTCGCCCGCGGGGACCTACCTCGGCAGCGCCGCGCGGTTCCCGCACACCGAGGGCGCGTTCGCGCGGCACGCGGTCCTGCCCGCGAGCACGCTGCGGCCCCTGCCGCCGGGCCTGTCGCTGCGGACCGCGGCCGTCGCGGAACCCGCCGCCGTCGCCTGGCACGCCGTCGCCCGCGCGGGGGACGTGGCCGGCAAGCGGGCGCTCGTGGTCGGGTGCGGGCCCATCGGCCTGCTCGTCGTGGCGGTGCTGCGGCGCGCGGGAGCGGCCGAGATCGTCGTGTCCGACGTGCACGAGCGGCCCATGGCCGTGGCCCGGGAGCTGGGGGCCACCCGCGGGGTCGTCGCCACCGACCCCGACGGGATCGCGGCCGTCGCCGCGGACGTCGTGTTCGAGAGCTCGGGCTCGCCGCGCGGGCTCGCCTCCGCCGTCCGGGGCGCCGCGCGCGCGGGGACGGTCGTCATGGTGGGCCTGCTGCCGTCGGGGGAGCAGCCGGCCCTGCTGTCGCTCGCCATCACGCGCGAGCTGGACCTGCGGGGCAGCTTCCGCTTCGCCGGCGAGATGGACGACGTCCTCGCGGCGCTCGCCGACGGGTCGCTGCGCGCGGACGCCGTGGTCAGCCACGTCGTGGGGGTCGACGACGCGCTCGCGGCGTTCGAGCTCGCGCTGGACGCCACCGCGTCGAGCAAGGTGCTGCTGGAGTTCTGACGCCGGGCGGGAGCAGCGGTCAGCGGGCGGGCGGGCCCACCGGCGGGTCGCCGAACAGCGGTGTGAGCCGGGCCCGCGCCGCCGCGAGGTCGAGGCCCCGCTCGGCCACCCAGGCGTCGCGGTAGTAGGTGTCGAGGTAGCGGTCGCCGTCGTCGCAGATGAGCGTGACGACGCTGCCGCGCTGCCCCGCCCGGCGCATGCGGTCCACGAGCCGCAGCGCCGCGACGAGGTTGGTGCCGGTCGACGCCCCGGCCCGCACGCCCAGGACCTCCAGGAGCATCCGCGCGGCCGCGATCGACTCCTCGTCGGGCACCTGCACCATCTCGTCGATGACCGACGGCACGAACGAGGGTTCCACGCGGGGGCGGCCGATGCCCTCGATGCGCGAACCCCGCGCCGTCACGGTGCGCGAGCCCGTGCGCCAGGCCTCGGCGAACGCGGACCCCTCGGGGTCGGCCACCGCGAGCAGCGTCGCGTGCCGCTGGTAGCGGCAGTAGCGGCCGATCGTCGCGCTCGTGCCGCCCGTGCCGGCCCCGACGACGATCCAGGTCGGCTCGGGGTGCGGCTCCAGCGCCATCTGCTCGAAGATCGAGCAGGCGATGTTGTTGTTGCCGCGCCAGTCCGTCACGGTCGACGCCGTCGAGAACTGGTCGAAGTAGTGCCAGCCCGGCTGGGCCCCGAGGCGCTCGGCGGCGGCGTACACCTCGCCGGGGTCGTCGACGAGGTGCAGGTGCCCGCCGTGGCGGCGGATCAGGTCCAGCTTCGCGCGTGCCGTCCCCGCGGGCACCACGGCCGTGAACTCCAGGCCGACCAGGCGCGCGAAGTAGGCCTCCGAGACCGCGGTCGACCCGCTGGAGGCCTCGACGAGCCGGGTCGCGGGACCGATGTCGCCGTTGGCCAGGCCGAACAGGAACAGCGACCGCGCGAGGCGGTGCTTGAGCGAACCCGTCGGGTGCGTGGACTCGTCCTTGAGGTACAGGTCGACGCCCCACGCGGGGGGCAGCGGGAACAAGCGCAGGTGCGTGTCGGCGCTGCGGTTGCCGTCGGCCTCGACGACCTGGACCGCGCGGTGGACCCACGCGCGCTCCTGCGCCCCGCGTCCGCCACCGGACTCCTGCACGTGCCCCCCTCGTCCGCGGTCGACCCCCGCGCCTCACGGTAGCCGGGGCCTGCGTCCCCGGGCGCTGTGCCCGACGCGCCGGAGCGGTGTCCGCTCAGACGCGGCGCCAGTCGTCGGAGGTCAGGTGCGAACCGGCCATGGGGCCCATCTGCAGCATCCCGCCGTCCACGCCCCAGGACTGGCCCGTCACGTAGGACGCCTCGGCGGAGCAGAGGAACCCGACGACCGCCGCGATCTCGCGCGCGTCCCCGGGCCGGCCGAGCGGCACCCCGGGGCGCGACCGCGTGTGCGGGTCGACGTCCGTCTGCCCCGTCATGGGCGTCGCGATCTCCCCGGGCGCGACGGCGTTGACGGTGATCCCGTGCTCGGCGAGCTCCAGCGCCGCGGTCCGGGTCAGCATGCCGAGCCCGCCCTTCGCCGCGCAGTAGGCGCTGGAGCCGACGCGGGGCTGGTGCTCGTGCACGCTCGTGACGTTGACGACGCGGCCGCCCCGCCCCGCCGCGACCATCACCCGGGCCGCCCGCTGCAGGCAGCAGAAGGCGCCGTCGAGGTCGGTCGCGACGACCTCGCGCCAGTCCTCGTAGGTCATGTCGAGCAGCGGCGTCGACGCCCCCGTCCCGGCGTCGTTGACGAGCACCTCGACGCCGCCCAGCGCCTCGGCCAGGTCCGCGACGACCCGGCCCGCGGCGGGCGGTTCGCGCAGGTCGAGGTGGCGCAACTCGGCGCGCCGGCCGAGCTCGCGCACCTGCTCGGCCGTCGCCTCGCCGTCGGCCTCGGACTGGAACCACGTCTCGCCGACGTCGTGACCGCGCCGGGCCAGCTCCACGGCCACGGCCCGGCCGATGCCCGACTCCGACCCCGTGACGATCGCGGGCCCGGGCGGGCCGGACGGCAGGGGGCTGCGGAGG
>NZ_JAAALN010000015.1 GCF_009906795.1 Kineococcus siccus
GTGGGGGGCGGCGGTGGGGGCACCGGCGCAGGCCCCCCACCTGCGGCGTCACGCTGCGTCAGCGCGACCGATCGTCCCGGCCTCGATCTCCTCGGCCCAGTGGCACGCCACGCGCTGCTCGGCCGCGTGGCCGGCGACCACGCGCAGGGCGGGGCGCTCGTCGGCGCAGCGCGTCGGCTGCACCCACGGGCACCGGGTGCGGAAGCGGCAGCCCGAGGGCGGGTCCGCCGGGCTCGGCAGGTCGCCCCGCAGGAGGATGCGCTCGCGGGACGCCTCGACGTCCGGGTCCGGCACGGGCGCGGCGGACAGCAGCGCGCGCGTGTAGGGGTGCAGCGGGCGCGCGTAGAGCGGGGCCGAGGGTCCCTCCTCGACGATGCCGCCCAGGTACATCACCCCGACCGTGGTGGACATGTGCTTGACCACGGCCAGGTCGTGGGCGATGACGAGGTAGGTCAGGCCCAGGTCGGCCTGGAGCTCCTGCAGCAGCACGAGGACCTGCGCCTGCACGGACACGTCCAGCGCCGAGACGGGCTCGTCGGCCACGAGCAGGTCGGGGTCGAGCACGAGCGCCCGCGCGATCCCGACGCGCTGGCGCTGCCCGCCCGAGAACTCGTGCGGGTACTTCGCCCCCGCGCCCGACGGCAGGCCGACGCGGTCGAGCAGCCCGCGCACGCGGGTCCGCCACGCCGCCGGCCCGCCCTCGACGCCGTGCACGCGCAGCGGCTCGACCAGCGCGCTCTCGACGCTCTGCCGCGGGTCCAGGCTCGCGAGCGGGTCCTGGAAGACCATCTGCATCTGCCGCCGGGCGCGGCGCAGCGTCTCGGGGCCCATGGCGCGCACGTCCTCGCCCGCGATGCGGATCGAGCCGCCCGTGGGCTCGGTCAGGCGCAGCACGGCCCGACCCAGCGTGGACTTGCCGCAGCCGGACTCGCCCACGAGGCCGTAGGTGGTGCCGCGCTCGACGTCGAGGTCGACGCCGTCGACGGCCCGCACCGCGCCGATGCCCCGCTTGAGCAGGCCCGAGCGGATCGGGTAGTGCACCTCCAGGCCGCGGACCTGCAGCAGGGGGTCGCTCATGTCGTCGCTCCAGCGGGGTGCACGCAGCGTGCCTCGTGGTCGGGGTGCCCCGGCCGCCCGGCGTGCCGGGCGCGGTCGGCGTCGGTGGGGGCGAGGAGGATGCCCCCGGTGCGGCACGCGTCGTCCCCGCGGCCGCAGCGGGGCAGGAACGCGCAGCCGGCGTCCCACTCCAGGCGGTCCCGGACGGAGCCCGGCACGGGCTGCAGCGGCGACCCCTCGGGGGCGTCGACGCGCGGGACGGCCGCGAGCAGGCCCGAGGTGTAGCGGTGCCGGGGCCGCGCGAAGAGGTCGTGCCGGCTCGCGGACTCCACCACCCGCCCCGCGTACAGGACGTTGACGCGGTCGCACGTGCCCGCCACGACGCCGAGGTCGTGGGTGATGAGGACCATCGCGGTCCCCGACTCGCGCACGAGCGTCGTGAGCAGGTCCAGCACCTGGGCCTGGATGGTGACGTCCAGGGCCGTCGTGGGCTCGTCGGCGATGATCAGCCGGGGGCTGCACGCGAGCGCCACCGCGATGAGCACGCGCTGGCGCATCCCGCCCGAGAGCTGGTGCGGGTACTCCCCCAGCCGCCGGCGGGGGTCGGGGATGCCGACGCGGCCCAGCAGGTCGAGCGCCTCGGCCCGCCGGGCGGCCCGGTCGAGGTCGGTGTGCGCCTTGAGCACCTCGGTGAGCTGGCGCCCCAGCGTCAGGACGGGGTTCAGCGAGGTCATCGGGTCCTGGAAGACCATCGCCAGGTCCTTGCCGCGCCGGGCGGCGAGCCGGCCGGGCGACAGCGTCAGCAGGTCGGTGCCGTCGAAGCGCACCGCGCCGCTGACCTGCGTGCCGCGCTCGGGCAGCAGGCCCATGACGGCCAGGGACGTGACGGACTTCCCGCACCCGGACTCGCCCACGAGGCCGACGACCTCGCCCGCGTCGACGCTGAACGACACGCCGTCGACGGCCGTGGTCGGGGGCTGCCCGCGCCGGGAGAACCGCACGCGCAGGTCCTCCACCTCCAGCAGGGGCCGCCGCGCGGCGGCCGTCTCGGGCAGGGGCTGGCTCACCGGTCGCTCCGGGGGTCGAGGGCCTCGCGCAGCGCCTCGCCGAGCAGGGTGAACCCCAGCGCGGTGACGGCGATGGCGAGGCCGGGGTACAGGGCGAGCTGGGGGGCCTGCTCGAGGCGGTCCTGGGCCGTGACGAGCATCCGTCCCCACTCCGCGACCGCGGGGTCCGCGGCGCCGAGCCCCAGGAAGGACAGGGCCGCGACCTCGATGACGGCCGTGGCGAGCACCAGGGTCGCCTGCACCAGGACGGGGCCCAGGGAGTTGGGCAGCATGTGCCCGACGACGATGCGGCGGTGCCGCAGGCCGAGCGAGCGGAGCGCGACCACGTAGTCCTGCCCCCGCTGCGCCAAGAGCGAGGCGCGCAGCAGGCGCGCGAAGATCGGCACCTGGGCCGCGGAGATCGCCAGCATGATCGACCACTGCCCCCGCCCGAGCACCGCGGCCACGCTGACCGCGAGCAGCAGCGACGGGATCGACAGCAGGATGTCGACCACGCGCATGACGACGGTGTCGACCCACCCGCCGAGGCCGCCCGCGAGGATGCCGAGGACCGCGCCGACGGCGAGGCCGACGGCCGTGGACACGACGCCGATGACCAGCGACGAGCGGGCGCCGTAGAGCAGCTGCGTGAGCAGGTCGGAGCCGAAGGAGTCCAGGCCCAGGAGGTGCTCGGGGCTCGGCCCCGGCACCGACGTCGGGGTGACCTCGCCGAACCACTCACCGGTCGCCGGCTCGTACGGCGCGAGCAGCGGGGCGAGCACCGCCACGAGGACGAACAGCGCGACGATGACCGCCCCGACGATGCCGGAGGGGTTGCGGCGCAACCGCCGCCAGGCCGCGGCCCACGGCCCGAGGCCGGCCTCGCCGGTGGGTTCCGCCGTCGGTGCGGGCGGGGGCGCGAGGGCGTCGAGGGCGCTCACGAGACCCGCACCCGGGGGTCGATGAGGCCGTAGCTGACGTCGACCAGCAGGTTGACGAGGGCGTAGACGAGGGCGATGAACAGGATGAACCCCTGGAGGACCGGGTAGTCGAGCTGGTTGACGGCGTCGAACAGGTAGCTGCCGATGCCGTTGATCGAGAAGACCGTCTCGGTGAGGACGGCGCCCGAGAGCAGCGCGCCGGCCTGCAGCCCGAGCGTCGTGGACACCGGCAGCAGCGCGTTGCGCAGGACGTGGCGGCGGCTGATGACGCCGCGCGCCAGCCCCTTCGCCCGGGCGGTGCGGACGTGGTCGTCGGAGAGCACCTCGAGCACCGAGGCGCGGGTGATCCGCACGATGATGGCCAGCGGGATCGAGCCGAGCGCCAGGGCCGGGAGCACCAGGTGCAGCAGCGCGTCCCACGACGCGTCCCATTCCCGGGTCAGCAGCCCGTCCAGCACGTAGAACCCCGTGACGTGCGTGGCGTCGATGCGGGCGTCCTGGCGGCCCGAGGTCGGGAACCAGCCGAGCCAGATCGACAGCACGTACTTCAGCAGCACGGCGAGGAAGAACACGGGCACGACGACGCCGAGCAGCGACCCGCCGACGGCGAGGTTGTCGAGCAGGCCGCCGCGGCGGCGCGCCGCGAGGTAGCCCAGCGGGATCCCGACGACCACGGCCAGCAGCAGCGCCGCGACCGACAGCTCGATGGTCGCGGGGAAGCGCTGCGCGAACGTCGACAGCACGGGTTCGCCCGTGTTGATCGACGCGCCGAAGTCGCCGCGCACGAGCCGGCCGAGGTAGGTGAGGTACTGCTCCCACACCGGCCGGTCGAAGCCGTACCGGGCCGTGATCTCGGCGATGCCCGCCGGGGTCGCCTTCTCCCCCAGCAGCGCCCGCGCCGGGTCGCCCGGCAGGGCGCGCACCCACGCGAAGAGCAGGATCGACAACCCGAAGAGCACCAGCACCAGGAGACCCAGGCGCCGGACGATCAGCGTCAGCACCCTCGCGCCCGGCGGTCCCCGGGTCGGCGCGACGGCAGCGGCCGTCGTCCGGCGCCCCCCATCAGCTGTCTCGGCTGACGGTGACGAGGTTCCAGACCTCGTCCTGCACCGGGCTCGCGGTGTAGCCGTCGACGCCGGGCGCGAACGCGAGCGAGGGCACCGGGCTGGCGATCGGGATGCCCGGCAGCAGCGTCATGATCTGCTCGTTGATGTCCTCGTACGCGGTCTGCTGGGCGTCCTCGCTCGTCACCGTGCGCGCCTTGGCGAGGGCGTCGAACAGGCCCGCGTCGTTGAAGCCCCACTCGTTCGTCTGCGCACCGAAGAACACGCCGATGAAGTTGTCGGGGTCGTTGTAGTCGCCGGTCCAGCCGAGCAGGTGGACGCCGTGGTCGGCGCCGCCCTGCACGGTGCCCAGGTAGTTGGGGTTCCACTGCTCCGCCACGGGGGTGATGGTGATCCCCACGGCCGTGAGCTGGCTGGAGATCGCCTTGTAGATCGTCTCCGGGTTGGGCATGTAGGGCCGGGAGACGCCCGTCGGGTAGTTGAACTTCACGGTCAGGTTCGGCTGCCCCGCCTCGGCCAGCAGCGTCTTCGCCTGGTCCGGGTCGTAGGCGTAGGTCGTGACGTCCGGGTTGTAGCCGATGACGTTGTCGGGCATGAACTGCGTCGCGGCCTTCGTGCCCTCGGGCAGGGAGTTCCTGACGACGGCGTCCTTGTCGATCGCGTGCGCGATCGCCTGGCGCACCTTGACGTCGCCCAGGCCCGGCGCGGCCTGGTTGATGCCGAGGTACAGGATGTTGAAGGCCGGGCGGTTCTGGATCTGGAAGTCGGCGCCCTCGAGCGTGGCGACGTCCGCGGGGGCCACGAGGTCGTAGCCGTCGATGTCGCCGTTCTGCAGCGCCTGCCGCCGCGCGGTGCCGTCGGAGATGAACCGGACGATCGCGGTGGCGACCTTGGCCTTCTCACCCCAGTAGGTGTCGTTGCGCTTGAGGGTCAGCTGCTGACCGCGCTCCCACGCGCTGAAGACGAACGGCCCGGTGCCGACGGGGCCCGAGGTCGCGTAGGCGCTCTGCCGGGGGTCGCTGCCGTCGGTGCCGTTGCCGCCGCCGGCCTCCACGGCCGCGGTCTCCTGCATCGCGAAGGCGGGCAGGGTCAGCGAGGCGAGGAAGCCCGCGAAGGGCGTGGTGAGGTTGACGGTCACGGTGCCGTCGGGGTTGGCCGTGGAGCCCGCGTACAGGCTCGTCGTCAGCGCGGGGTCGTCGTTGGTCTTGAACCCGCGGAAGATCGAGCGGTAGTAGTAGGCGAGGTCCTCGCCCTGGGCCAGGCCCCGGAGGTCGTACCAGCGCTCGAAGTTCGCGACGACGGCCGCGGCGTCGAACGGCTTGCCGTTGGAGAACGTCACGCCCTCCTGCAGCGTGAACGTGTAGCTGAGGCCGTCCTCGGACGCCTCCCACTTCGTCGCCAGGCCCGGCGCGAGCTCGGTGGTGCCGGGCTCGGTCGAGACCAGGCCCTCGAAGATCTGCCGGCTCACGCGGAAGGTCTCGCCGTCGGAGGCGAAGGTGGGGTCGAGGGAGTCGGGGTCGGCGGAGCCGCCGAACACGAACGTGTCGACCTGGCTGCCGCCGCTGCTGCTGCTCTCCCCGCCCCGGCTCGCGTCGCGCTCGCTCTCGGCGCACGCGCTCGCGGTGGCCAGCGCCGCGACCGACAGGGACGCGAGGGTGAACGTGCGGCGGGTGGGTCGGGTCGTCTGCGTCGACTCGGGCATCGGCGTCCTCGTTCCAGCTCTGCGGGGGTCCTGCGCTGCGCGGGAGGCGCACAGCGAACAGGACGTTAGGGGATGCGGCGGTGCATCCCAAGACCGCCGCGCCGGGACCCGCGGTCACGTCCACCCCCGCCGGGTGGTCCGAAGGCCCACCCGGCGCGACCTGCGGTGCGCAGAGTGCCCGGCCGGCCGCCGCGGCAACGAAGGTTTCACGGCGGGGAAACACGCACGCAACACCGGACTCCCGAGGATGGCTCCATACCTGTCGCCCGACAGGTATGCGGCGCCACCCGACCGGAGGCAGCCCCCATGACCGTTCCCGTCCCGCGTCCCGCCCCGCCGGCCCCGCCGGTCCGCGGGGACCACCACGACCTCGCGACGTTCGGCTACGACCAGCAGCTGCGGCGCGGCGTCGGGTCGTTCGCGTCGTTCGCCGCGGGGTTCTCCTTCGTCTCCATCCTCACGACCGTCTTCCAGCTGTTCGGCCTCGGCTTCAGCTTCGGCGGCGCCGGCTTCTTCTGGACCTGGCCCGCGGTCTTCGTCGGTCAGCTCCTGGTGGCCCTGTGCTTCGCCGAGCTGGCGGCCCGCTACCCCATCTCGGGCGCGATCTTCCAGTGGTCCTCGCGCCTGGCGGGCACCGACGTCGGGTGGTTCACGGGCTGGGTCATGGTCATCGGTCAGGTCCTCACGGTGGCGACGGCCGCGATCGCGCTGCAGGCCGTGCTGCCCGCCATCTGGTCCGGGTTCCAGCTCGTCGGGGGCCCGGGCGCCGACTCCGCGCCCACGAGCCCCACGGGCGCCCGCAACGCCGTCCTGCTGGGGGTGGGGCTGCTCGTCGTGACGACCGTGATCAGCATCATCGGCGTGCGCCTCATGGCGATGCTCACGAGCGTCGGCGTCGTCATCGAGATCCTCGGCGTGATCGCCCTCGTCGTGGCGCTCGCCACGCACGCCGAGCGCAGCCCGGCCGTCGTCGCGACCACCGAGGGCGCGGCCCCCGGCAGCTACCTCCCGCTGTGGCTGGCGTCCTCGCTCATGGCGGCCTACGTCATGGTCGGCTTCGACTCCGCCGGGGAGCTGTCGGAGGAGACGCACGCCCCGCGCCGCACGACGCCCCGCACGATCCTGCGGGCCCTGACCCTCTCCGGCCTGGGCGGCCTGCTCCTCATCGTGGCGGGCCTCGTCGCCGCGCCCAGCCTCACCGACGGCACGCTGGCCAGCGGCGGCCTCGCCGGGGTCCTCACGAGCCGGCTGGGCGACGTGGGCGGCCGCATCCTGCTGGCCGCCGTGGCCGTCGCGGTCTTCGCGTGCACGCTCGCGGTCCAGACGTCCGGGTCGCGGATGGTGTTCTCCATGGCCCGCGAGCGGGCGCTGCCCTTCTCGAGCGTCCTCGGCGCGGTCTCGGCGCGCACCGGCACCCCGGTGGCCACGTCGGTCGTCGTGGGCGTCGGCGCCGCGATCGCCCTGGCCGTGAACTGGAACCAGAGCGCGGTGTTCACCGCCCTGGCCAGCATCTGCATCGCGATGCTGTACCTCGCCTACCTCGGCGTGACCCTCCCGCTGCTCGTGGCGCGCGTGCGGCAGCACCGCGCACCGCAGCCGGGCCGCGACGACGTCGGCTTCGACGCCGCACGCACCGACGAGGACGGCCGGCCGCTGTTCTCGCTGGGCCGCGCGGGCATCGCCGTCAACGCCGTCGCCGTGGTGTTCCAGGCCGCCATGGTCGTGAACCTGGCCTGGCCGCGCGCCGGGGTGTACGACCTGACGGGCGGCACGTGGTGGCTGCAGTGGAGCGCGCTGCTGTTCATCGGCACGTCCCTGGCCGTCGGCGCCCTCGTCCACCGGCGCAACCGGGTCCGCCACGGCGGCGCCATCGTCCTCGGGGCCGTGCCCGTCGCCGCGGCCCGGCCCGCGGAGGTGGGCGCCCCGTGAGCCCGGCTCCCACCACCGGCCGGGACACCGCCAGCGTGCTCGCGGCCCGCGCCGACGCCCGGGCCCAGGAGGGCCTGCGCTCGGAGTGGATGCCGCACGTCCCGGCGCGCGAGACCCCGCACCCGCCGGCGGGGGTGGACCCCGCGAGGCTGACCTGGGCCGAGACCGTCGCCCCCGGGGGCTACACGCACAAGGTCCTGGCGCGCGGGACCCGGCTGCGGCTGGAGGACGTCACGGGCGACGCGTGCGCGCACGTCCTGGTGTTCTCCGCCCTCGAGCCGTGGGAGCGGCTGAACGTCGCGGACACGCAGAAGATCCCGTGGCAGGCCTACCTCGGCGCGGGGCACCCGCTGCTGTCCGGGGAGGGCCGGGTGCTCGCGACCGTCGTCGCCGACACCTCCGGGCACCACGACGCGTTCTGCGGCACGTCCTCGGACGCGTGGGTCCGGGCCCGGCACGGCGACCCGTCGCCGCAGGGCCCGACGCCGTCCGGGCGTTCGCTGCTGACGCTCGCGGCCGCCAAGCACGGGCTCGGGCCCCGGGACCTGGCGCCCAGCGTCTCGTTCTTCCAGGGCGTGCGCGTCGAGGCCGACGGCGGGTTCCGCTGGCTCGGCTCCGCCGGGCCGGGCGCGAGCGTGGACCTGCTGGCGGAGCTGCCGCTCGTCGTGCTCGTCGCGAACGTCCCGCACCCGCTGGACCCGCGGCCGGAGTACGTCGTCGGGCCGCTGCGCGTGCACGCCTGGCGCGAGCGGCCCACCTCCCCCGCCGACCAGCGGTTCTCCGCCTCGCCGGAGCTGCGGCGGGCGTACCTGAACACCCTCGACCACGCGGAAGCCCGGGGCCTCGCATGAGCAGCACCACCAGCACGACCACGACCACCGGCACCAGCCGCCTCGACTGGGGTTCCCCCCTCGTGGCCGGCGACGTCGTCCTCGACGAGCGCGTCGCACCGCGCGCCCCCTGGTCGGCCGTCGTCGCGGCGGGCGACGTCCTCACCATCGTCGACGTGGGCGGCAACCAGTCCGCGGACTGCCTCGTCTTCGCGGCGCACGACACCTCCGAGCGCTACAGCGTCCCCGACACGCTGGCCTGGCAGGGCAACGCCTACGTCCGGCAGGGCACCGTGCTGCGCAGCGGTCTCGGCAACCCGCTGATGACGGTGGTGGGCAACGAGGTCGAGCGCCAGGACACCATCGGCGGCGCGTGCGGGAAGGAGTCCAACACCCTGCGCTACGGCCACCACACGGCGTTCCAGCACGGCTGCCGGGAGAACTTCCTGGCCGAGGCCGCGCGGCACGGCCTGGGGGCGCGCGACCTGGTGTCCAACCTCAACTGGTTCATGAACGTGCCCGTCGAGGCCGACGGTTCCCTCGGCATCGTCGACGGCATCTCCGGGCCCGGCAAGCGGGTCGCGGTGCGCGCGGAGATCGACGTGCTGGTGGTCGTGTCGAACTGCCCGCAGGTCAACAACCCCTGCAACGCGTTCGACCCTTCACCGCTGCGGATGCTCGTCACCCGGCCGCGCCCGTCCGGGGAGGAGGTCGCGTGACCGGTGCCGCCTTCGACACCCTCCTGGTCGCCAACCGCGGCGAGATCGCCCGGCGCGTGCTGCGCTCGGCGCGCGAGCTGGGCCTGCGCACCGTCGCGGTGTTCTCCGACGCCGACCGCGCCGCCCCGCACGTGCGCGAGGCCGACACCGCGGTGCGCCTCGGCCCCGCGCCGGCCCGCGACTCCTACCTGCGGGCCGACGCGGTCCTCGAGGCCGCGCTCGCCACGGGCGCCGGCGCCGTCCACCCCGGGTACGGGTTCCTCTCCGAGAACGTCGGTTTCGCGACCGCCGTCGAGGCCGCGGGGCTGGCCTTCGTCGGGCCGACCCCCGCTCAGATCAGCGCGTTCGGCAGCAAGCACACCGCGCGGGAGCTGGCCGGCCGCGCGGGCGTGCCGATGCTCGCCGGCACGGGGCTGCTCGACTCGGCCGACGCGGCCGTCGAGGCGGCCGCGGCGATCGGGTGGCCCGTCATGCTCAAGGCCACGGGCGGGGGTGGCGGGATCGGGATGCAGGCGTGCGCGGGCGAGCGCGAGCTGCGCGAGGCCTACGACCGCGTGGTGCGGCAGGCGGCCGCCAGCTTCTCCTCCGCGGGGGTGTTCCTCGAGCGCCTCGTGCGCCCCGCCCGCCACGTCGAGGTGCAGGTGCTCGGTGACGGGCTCGGCGGGATCGCCGTCATCGGCGACCGGGACTGCTCGCTGCAGCGGCGCAACCAGAAGGTGGTCGAGGAGGCCCCCGCCCCCGCGCTGCCCGCGGCCGTGCGCCGCGAGATCGCGGCGACGGCGCACGACCTCATGGCCTCGGTGCGCTACCGCTCCGCGGGCACCGTCGAGTTCGTCTACGACCCGGTGTGGGAGGAGGCCGCGTTCCTCGAGGTGAACACGCGCCTGCAGGTCGAGCACCCCGTGACCGAACTGGCCTACGACGTCGACCTCGTCGCGGCCATGCTGCGCCTGGCGCGCGACGGCGCCGACGGCGTCGCGGACCTCCTGGGCCGGACCTGGCGGGCGGGTTCGCACGCCGTCGAGGCCCGCGTCTACGCCGAGGACCCGGCGCGCGGCTGCAGCCCCAGCTCCGGGCTCGTGACCCGCGCGGAGTTCCCCGGCGAGGGCACACCGGCCCTGGCCGGCGTCCGCGTCGACGGCTGGATCGAGACGGGGCTGGAGGTCTCCGCGGCCTACGACCCGCTGCTGGTCAAGGTGATCGCCACGGCCCCCACCCGCGACGGCGCGCTCGACCTGCTGGACGAGGCGCTCGCGGCGAGCCGGGTGGACGGGATCGTCACCAACCTCGGCCTGCTGCGCGCCGTCGCGGCCGACCTGCCGCTGCGCTCGGCCACGCACTCCACCTCGACGCTCGACGTCACGGCCGACCCCGACCCGCGCATCGACGTCCTCGAGGCCGGCGCGATGACCACGGTGCAGGACCTGCCGGGGCGCACCGGGTACTGGCACGTGGGCGTGCCCCCGTCGGGGCCGATGGACCCCGTCTCGCTGCGCGAGGCCAACCTCGCCGTCGGCAACCCCGAGGGGGCGCCGGGGCTGGAGGTCACCGCGACGGGCCCGACGCTGCGCTTCTCCACCGCCACGGTCGTCTGCGTCACGGGGGCCGCGGCCCCCGTCACGATCGACGGCGCGGACGTGCCGATGTGGGAACCCCTCGAGGTCCCCGCGGGCGGGGAGCTGGCCGTCGGCACCGCGCCCGGCCCCGGCCTGCGCCTCGCGGTCGCGGTGCGCGGCGGCCTCGACGTCCCGCCGTACCTGGGCAGCGCCTCCACCTTCACCCTGGGCCGCTTCGGCGGGCACGGGGGCCGCGCCCTCCAGGTCGGCGACGTCCTGCGGCCGGGGTCCCCCGACTCCGCCGCCCCGCACCCCGCGTTCGCCGCCGGCGCCCAGCTGGGCCGCCTCGGCGGCCCGACGCCGGCCCACCGCCGGCCCCACCTCACGTCGTCGTGGCGGGTCGCCGTGACCGAGGGTCCGCACGCGGCCCCGGAGTTCTTCACGCGCGCCGACCTCGACGTGCTCTACGCCACCGACTACGAGGTCCACCTGAACTCCGCCCGCACCGGCGTCCGGCTCATCGGGCCGCGTCCCGGCTGGGCCCGCGAGGACGGCGGGGAGGCGGGGCTGCACCCGTCCAACATCCACGACACCCCCTACGCCGTCGGGTCGCTCGACTTCACGGGCGACACGCCGATCGTCCTGGGCCCCGACGGCCCCAGCCTCGGGGGCTTCGTCTGCCCCGCGGTCGTGGCGAGCGGCGACCTCTGGAAGCTGGGGCAGCTGCGCCCGGGCGACACCGTGCGGTTCGTGCCCGTGCGCGAGGCCGCCGCGGCCGGGCTCGACGCCCACCGATCGTCGCCGCGGCCCCCCTCGACGGGCGGCGACGGCGACGACGGCGTCCTGGGCCGCACACCGCGCGCGGCCGGGCGCCCGGCCGTGACGTACCGCCGCGACGGCGACGACAACCTCCTCGTCGAGTACGGCGAGCAGGTCCTGGACCTCGGGCTGCGGATGCGCGTGCACGCGCTGCAGGAGGCGCTGGCCGCCGCCGCGCCCGCGGGGATCGTCGACGTGACGCCGGGCATCCGGTCGCTGCAGGTGCACACCGACCCCGGGGTCGTGCGGGCCGGCGCCCTCGTGGGGCTGCTGCGGGAGCTCGAGGAGGACCTGCCGGTGACGGCCGACCTCGTCGTGCCCTCGCGCCGGGTCCGGCTGCCGCTGTCGTGGGACGACCCCGCCACGCGGCTCGCGATCGAGCGCTACGTCGCGGGCGTCCGCGACGACGCCCCGTGGACGCCGTCGAACATCGAGTTCATCCGCCGCATCAACGGTCTGGCGTCCGTGGAGGACGTGCACCGCACGGTCTTCGACGCCTCCTACCTCGTGCTGGGCCTGGGCGACGTGTACCTCGGAGCGCCCGTCGCGACACCGCTGGACCCCCGGCACCGGCTGGTGACGACCAAGTACAACCCCGCGCGGACGTGGACGGCGGAGAACTCCGTGGGCATCGGCGGGGCGTACCTGTGCATCTACGGCATGGAGGGCCCGGGCGGGTACCAGTTCGTCGGGCGCACGACGCAGGTCTGGAACTCCTTCCGCCGCGGCGGGCTGTTCACGGGCGAGCCCTGGGCGCTGCGGAACTTCGACCGCATCGAGTGGTACCCCGTCTCGGCCGGGGAGCTGCTGGAGCTGCGGGCCGAGACCGACGCCGGGCGCGGGCACGTCGAGACCGAGGACGGCACGTTCGCCCTCGCGGAGCACGAGGCGTTCCTCGCCGCGAACGCCGCCTCGATCGCGGCGTTCCGCGGCACGCAGGCCGCGGCGTTCGCGGCGGAGAAGGACCGCTGGCGCGCGTCCGGTGAGTTCGACGTCAAGCCGGAACCGCCGCCACCCGCGGCGGTCGCGCAGGTCGAGCTCCCCGCGGGCGCGACCGCCGTGCGGGCCCCGTTCTCCTCGACGGTGTGGCAGGTCAGCGCCGCCGCGGGTGACCGCGTGGCCAGCGGCGACCGCGTGCTGGCCCTGGAGGCGATGAAGATGGAGACGGCGATGACGGCCCCGGTGTCCGGTGAGGTCCTCGAGGTGTACGTGCGCCCGGGGCAGCCCGTCGCCCCCGGGCAGGTCCTGCTGGCGATCGGGGCGGACGCGTGAACACCGGCTCCGTCGTCGGGCGGGTCCGCGCGGCGTACGCCCGGATCGCCGAGGCGGACCGCCCGGAGGTCTGGATCGCGCTGCGGGCGCAGGAGGACGCCCTGGCCGAGGCGGCGGACGTCGACGCGCGGGTCGCGGCCGGGGCGGCCCTCCCGCTGGCCGGGCTGGTGGCCGCGGTGAAGGACAACGTCGACGTCGCGGGGATGCCGACGACCGCGGGCGCCCCGTCCTACGCCTACGACCCGCCCGCCGACGCGACGGTGGTGGCGCGCCTGCGCGCCGCGGGCGCCGTCGTGCTGGGCAAGACGAACCTCGACCAGTTCGCGACCGGGCTGGTGGGCACCCGCAGCCCCCACGGGGCCGTGCGGAACGCGTGGGCGCCGGACCGGATCTCCGGCGGCTCCAGCTCGGGCTCCGCGGTCGCCGTGGCCCTCGGGCTCGTCGACGTCGCCCTGGGCACGGACACGGCGGGTTCCGGGCGGGTGCCCGCCGCGCTGAACGGGATCGTCGGGGTCAAGCCGACCCGGGGCCTGCTGCCCACCACGGGGGTCGTCCCCGCCTGCCGCAGCCTCGACTGCGTGACGGTGTTCGCCCGGGACCTCGCCCTGGCCCGGCGGACCGTGGAACTCCTGACGGGCGTCGACGGCCTCGACCCGCTGGCCCGTCCCGACACCGGCGGACGGCCCGCGTCGGAGCTCCTGCGCGTCGCCGTCCCGACGCCCGCGCACCTGCAGGACCTGGCGCCCGGGTGGGCCGAGGCGTTCGCGGCCGCGGTGGAGGGGCTGCGCCGCAGCGGCGTCGAGGTCGTCGAGGTCGACATCAGCCCGCTGCTGGAGGCCGCGACGCTGCTCTACGACGGCGCCTTCGTGGCCGAGCGCACGGCCGCGGTGGGCGAGCACCTGGCCGCGCACCCCGAGCTCGTGGGCACCGGCCTCGACCCGGTGGTGGCCCGGATCGTCGCGGGCGGGGCGCGGTTCAGCGCCGTCGACCTGCTGCGCGACACCGAGCGGCTGCAGCGACTGGGCGTCGCGGGGCGCGCGGCCCTGGCCGGCGCGGTGGCGCTGCTCACGCCGACGACGACCGCGCACCCGACGCTCGCCGAGGTCGCGGCCGACCCGGTCGGCGTGAACGCCCGCCTCGGCCGCTACACGAACTTCGCGAACCTCCTCGACCAGTCCTCGCTCGCGGTCCCGTGGGGAACCGTCGACGGGCTGCCGTTCGGCGTCATGCTCACGGGGGCCGCGTTCGACGACCGGCTGCTGGCGGCGCTGGCAGCGCGGCTCGCGGCGCCCACGCTCGACCTCGTCGTGGTGGGCGCGCACCTGACCGGCCAGCCCCTGAACCACCAGCTCGTGGCCGCCGGCGCGACCTTCGGCGAGGCCGTGACCACCGCGCCGCACTACCGCCTCTTCGCCCTGGACACCGTGCCGCCGAAACCCGGTCTGGTGCGCACGCCCGGCGACGGGGCCGCCATCGCCGGGGAGCTGTGGCGGGTGCCCGCGGCGGGGTTCGCGACGTTCGTGACCGCCCTGCCGCACCCCATGGCGGTCGGCGCCGTCGACCTCGACGACGGCCGGAGCGTGACGGGGTTCCTGTGCGAGGCCGCCGCGCTCGTGGGGGCTCGCGACATCACCCGCACCGGCGGCTGGCGGGCGGCACTGGCAGGATCACCCGGGTGAGCAGCGACGACGCCGCCCCGCCCCGCGTGGGCCGCCCCCGGGCCACCCGGGGGATCGTCGCGGCGCAGAGCGGCCGGGAACCGCGGGCGGAGATCCTCGACGCGGCCGCGGCCCTGTTCACGCAGCTCGGCTACGCCGGGACGTCGACGCGCGCCATCGCGGAGCGCGTCGGCATCCGGCAGGCGTCGCTGTACTACCACTTCGCCGGCAAGGACGAGATGCTGCTGGAGCTCCTGGAGATCTCGGTCCGGCCGACCCTGGACCTCGTGACGGCGATCGAGTCCCGAGCGCCACGACCCGAGGTCGCGCTGCACGCGCTCGTCACGGTGGACGTCGCGACGCTGCTGCGCGCGCCCCACAACATCGGCAGCCTCTACGCCGCCCACGAGGTCCAGCAGCCCGCGTTCGACAGCTTCCGCCGCGACCGCGCGGAACTGCTCGCGGCGTACACCCGCCTCGCCGGCGCGAGCAGCCCGCAGCGCCCGGCGCCGCAGCTGCTGGGGGCGCTGTGCCTGCAGGTCGTCGAACTCGTCATCCCGCTGCGCCGCGACGGCACCCCCGGCCCCGCGGTGGCCGACGACCTCGCCGCCGCGTGCCTGCGGGTCGTGGGCCTGCCCGCGGCCGTCGTGGACGCGGCGGTCGCCGACGGCCACGCCCTGGTCGCGGCCCTGTCCCCCGTGACCACCCGGAGCTGAGAGGGCCTGCCTCAGCCCAGGTCGCCAGGTGGGGGCGGCCGGCTCGTCGTCCGAGGTGGTCGTAGGCGACGTCCTCCTCGTGGCGACCGTGGACCTCGACGTCGGTGGCGTCGACGTCGATCGTCACCACGCGTCGAACCGGGTCAGAACGGCGGCGGGCCGTGCTCGGTCGCCGGTGCGGGCGGGTCTGGCTGACGCCCCCCCTGCGGCGGCGGGCGTCGGCGGCCGTGGTCTCGCAGACGTACGGGGTCTCCTACCGGTGGTGTGCCCGGCACAGGGGTTGCCGGTTGTCCGCGGTGCTCGGGCCGTCCGGCCAGGCGATGGTCGAGGTCGAGGTCGAGGTCGAGGTCGGGGTCTGCGGCGAGGTCGCGAGCGACGGGGGCGGGCACCGGACCGAGGTCGGCGACCCACCCGTCGTGCCCGTCGAAGCCCGCGAGGGTGCTCGCGTCGACGGTGTGACCTCGGCAACGCAGCCCGTTGCAGCGCAACGTCGCTGAGGGAGCGCAGCCCCTCCCGGACCTCGATCAGAGATCGCGGACCCGCGGCAGGACCTCGGTGCCGACGCGGGTGACCCACGCGGCGGGGTCCGGGTGCCCGAGCGGTGCACCGACCCACAGCGTGCTGACGCCGAGGCCGGCGTAGGCGCGGGCCGCGGCCAGGAAGTCGTCAGTCGCCTCCAGCGGGTCGGGCCCGCCGATGACGGTGGTGGCGATGTCGGCGGGGTCGCGGCCCTCGGTCTCGCAGTGCCCCGCGAGGACCTCGATCTTGTGGCGGATCACGTCGGGCCCCGCGGCGAAGAGGTTGCAGGCGTCGGCGTGGCGCGCGACCAGGCGCAGCGTCTTCCTCTCGCCCATGCCGCCGATGAGGATGGGCGGGTGCGGGCGCCGCAGGACCTGCGGGGAGTTCAGCGTCTCCGCCAGCGTGGAGAACGTCCCCGCGAAGGGGCCGTCGTCGTCGCTCCACATCTGCTTGACCACGCGCAGCGCCTCGTCGAGACGCTCGAACCGCTCGGCGACGGGCGGGAACGGCACCCCCAGACCGAGGTGCTCCCGCTCGTACCAGGCCGCGCCGATGCCCAGCAGCGCGCGGCCGCCGGACAGCACGTCGAGCGTCGTCACCGTCTTCGCGAGCAGGCCGGGGTGGCGGTAGGTGACGCCCGTGACGAGCAGCCCGAGCTGCAGGTGCTCGGTCTGGCCGGCCAGGAAACCCAGGGCCGTGTAGCCCTCGAGCATCGGGTCGGTGGCCGGCGCCCTGTCCTGCATCTGGAAGAAGTGGTCCATCAGCGTGAGCGTCGAGAAGCCGGTGGTGTCGGCCGCGCGGGCGGTCGCCGCCAGCGTGGGGGCGATGCGGGCGGGGTCGCCCGCGCCGGTGAAGTCGCTGACGTGCAGGGCGAGGTCCATGGGGTTTCCGTTCCGGAGGAGGGTCAGCGGGTCGGGACGTCCGCGTCCCAGCTGGCCAGCAGGCCGAGCACGCGGGCGGTGGGCGAGTCGGTGGGCGTGGTGTAGACGATGAGGTGCTGGTCCGGGTCGTGCGGCGGGACGACGATCTCGATGTCGAACGACAGCGGCCCCGCCGTGGGGTGCTGGATCTGCTTGGCCACGGACGTGTAGTCCCGCACGGTGTGGTCGTCCCACCAGCGCGCGGCGTCCTCGTCGCCCGCGCGGAGCTCCTCGATCAGGGCGCTCAGCGTGGCGTCGTGCGGGCGGCGCGCCGCCTCCCGGCGCAGGGACGCGACGGTGGTCGCGGCGAAGTCGGCCCAGTTGACGATCCGCTCGCGCGCCGTCGGGTCGAAGAACAGGTAGCGGACCAGGGACGAACCCGGTGCCAGCGGCCGCCCCAGCACCGAGCTCAGCAACCCGTTGCGGGCCAGCACCTCCCCGCGGCGCCCGAGCAGCAGCGCGGGCCGGTGGTCGAGGTTCCCGACCAGGCGCAGCAGCCCGGGGTCGGGGCGCTGCCCCCGGTCGGGGACCGTGCGGCGGCGCGGGGTGGGGGCGGCCAGGTCGCGCAGGTGGGCGGACTCGACGGCGTCCAGGCGCAGCGCGCGGGAGAGCGCGTCCAGCACCTCGAGGGAGACGTTGGCCTGCCGGCCCTGCTCCAGGCGGCTGTAGTAGTCGGGGCTCACGCCCGCGAGCAGCGACAGCTCCTCGCGCCGGAGCCCCGGGACCCGGCGCGGCCCGGGGAACGCCTCCAGGCCCGCCTGCGCCGGGGTCAGCCGGTCGCGGCGGGAACGCAGGAACGCTCCGAGAGCGGCGCGGTCGCGGGGCAATCCCCCACGCTAGGCGGCAGCGGCTCCGCCTGCCTGGTCCTGCCGGAACCAGGTTCGGCGCGACCTGGTGCCCCCGGTGCCGGGTCCGTAGAACGGTCCACATGACCACCACCACCAGCACCACGCCCCAGCTCGCCGGTCGCACCGCCCTCGTCACCGGCTCCACCAGCGGCATCGGCGCGGCGATCGCCCGCACGCTCGGCGAGGCCGGCGCCCACGTCATCGTCAGCGGCCGCGACGCCGCCCGCGCCGCGGCGGTCGTGGAGGAGATCGAGGCGGCGGGCGGTCGCGCCGACGCCGTCGTCGTCGACCTCGCCGGCTCCTACGCCGACCTCCGCGCCTTCGCCGCGCGGGTCACCGGCCTCGTGGGCGGAACCCTCGACGTCCTGGTCAACAACGCCGGCCTCTACCCCGTCTCCGCGACGGAGGACCTGCCCGACGCCGACCTCGACGCCATGCTCGCGGTGAACGTCCGGGCGCCGCACGTCCTCGTGGGCGCCCTCGCGCCGGCCATGGCCGCCCGCGGCAGCGGGGCCGTCGTGACCATCGGGTCGTGGATGGCGGGCGTCGGCTCACCGTTCGGCGCGATGTACACCGCGACCAAGGCGGCCGACGCGCAGCTGACCCGCAGCTGGGCCGCGGAGTACGGACCCCGGGGCGTGCGGTTCACGACCGTCGCCCCCGGCGTCACCCTCACGCCGGGCAACGCCGCGCACCGCGCGGTCCTGGACGCCATGACCGCGACGACCCCGGCCGGGGTCGTCGTGCAGCCCGAGGACATCGCCGCGGCGGTCCTCTACCTGGTCTCCGACGCGGCCCGCCTCGTCCACGGGATCACGCTCCCTGTGGACGGCGGGATCTCGACGACGCGGCTGGGCTGAGCGTCAGGCGAACGCGGCGAACCCCGTGATGGCGCGGCCGACGATGAGGGTGTTCATCTCCCGCGTGCCCTCGTAGGAGTAGATGGCCTCGGCGTCGGCGAAGAACCGCGCGACGCCGTGCTCCAGGACGATCCCGTTGCCGCCCAGCACCTCGCGGCACCAGCCGACGGTCTCGCGCATGCGGGCCGTGGTGTACGCCTTGGCCAGCGCCGAGTGCGCGTCGTGCTGGCGGCCCTGGTCGAGCAGCTTGGAGACCTGCAGGCAGATCGCGATGCTGGCGGTGATGTTGCCCAGGCTGCGCACCAGGAGGTCCTGGACGAGCTGCCGGCTCGCGATCGGCTTGCCGAACTGCTCGCGCTGCTTGGCGTAGGCGAGGGCCGCCTCGTAGGCGCCGATCGCGACGCCGACGGCCTGCCAGGCCACCTCGGCGCGGGTCAGGCGCAGCACGGTGGCCGTGTCGCGGAAGGAGTTCGCGTTCTGCAGCCGGCGGGATTCCGGGACCTCGACGTCGGTCAGGACGATGTCGGCGTTCTGCACGGTGCGCAGCGCGACCTTGTCCTCGATCTTCGTCGCGACGAACCCGGGGGTCTCCCTGGTGACGAGGAACCCCTTCACCTGGCCGTCGCCCGTGTCCTTGGCCCAGACGACCACGACGTCGGCGAAGGTGGCGTTGCCGATCCAGCGCTTGGCGCCGTTGAGCACCCAGGTGTCCCCGCGCCGCTCGGCCGTGGTGCGCAGGCCGCGGGCGGAGTCGGACCCGGAGAACGGCTCGGTGAGCCCGAACGCGCCGATGATCTCGCCGCGCGCGAGCGGCGGCAGCCACTCCGCGCGCTGCGCGGCCGAGCCGGTCTCGGCGATGGACCCCATCGCCAGGCCGTTCTGCACGCCGACGAACGTGGCGATGGACGCGTCGACGCGGCCCATCTCCATGGCCGTCCAGCCGCGGTAGACGGCGGTGTTCTCGAAGTGGCGCGTCTCGGGCCACGGGGCGCCGAGCAGGCCCAGCTCCGCGAGGGGCTTGACGACCTCCATCGGGAACTCCGCGCGCGACCAGCAGGCGTCGGCGATGGGCCGCACGGACGTTTCCAGGTACTCGCGCAGGGCGAGCACGGCCTCCTGCTCGGGGGCGCTCAGCGCCTCCTGGAAGAAGTAGAAGTCGCTCTCGAGGAGGTTCGGCATCTGAGCTCCATCGCTGGTCCGACGATCCGGGAGGCGCCCGCCTCCCGCGCCCAGTGTGCAACACTTCTGCGGATGTTGCACACACCCTCCGTCGCGGCGCTGCCGATCGGCCGTCGCGGCGTCGCGATGGTGCCGACCCCGCTGTCCCAGCGGCTGGCCGCGGCCGGGACCTCCGGCGAGGTCGTGCACGCGTTCCGCCGGGCGCGGGCCGCGTTCATCGCCGGCGAGCGGCTCGACATGACGGCGCTCGCGGCGCAGATGGGCGTGGACCGGACCTCGCTGTTCCGCTGGGTCGGCAACCGCGACGCGCTGCTCTCGGAGGTCCTCTGGTCGCTGGCCGAACCGACGCTGGACCGCATCGACGCGACCGAGCGCAGCACGGGCCCCGACCGCGTCGTCGCGGTGCTCACCCGGTTCACCGACAGCCTCATCCAGGCGCCGTACTTCCGGCAGTTCCTGCGGGGTGAACCGGTGCGGGCGCTCAAGCTGCTGACGACCGCGGCCAGCGAGGTGCAGCGCCGCTTCGTGGCGACCGTGGAGTCGATGCTGCTCGACGAGGAGGCGGCCGGTCTGGCCCTGGCGCTGCCCGCGCACGACCTCGCCTACCTGCTGGTGCGCGTCGCGGAGTCCTTCACCTTCGCGGACCTCATCGCGGGCGAGCGCCCCGACACCGACCGGGCCGCAGCGGCTCTCGCCCACGTCATGCGCACCGACGTGCCGGCCGCCTCCCGCGCACCGGCCACGCCCCGCGTCCCGGTGCCCGACCCCCGCCCAACGACCACGACCACGACCACGACGGGGGACCCGTGACCGACGACCGCTACCCCTACCGCCGCCCGTTCCCGACGCGCTGGAACGACGACGACGTGTTCGGGCACGTCAACAACACCGTCTACTACGCCGCCATGGACACGACCGTGACGTCGTGGCTGCTCACCGAGGCCGGCGTGCGCCTCGTGGACGGCGACACGATCGCGGTCGTGCGGGCGTCGTCCTGCGAGTACGAGGCCTCCGTCAGCTACCCCGACGTCCTCGACGTCGGCCTGCGCGCCGGCCGGATCGGCACCACGAGCGTCACGTGGGAGTTCGGCCTGCGCCGGGCGGGCGCGGACGCGCTCGTCGCCCGGGGCCGGTTCGTGCACGTCTTCCTCGACCGCGCGACGCGCCGGCCCGTCCCGGTCCCCGCGGACCTCCGCACCCGCGTCGAGGCGAGCCTGGTCGTCACCGCCGCCGCGCTGTGACCAAGCCCCCCTCGCCATCTCGGCCGCCGTGTCCGCACACTGGACCCGTGCAGCTAGGGGCCACCGCCGCCGAATCCGTGACGATCCGGGGCAGAGACGTCCTCCTGACCGCCGACGGGCGCACCGAGGTCTACGACCTCGACTACGTGCGCATGCTCCTGCCGTACCTCACCGGGGAACGGAACCTGCCCGCGATGCGGCTGGCGCACTTCCGTCCCGGCATGAAGCCGTGGATCAGCCTCAGCGTCCTGGACGACGACGGCCACGAGCCGAACCTGTCGGGCGTGGCCATCTACTCCGGCCTGGGCACGCACCGGGAGATGGGGCTGCACCTGAGCAGCTCCGAGGCGTGGCGCCTGGCGGACATGCTGCAGCCCCCCTGCTCCGCCTGGCACTCGGGCGGCCCTCACGACGAGGACCACGCGGCGGAGGACTGAGCCGCCGACCGTCACGGCCGCGGTGACGGCCCGCCGCACCTCCCCGCCGGCGCAGCGCCGACGGCCGGCCGGCCGAAGCGCGCCACGCAGTGCCACACCCGCTTGAGGACCTGCTCGTCCTCCGCCCCGGCCCGGACGGCGGCGCCCACCACGCGCGCGGTCAGCACGCCGTCGGGCACGATCCGGGCGGCCGCGGCGACGACGTCCGCCCCGCGGTACCCGGGGTGCGCCGCGACGGCGTCGACCGACGTGGCGAACCCCGGGTGCCACTCGACCGGCACGCCGAGCAGGGCCGCGTCCCGCTCGACGTCGGTGCCGCGGTGGGACGGGTCGAGCACGAGGGCCTCGACGTCGCGGCCGAACCGGACGCCGCCGTGCACGTGGGCCTCGACGTAGTCGTCGAGCAGGTCGCGCTCGTCGGCGTCCGCGAGGTCGACCACCCCCGCGCGGGACCGGGTCCCGACGTCGACGGGTTCGAAGACGCTGTCGGGGTAGCAGAACGTGGTGCGGCGCAGCGCCTCCGCGCTGAGCCGCAGGTGGGCGGACCCGAAGCGCGGCGAGCCGCCGCCACCCCGCTGCCGGTGGTTCAGCGCACCGTAGACCGGGCGCTCGGCCGGGAGCGCCTCGTCGTAGGCCCCGCCGAACAGCCGCGACTCCCAGCGCCACCGGTCACCGCCCGGGTGCGCCGTCAGGCCGCCGTTGCCGGTGCCCGTCTCGAACTGCGACCGGTAGCGGCCGTCCGCGGCCATCGCCACCAGGACCGGCGCCCCGCGGACGAGGCGGTCGGGGTGGAAGTGCAGGGTCACGCGCCACGACGGGTGCAGCGGCCCACCCCGCGCCCGGGCGGCGACGTGCGCGAGCGCCCGGGCGGCCGCGGACGACGGCACGGTCGGCCTCAGCGCTCGCCCCGGACGAGGCGGCGCAGCGGCTCGGCGGCCGCGAGCGCGGCCACGACCGCCGGGTCGGCGTCGCGCGCGAGCACGGCCACCACGTCGTCCGGCAGGTCGGGGTCGGCCGCGAGGTACCAGCGGGCGACGGGGGTCCCGTCGCGCGCGGTGCGCCGGGCCTGCGCCGCAGGGCGGGGCGCAGCCACGTCCGCCGCCGGCGCCGGCCCGGCCGGGGAGGTCAGGTCGAGCTGCACCAGGGCGGGCGCCAGGCGGCTGCCGACCCACTCCTGCCGGGCGAGCCGGAGCAGGACGGTGGCGTGCCCGCCGGACCACCGGCGCCCGTCGCCGTCGGGGGCGAAGCCGCCCTCCCCGGCGTCCAGGAGCGCGCGCAACCCCGTCGCGGCGCGGGCCACGGGGTGGTCCCACCCCGAGAGGAGGACGGACGCGGTGGGCGGGTGGTCGACGGACTCCACGGCCCACGACGGGTCGGCCGCGCACGTCCACGTCCCGCCCGCCGCGGCCGGGCGCCACCCGGCGTCGCGCAGCGCGGCCGCCATGCCGTCGGCGTCGGTCAGGAGGTCGCCCCGGACGGCGGCCGCGAGCAGGAGGAGGACCCCGTCGGGGACGGCCGCGTCCGCGGAGGGGCCCGTCATCGCCGCCCGGCCCGTCGCGCCACCCCACCAGTCTGGCCGAGGACGCGCGAGGCCGCCGCAGCGACCACGGCCAGCGCGGCACCCGCCGCGGTCGAGAGCAGGAACCCCGCCGCGCCGCCGTGGGCGTCGACGGCCAGGCCCGCGAGGGCGCTCGCCGCCGCGCTGCCGCCCGCGCCGGCGGAGTTGAGCCACGTCAGCGCCTGCGTGAGCGAGCGCGGCGGCACCGACGCCTCGGCGAGCACGGTGCTCAGCACGAGGACGGGCGGCACCACCGCCCCGGCGACGATCCCCGCGGCCGCGACCAGCGGGAGCGAGGAGACGGCACCCGCCGCGGTGCTCGCCGCGGTGCTGGCGAGGGCCAGCACCAGCCCGAGCAGCACGAGCCGGCGGGGCGCCGACGACCGCCACCGCCGCCGGCCGTACGCCCACCCGCCGGCCAGCCCCGCCACGCTCGCCAGGCCGAACAGGACGCCCGCGGCCGCCGGCGCGCCGAGCTGCCGGGCGGCCGCGGTCACCGCCACCTGGTTGGCGCCGAAGTGCGTGCCGATGGCGACGTTGACGAGCACGACGGCCAGGAAGCCGCGACGCAGCAGGCCCCGCCGCTCCCCGGCCTCGGCGCGACCGCGCACGGTGGGTGGGGACGTGCTGCGCTGCAGTGCGAGAGCCGTCCCGGCGGCGACGACCAGGGCCGCGGCGACGACCGTGCCGAGGGCCGGGTCCACCGCGGCGGCGAGGACCGCGACCAGGGCGGGGCCGACCAGGTAGGCCAGCGCGTTCACGAGCGACTCCAGCGAGAAGGCCGCGCCGAGCGACCCCGCGAGGCCGCGGCGGCGCAGCAGGGCGGCCCACCGGGCCGTGGACAGGGCGCCCAGCTGCGGGATCGTGGCGCCCGCGAGCGCCGCGAGCGCGACGTGCGGCACGGGGCTCAGCACCAGGCCCGCCACCGCGGCCGCGTGGGCCGTCACGAGGGGCGGCAGGACGCGCGACTGCCCCCAGCGGTCGACGAGGCGGGCGACCTGGGGGCCGAGGAGCGCCTCGGCCACCGCGAAGGCGGCGACGGCGACGCCGGCCTCGGCGTAGGAGCCGGTCCGCTGGCGCGCGAGCAGCAGCAGGCCGAGGCCGCTCATCGCGATCCCGACCCGGCCGGCGCCGGCCGTGCCGAGGAACAGGGCGGCGCCGGGCAGCCGGAGGAGGTCGCGGTAGGTCGCGGGTGGAGACGACGCGGGTGGAGGGGACGACGGCACGGGAGGTCCTCGGTGCTGCCCGGTCGGGCGGACCACACCGGGGTCGTCGGCGTCCGGAGGGAGGTCGACCCGTGGTCCTGCCGAGAACCGTCCAGTGGTGGTGCGGACCGCGGACGCGCGTCCCGCACCGACTCCACCGGGCAGAGTGCTCAGGGTGCTGCTCGGGGTGCGGTTGCTGTCGCGACCCTAGCGGGTGCCCGTCCGGCGAGGGGCGCCGAACGCGTCAGCCGGCCAGCGCGACCTCCACCGCCCGCCGCGCGTCGACCGCGGCGGTGGCGCCGGCGCCCGCCGTGAGGACGACCAGGGTCCCCTCGTACAGCAGGTGGACGTGGGCGCCCAGCCCCGCGTCGCCCGTCAGCACGTCGAAGAGCGCGCGCATCCACGCCTTCTCGGCCCGGACGACCGGGACCGCGGGGTGGTCGGTGCCCCCGAGCTCGGCGTAGGCGTTGACGAACGCGCACCCCCGCCGCTGCCCGCCCATCCAGGCCTCGAGCGCGTCGAACACCAGCAGGACGCGCGTTCCGTCGGGACTCCCCGCCCGGTCCGGGCCGGCGGCCGGGGCGTCGGCGAGCCGGGCCAGCAGGAACTCCCGCCAGCGGTGCGCGCGCCGCAGCAGGTACAGCGCCACGAGGGCGTCCTTGGACCCGAACCGGTCGTACAGGGTCTTCTTCGTGGTGCCGGCCGTGTCGGCGATGAGGTCGACGCCGACGGCGCGCACCCCGCGCTCGTAGAACAGCTCGCTCGCGGCGTCCAGCAGCCGGGCCCCGGCGGCGGTCAGGGGCGGCAGCGGGCGCAGGACGGGGTGCAGGGCGGCGGGAGTCGCCTCGTCGAGGGTCGTGAGCGTCGTCAGGGTCGTCGGGGTCGCCGGCACGGCGCACCTCCTCGGTCGGTGGACTGCGAGTATACCGACCGGTGTGGTTACGTACGCGGGTGACTCGCCTCGGCCGCCCGTCCCCGTCCGGTGCTCCCCTGCGGGCCGCCGCCCTCGTCGTCGTGTGGAGCTCCGGCTTCATCGGCGCGGACCTGGGCGCCGGCACGGCCGGGCCCGACACCCTGCTGGCCTGGCGCGGCCTCGCCACGGCCGCGGTCCTGCTCCCCTGGGCGCTGCGGGCGGTCGGACGTCTCGACGGGCGGGAGTGGCTGCGCCAGGCCGTGCTCGCCCTGCTGTGCCAGTGCCTGTACCTGGGCGGCGTGTTCTCGGCCGCGGCCGCGGGTGTCCCGGCCGGGACCTCCGCCCTCGTCGCGGCCCTGCAACCCGCGCTGGTGGTGGTGTCCGCCGCCCTGCTGAGCGCGCGTCGGCTGGGCCGCGCGCACCTCGCCGGCCTGGTCCTCGGCACGGCGGGGGTCGCGGTCACCGCCGCCGGTGACCTGCGGGCGGGCACCGCACCCGCGGGGCTCCTCCTGCCCCTGCTGGCCATGCTGTCGCTGACCGCCGGGACCCTGCTGCAGCAGCGCTGGGCCACGCCGGGGCGGGTCCCTCCCCCGCTGCTGCAGACGCTGGCGGTGCAGGCGGTGTTCGCGGCCGTGTCCTTCACGGCCGTCGCGGGCGGCGCGGGGCACCTCGCGCCGCCCGCCGCGCCGGCCTTCTGGGCGGCCGTGGCCTGGGCCACCGCGGCCGGGATCGGCAGCTACGGCGCCTACTACCTGGTGACCGCGCGGGACGGGGCCGCCCGGGCCAGCACGCTGCTGTACCTGACCCCCGCCGTCACCGCGCTGTGGGCGGCCGCCGTCCTGGGGCAGCCGCTCGGCGTCCCGGCGGTCCTGGGCCTGGCCGTCAGCGCGTGCGCCGTCGTCCTGCTCCGCGACCCCCCGGGACGGGCCGCCGTCCCGCGGGAGCCGCGGCCCGCTCCCCGCACCCGCCGGCCTACTGCGGTCGCTCCCGGTCCGCGGCCGTCTCGCCGCCCGGCCCCGCGGCCGTGAGGTCCACCGCGGCCCGGGCCGCCACCGCCTCGGGGTCGTGCAGCTCACCGTTGCGCTTGAGGAACCACGAGGCCACGAGGGGCGCCGTGACCGCGGACACGAGCACGGCCGTGGCGACCTGCACGGTGGCGACCTCGACGAACGGCGCGAACCGCGGGTCGGCGGTGGCGACGATCGCCGGGGTGATGATGGAGTTCCCGGCCGTGGTGCCGGCGACGAACGCGAGCCCGCTGCGGGGGCCCCGGCGCAGGATGAACCGGTAGGCGAGGTAGGCGCACCCGCCGGTGAACGGCGTGACGAGGAGCCCGAGCACGATGCCCGTGGCGCCGCCCGTGAGGACCGCCGACAGGTCGATGCCCGTGCCGAGGCAGAACGCGAAGAACGGGATGACGATGCCCGGCACCGGGCGCATCACCTCGGTCCAGCGGTGGTCGACGTTCCCCGCGATGATGCCGAGGACGAGTGGCGCGATGGCCGCCGCGAACGTCCCGAGGGGGATCTCGCCGAACCCCGCGCTGCCGATGAACAGCAGGGTGAAGAACGGGCCGTCGTTGATGGCCGAGGCGATGTACGCGCCCCGGTCGCGCCGGTCGCCGTACTTCCCGGTGAAGGCGATCCAGATGCCGCCGTTGCTGTTGTCGAACGTGGCGAGCATCGCGAGGATCGAGATGCCCAGCAGCCCGTCGATCCCGACGACCTGGCCGAGCAGGACGACGATGGTCCCGGGCACGATCGTCTTGCCCAGCAGGACGGCGCCCGCGGTCCCGGCGACGGGGCCGATGCGCCGCGGGGTGAGTTCCATGCCGGTGGCGAAGATGACGAGCGCCATCATCGGCAGCGCCCCGTCCTTCAGCAGCGCGGTCGTGAAGCTGCCGGCCTCCAGCGGGCCGGGGGCGACGGTCCCCACGACCGCTCCCAGGAGCAGGGGGACCACCATGAGGCCCCCGGGGATCCGCTCGAGCGTGCCGTAGATGGGCGACCGCACGGCCGTCCGCTCCGGCGTGCTCACGCGCCGGCCTCCACGCGCGACGCCACCGCTGCGGTGAGGTCGAGCTCGGCGTCCTCGGGCTCGTCCCACTCCGCGGGGTAGCGCACGGCGCTGCGGTCCAGCTCCGCGAGCGACCGGCGCCCCAGCAGGATCAGGGTCTCCCGCACCTCCGTCGTGAGGAGTTCCGCGACCCGCAGCGCACCGCGCTCCCCGGCCGCGCTCAGCCCGTACACCCACGGCCGCCCGATCCCCACCGCGCTCGCGCCCATCGACAGGGCCTTCACGACGTCGCCGCCGTGGCGCACCCCGCTGTCGAAGATGACGTCCGCGCGGGACCCGACGGCCTCCGCGATGCGCGGCAGCACGCTGATGGTGCTCGGCTGGGAGTCCAGCTGGCGACCCCCGTGGTTGCTGACCCACACGGCGTCCGCCCCGACGCGCACGGCGTCCAGCGCGTCGGCCACCGACGTCACGCCCTTCACCACGAGGGGCCCGGACCAGCGCGACCGCAGCCAGGCCACGTCCTCCCAGCTCGCCTTGAGGTTGGCGAGCTCGGTGTTCACGTACTCCTGGTGGCTCATCGCGCTGGAACCCTCGGCGATGCCCACGAGGTTCCGGAACCCGATGGGCGGCCCGTCCAGCAACCCCAGGAACCAGGACGGGTGCCGCACGACCCCGGCCGCGTTCGCCGCGGTCACCTTGGGGGGGATCGACATCCCGTTGCGGTGGTCGCGCGAGCGCTTCCCGTTGACCGCGACGTCGATCGTCACGACCAGCGCCTCGCAGCCGACGGCCTCCGCCCGGTCCACCAGCTGGGTGATGACGTCCTTGGAGCGCCACATGTAGAGCTGGAACCACAGCGGCCCGCTCGCCTGCGCCGCGATCTCCTCGATCGACCAGCTCGCCGCCGTGGAGATGGTGAACGGCAACCCCGCCCGGCCCGCCGCCCGCACCGCGCTGAGCTCGCCGTCACCGCCCGCGATCCGCAGCAACCCCGTCGGCGCCAGCACCATCGGTGACGCCAGCGGCCGCCCGAACAGCGTCGTGCCCAGGTCCTGCGTCGACACGTCGCGCAGCGAACGCGCCCGGAACGTCACCGCGGCCAGGTCGCGCACGTTCGCGCGCAGCGTGTTCTCGGCGTCCGCGCCCCCGTCGACGTAGTCGAAGGCCATCTTCGGCAACCGCCGGCGCGCCAGCTCCCGGATGTCCTCGACCGACGGGGCCGACGCCAGCCGGTCGGTCGACAAACCCCCCGCCACGAGCATCCGCGCCATCTCGCCCAGGGCCTCGACCCGCCGCCGCGCGGTGGCGGCCGCGGCGGGCCGGGCGGAGGAGGAGGACGGATCAGGAAGGCTCATGTCTGCGGGTTCCCCCTCGGCGGTGACCGGACCCGCGTCGGCGCAGGCCCGTGACGCCCACACCCTCCGCGCGGTCATCGGACGTGTCAAGGCGAGGCGTTCCGCGACGCGGGCGGTCCCCGCCCTCTCCGGGCCGCGAGCCCGGGGTCAGCCGGCGAGGGCGGAGCGGACCTGCTCCGCGCTGCGGCGGGCCGCGTCGCGCAGCGCCCGGACGTCGGGCCCGGCCGCCAGGACCTCGCGGGAACTGGTCGCCAGGACCAGCCGGCGGGCGTCGCCGAACACCGTGCGGAGGTCCTCCGCGGTGGCCCCCTGGGCGCCGATCCCGGGCGCGAGCAGCGGCCCGTTCACGGCCGCCAGGTCGAGGCCGAGGGCCGCGGCGGCGGGGCCCGTGGTCGCGCCGACCACGAGGCCGACGTCGCCCAGCGGGTCGGCACCGGAGTTCTCGGCCGCGACGTCCTCGGTGAGCGCGCGCGCCACCGAGCGGCCGTCCGGGCCCACGGCGTGCTGCACGGCGGCGCCCTCGGGGTTCGACGTCAGGGCGAGGACGAACACCCCGCGGCCGTGGGCGGCGGCCACGTCCAGGAGCGGGCGCAGCGACCCGAACCCCAGGAACGGCGAGACCGTCACGGCGTCACCCGCCAGCGGGGACTGCCCGGCGTAGGCGTCGGCGTACGCGGCCATCGTCGAGCCGATGTCGCCGCGCTTGGCGTCGACGACGGTGAGCAGCCCCGCCGCCCGCGCGTCGGCCAGCACCCGCTCCAGGGCCGCGACCCCGCGCGAGCCGTGCCGCTCGAAGAACGCCGCCTGCGGCTTCACGGCCGCGACGTGCCCGGCCAGGGCCTCGACCACCGTGCGGCCGAACCGCTCCACGCCGGTCGCGTCGTCGGCCAGGCCCCACGCCGCGAGCAGCGCGGCGTGCGGGTCGATCCCGGCGCACAGCGGGCCGTGCTCGCTGCTCGCCGCGGCCAGCCGGGCGCCGAACCGCGGCGCACCGCTCACTCCCGCCACCCCTCCCACGCGGCCGCGAGCGTCGCGGCGTGCTCCTGCAGCGGGGCCACCGAGGTGCCCTGCCCCGCCCGCAGCGCCTCGATCGCCTGCACCGCAGCGGCGAGCTGCTGGACGGTCGTGAGGATCGGGGCCCCGACCGCGGTCGAGGCCGCGCGGATCTCGTAGCCGTCGGCCCGGGCCTGGTGGCCCGACGGGGTGTTCACGACGATGGCGACCTCGCCGGCCGAGATCTTCTCGACGATGGTCTGCTCGCCCCCCTCCCCCGTGCCCTCCGAGTGCTTGCGCACGACGGTGCTGGTGATGCCGTTGCGGCGCAGCACGTCCGCGGTCCCCTGGGTGGCGAGCAGCTCGAACCCCAGGTCGGACAGGCGCTTGATCGGGAAGATCATGGCGCGCTTGTCGCGGTCGGCCACGGAGATGAACGCCGTGCCCGTCGTGGGGAGCCCGCCGTAGGCCGCGGCCTGCGCCTTGCCGAAGGCCGTGGGGAAGTCGACGTCGATGCCCATCACCTCACCCGTGGACCGCATCTCGGGCCCCAGCAGGCTGTCCACGACCTGCCCCTCGGCCGTGCGGAACCGGGCGAACGGGAGCACGGCCTCCTTGACCGACACGGGCGACTCGGGCGGCAGGAGGCCGCCGTCGCCGCGCGAGGGCAGCAGCCCCTCGCGGCGCAGCTCCGCGATCGACGACCCGGCCATCACGCGGGCGGCGGCCTTCGCCAGCGCCACCCCGGTGGCCTTGGCCACGAACGGCACCGTGCGGCTCGCGCGGGGGTTGGCCTCCAGGACGTAGAGGATGTCGGCGGCCAGCGCGAACTGGACGTTCAGCAGGCCGCGCACGCCGACGCCGCGCGCGATGGCCTCGGTCGAGGCGCGCACGCGCTCCAGCTCCCCGCGGCCCAGCGTGGCGGGCGGGATGACGCACGCCGAGTCGCCGGAGTGGATGCCGGCCTCCTCGATGTGCTCCATGATCCCGCCGAGGTACATCTCCTCGCCGTCGAACAGCGCGTCGACGTCGATCTCGATCGCGTCGTCGAGGAACCGGTCGACGAGCACCGGGCGCTCGGGCGAGACCTCGGTGGCCGTCGCCATGTACTGCTCGAGGGAGTGCTCGTCGTAGACGATCTGCATGCCGCGCCCGCCCAGGACGTAGGACGGCCGCACGAGCACGGGGTAGCCGATGCCCGCCGCGATCGCGCGCGCCTCGCCGAACGAGGACGCGGTCCCGTGCTTGGGCGACGTCAGCCCCGCCTCCTCCAGCACGCGGCCGAAGGCGCCGCGCTCCTCCGCGAGGTCGATGGCCGCGGGCGACGTCCCGATGATGGGGACCCCCGCCTCGGCGAGCTTCGCCGCGAGCCCCAGCGGCGTCTGCCCGCCGAGCTGCACGATGACGCCCGCGACCGGGCCGCAGCGGGTCTCGGCGTGCACGACCTCCAGGACGTCCTCGAGCGTGAGCGGCTCGAAGTACAGCCGGTCGGAGGTGTCGTAGTCCGTCGACACCGTCTCCGGGTTGCAGTTGACCATGACGGTCTCGTAGCCGGCGTCGCGCAGCGCGAAGGACGCGTGCACGCACGAGTAGTCGAACTCGACGCCCTGGCCGATGCGGTTGGGCCCCGAGCCCAGGATGACGATGGCGGCCTTCTCGCGCGGCCGGGTCTCGTCCTCCTCGTCGTAGCTGGAGTAGTGGTACGGCGTCGACGCCGCGAACTCCGCCGCGCACGTGTCGACGGTCTTGTAGACCGGGCGGATGCCCAGCGCGTGCCGCACCCCGCGCACGACGTCCTCCGGCAGGTGCCGCAGCTCACCGAGCTGGGCGTCGGAGAAGCCGTGCCGCTTGGCGTGCCGGAGCAGCTCGGGGGTCAGCTCCGGGGCCTCGCGCACCGCCCGCGCGACCTCGTCGAGCAGGAACAGCTGGTCGAGGAACCAGGGGTCGATGCGCGTGGACGCGAACAGCTGCTCGGGCGTCCCGCCCGCCCGGATCGCCTGCATGACCAGGCCGATGCGCTCGTCGGTCGGCTGCGCGGCGCGGCGCAGGAGGTCGTCGAGGTCCCCGACGGGGCCGGCCCACGTGAAGGGGGCGCCGCGCTTCTCGGTGCTGCGCAACGCCTTCTGCAGGGCTTCGGTGAAGTTGCGGCCCATGGCCATCGCCTCGCCGACGCTCTTCATGGTGGTGGTCAGCGTCGGGTCCGCGGCCGGGAACTTCTCGAAGGCGAACCGCGGGACCTTGACGACCACGTAGTCCAGCGTGGGCTCGAAGCTCGCCGGCGTCGACCGCGTGATGTCGTTGGGGATCTCGTCGAGGGTGTAGCCGACGGCGAGGCGGGCGGCGATCTTCGCGATCGGGAAACCCGTGGCCTTCGACGCCAGGGCCGAGGAGCGCGAGACGCGCGGGTTCATCTCGATGACGATGATGCGGCCGTCCTCGGGGTTCACCGCGAACTGGATGTTGCAGCCGCCGGTGTCGACGCCCACCTCGCGGATGACGGCGATGCCGATGTCGCGCATCCGCTGGTACTCGCGGTCCGTCAGCGTCATGGCGGGGGCGACGGTGATCGAGTCGCCCGTGTGGACGCCCATGGGGTCGAAGTTCTCGATCGAGCAGACGACGACGACGTTGTCCGCGCGGTCGCGCATGAGCTCGAGCTCGTACTCCTTCCACCCCATGATCGACTCCTCGAGGAGGACCTCGGTCACGGGCGAGTGGTGCAGGCCCTGCCCGGCGATGCGGCGCAGGTCGGCCTCGTCGTAGGCGAAGCCGGAGCCCAGGCCGCCCATGGTGAAGCTGGGGCGCACGACGACGGGGTAGCCGAGGTCCTCCGCGCCCGCCAGCACCTCCGCCATGGAGTGGCACAGGTGGCTGCGGGCGCTCTCGGCGCCGCAGCGCTCGACGACGCCCTTGAAGAGCTGGCGGTCCTCGCCGAGCTGGATCGCCTGCACGTCGGCGCCGATGAGCTCGACGCCGTACTTCTCCAGGACCCCGCTGTCGTGCAGCGAGATCGCGGCGTTCAGCGCGGTCTGCCCGCCCAGGGTCGCGAGGACGGCGTCGGGCCGCTCGCGGGCGATGATCGCCTCCACCGCGGCGGGCGTGATCGGCTCCACGTAGGTGGCGTCCGCCATCTCCGGGTCCGTCATGATCGTCGCGGGGTTGGAATTCACGAGGATGACGCGCAGGCCCTCGGCCCGCAGCACCCGGCACGCCTGCGTCCCCGAGTAGTCGAACTCCGCGGCCTGGCCGATGACGATCGGGCCGGAGCCGATCACGAGGACCGAGGAGATGTCGGTGCGGCGGGGCATCAGAAGCCTTCCTTGGTGTTGCCGACGGAACCACCGGTGACCGCTCGCCCAGGGGGCTGCACCCGGGCGGTCATGAGGTCCACGAAGCGGTCGAACAGGTAGGCCGCGTCGTGCGGGCCGGCCGCGGCCTCGGGGTGGTACTGCACGGAGAACGCCGGGACGTCGAGGCAGCGCAGCCCCTCCACGACGCCGTCGTTGAGGCCGACGTGGCTGACCTCCGCCCGGCCGTAGGGCGTGTCGCGGACCTCGCCCGCGACCGCGTCGACGGCGAAGCCGTGGTTGTGGCTCGTGACCTCGACCTTGCGGGTGGTCAGGTCCATGACGGGCTGGTTGATCCCGCGGTGGCCGTACTTCAGCTTGTAGGTGCCGTAGCCCAGCGCGCGGCCCAGCAGCTGGTTGCCGTAGCAGATGCCGAAGAACGGGACCCGGCGCTCCAGGACACCCTGCAGCACCCCGATCTCGTGGCCGGCGGCCGCGGGGTCGCCGGGGCCGTTGGAGAAGAACACCCCGTCGGGGACACCTCCGTCGGCCCCCGCGCTGAGGACCTCCTCGAGGGTCGCCGTGGCGGGCAGGACCGTGACCTCGACGCCCCGCTCGGCGAGGCGCTGCGGGGTCATCGACTTGATGCCCAGGTCGAGGGCCGCGACGGAGTACCTCCGCTCCCCCACGGCCGGGACCGTGTAGCGCCCGGTCGTCGTGACCTGGCCCGCGAGGTCGGCGCCCACCATCGCGAGGCCGTCGAGCACCCGGGCCAGCAGCTCCTCGGCGGAGCGCGCGGCGGCGGCGCCGGAGAACACCCCGGCCCGCATCGACCCGCGCTCGCGCAGGTGCCGCGTGAGGGCCCGGGTGTCCACGCCGGAGATGCCGACGACGCCCTGGGCCGCGAGCTCGTCGGCGAGGGTGCGGCGCGAGCGCCAGCTCGACGGCACCCGCGCGGGGTCGCGCACGACGTAGCCGGCGACCCAGATCCGCTGCGACTCCTGGTCCTCGTCGTTGTAGCCGGTGTTCCCCACGTGCGGCGCCGTCATGACCACGACCTGCCGGTGGTAGCTCGGGTCGGTGAGCGTCTCCTGGTAGCCCGTCATGCCCGTGGAGAACACGGCCTCCCCGACGGTCTCGCCGACGGCGCCGTACGCGTCGCCCCGGAACGTCCGGCCGTCCTCCAGGACCAGCACCGCCGGCACCGGCAGCCCCTGTGCGCCGCTCACTTCTCCTCCTCGGTCCGGCTCCTGCGCGCGGTGCGCACGAGCTCCTCCACCTGCCGCGCGAACCGGTCGCCGTCCGCGCTCCGGCGCGGCTTGACGCCCGTGTCGACGACCCGGTCACCCAGCTTCCAGCGCAGGACGACGATGCCGTCGCTGCGGCCCACCCACTTCCCGACCATCCCCGGCCCGTGGCCCACGCCGACGATGTCGGCCGCGGGCACCACGAAGGACCGCGCCCCCTGGCGCAGGAACCCGACGCCGCCGTCGACGAACCCGAGCCGCACCGCGCTGCGCGTCCCGAGGCCGTGGGCGGCGATCCGGTCGAGCGTGTTCTCGGCGTCGGTGGTGGAGATGTAGATCCCCTCCAGCGCACCGGTCATGGCCTTCCAGTCGCCCGCCCCGCCCGGTCGCGGCAGCGCGCGCTGCTCGTTGGCGCGGCCCCGGTAGCCGGAGAACATCATCCGCCACAGGACGAGCAGCGCCATGACGAGCAGGACGACGGCGATCCATCTCACGGGGTGCTCCTGACGAGGTGGGAGTCCAGCACGGTCGGGCGACCGCGCAGGACGGTGGCGACCACGCGACCCGGCAGGTCCGTGCCGCGGAACGGGGAGTTCCGGCCGCTGGTGGCCATGAGCGCCGGGTCGACCGTCCAGCGGGCGGCGGCGTCGAGGAGCACGAGGTTCGCGGTGCTGCCGACGCTCAGGGGTTCGCCCTGGCCGGCGAGCCGGCCGATGCGGGCGGGGGCGGTGGACATCCGGTCGGCCACCTGCTCCCACGTGAGGAGCCCGGTGTCGACCATGGCGTGCTGCACGACCGACAGGGCCGTCTCCAGCCCCGTCATGCCCATGGCGGCCGCGGCCCACTCGCAGTCCTTGGCCTCCACCGGGTGCGGCGCGTGGTCGGTGGCGACGACGTCGATCGTGCCGTCGGCCAGCCCCTCGCGCAGCGCCTCGACGTCGGCCTGGGTCCGCAGGGGCGGGTTCACCTTGTAGACGGGGTCGTAGCTGCGAGCCAGCTCGTCGGTCAGCAGCAGGTGGTGCGGGGTGACCTCGGCCGTGACCTGGACCCCGCGCTGCTTGGCCCAGCGCAGGATCTCCACCGACCCCCGCGTCGAGACGTGGCAGACGTGCAGCCGCGAGCCGACGTGGTCGGCCAGCAGCACGTCGCGCGCGATGACGGCCTCCTCCGCGACGCTCGGCCACCCCCGCAGCCCGAGCACGGCGGAGACCGTGCCCTCGTTCATCTGCGCGTCCTCGGTCAGGCGGGGC
Organism: Kineococcus siccus; assembly: GCF_009906795.1. Taxonomy (GTDB): domain Bacteria; phylum Actinomycetota; class Actinomycetes; order Actinomycetales; family Kineococcaceae; genus Kineococcus; species Kineococcus siccus. The sequence continues at coordinate 35,140 of NZ_JAAALN010000015.1, forward strand.
TCCTGCGCGTGCTGGGCGACGACGCCGTCGAAGGCCTTGACGTACTCCAGGGCGCGGCGCATGAGGACGGCGTCGGAGACGCAGTGGCCGTCGTCGGAGAACACCCGCACCCCGGCCGCGGAGTCCGCCATCGCCCCGAGCTCGGCGAGCTGGCGCCCGGCGAGCCCCACGGTGACGGCGCCGACGGGGCGCACCTCGGCCCACCCGGCCTCGTCGCCCAGGCGCTTGACCTGCTCGACGACGCCCGCGGTGTCCGCGACGGGGAAGGTGTTGGCCATCGCGAACACGGCCGTGTAGCCGCCGCGCGCCGCGGCCTGCGTGCCGGTCTCGACCGTCTCGGCGTCCTCGCGGCCGGGTTCGCGCAGGTGCGTGTGCAGGTCGACCAGGCCGGGCAGGGCCACGAGCCCCGTCGCGTCCAGGACGCTCGCGCCGTCGGCGGCCAGGCCCGGCCCCACCGCGGCGATGCGGCCGTCGGTGAGCAGCAGGTCGGTCGGCGCACCGCCCAGGACCCGGGCGCCGGTGACGAGGACGGAACTCACGAGGGGCCTCCGGGGGTGGCGGGCGGGCTGGTCG
>NZ_JAAALN010000160.1 GCF_009906795.1 Kineococcus siccus
CGCCCGGCCGCCGTCCTCGCCGTGGGCGCCGCGGCGGCCGGGCGCCGCCGGGCCGCGGCGCTGGCCGCGACCGGCTGGGCGGGCCTGACCGCCGACTTCGCGTGGCGCCGCATCGCCCCCGGCCCGCGCACCGCCGACGAGGTCCGCCGCATGGTCGTGACGAGCGCCGCGATCCCGCCGGCCGCGGTGTGGCACCGGCTGCGCGGCGAGCTGCGCTGGCGCCGCCGTCCGCCGCACGCGTGGCCGCCGCCCGTGCGCGCCGTGCTCTTCGACCGTGACGGCACCCTCGTCCACGACGTGCCCTACAACGGCGACCCCGCGAAGGTGCGCCTCGTGGACGGCGCCGTCGAGGCCCTGCGGCGCGTGCGGGCGGCCGGGCTGGCCACGGCCGTCGTCAGCAACCAGTCGGGCATCGGCCGCGGGCTGCTGACCCGCGCGCAGGTCGACGCCGTGAACGCGCGCGTCGAGGAGCTCCTCGGCCCCTTCGACGCGGTCCTCGTCTGCCCCGACGCGCCCGGCGTCCCGTCGGCCTGTCGCAAGCCCGAACCCGGCATGGTGCTCGGAGCCGCTGCGGCCCTGGGGGTCTCGCCCGCCGAGTGCGTCGTCGTCGGTGACATCGGCGCGGACGTCGACGCCGCGGTGTCCGCGGGCGCGCGCGCCGTGCTCGTCCCCACCCCCGTGACGCGCGCCGAGGAGGTCGCCGCGGCCGGCACGGCCGAGCGGGTGCAGGTCGCCGCCTCGCTCGGCGACGCCGTCGACCGCGCCCTGCGCGCCGCGGGCGGTGCGGCGTGAGGATCCTCGTCTGGCACGTGCACGGCTCGTGGATGACGGCGTTCGTCCAGGGCCGCCACGACTACCTGCTGCCCCTGGTCGGCGACCGCGGGCCGGACGGCCGCGGCCGCGCCCGCACGTGGGACTGGCCCGCGAGCGCCGTGGAGGTGCCCGTGGAGATGCTGCGGCACACCGACTTCGACGTCGTCGTGCTGCAGCGGCCCGAGGAGCTGGAGCTCGTCGAGCGGTGGACCGGGCGGCGACCGGGTCGCGACGTCGCGGCCCTCTACGTCGAGCACGACGCCCCGCGCGCGGGGGCCGCCGACAGCCGGCACCCGCTGGCGGACCAGTCGGCCCTGCGGGTCGTGCACGTGACGGCGTTCAACCGCCTGTACTGGGACTGCGGCCGGGCCCCCACCGCCGTCGTCGAGCACGGCGTCGTCGACCCCGGCTACCGCTACACGGGCGCCTCGCCGTCGCTGGCCGTGTCGGTCAACGAGCCCGTGCGCCGCTGGCGCACCGCCGGCACCGACGTCGTGCTCCACCTCGCGGGCGGTGTCCCGGTCGCGGTGCACGGCATGGGCGTGCAGGACCTCGCGGACCGCGCGCGGGGCACCGACGCCGGGGCGAACCTCACGGTGCACGAGGACCTGCCGCAGGCCCGGCTGCACGACGTGCTCGGCACGCACCGGGCCTACCTGCACCCCTACCGCTGGACGAGCCTGGGGCTGTCGCTGATCGAGGCCATGATGCTGGGCCTGCCCGTGCTGGCCCTGCCCGCCACGGCGGCGCCCGAGGCCGTGCCGCGCGAGGCGGGCGTGCTCTCCAGCGACCCGGACGTGCTCCTGGCGGCCGCGAGGCGCTGGGTCGCGGATCCCGACGACGCGCGTGCCGCCGGACGCGCCGCCCGCGAGGCCGCCGTCGCGGCCTTCGGCGTCGACCGCTTCCTGGCGGACTGGGACCGACTGCTGACGGAGGTGACGTCGTGACGAGAGCGACTGCGCGGCAAGGGGGTCCGCACCGGCGGATCGCCATGGTCTCCGAGCACGCGAGCCCGCTCGCGGTGCTCGGCGGGGTCGACGCCGGTGGCCAGAACGTCCACGTGGCCGCCCTGGCCGGCGCGCTGGCCGACCGCGGCCACGAGGTCGTCGTGTACACCCGCCGCGACGACCCGGACCTCCCCGTGCGCACCGCGCTGCGCCCCGGCGTCGACGTCGTGCACGTGGACGCCGGGCCGGCGAGTGCGCTGCCGAAGGACGAGCTGCCGCCGTTCATGCCCGCCTTCGCGCAGCAGCTGCGCGAGGCCTGGGCGGGCGCGGGGCGTCCCGACGTGGTGCACGCGCACTTCTGGATGTCGGGGACCGCGGCCGTGCCCGCCGCACGCGCCCTGGGGCTGCCCGTGGTGCTGACCTTCCACGCCCTCGGCAGCGTCAAGCGCCGCTACCAGGGCGAGGCCGACACGAGCCCCGCCGCGCGCGTCCCGGCCGAGCGCTCCCTGGCGCGCGAGGTGGACCTCGTCGTCGCCACGTGCAGCGACGAGGTCGCCGAGCTGCGGGCCGCGGGCGCTCCGCCGCGCCGCGTGCAGGTCGTGCCGTGCGGCGTCGACACCGCCCGGTTCACCGCGGTGTCCACGGCGCAGGACGCGCCGGACGTCGTGGGCCCGCGGCGGCCCGGCTGCCGCACGCGCCTCGTCACCGTCGGCCGCCTCGTCGAGCGCAAGGGCGTCGAGCAGGCCGTCCGGGCGCTGCGGTTCCTGCCCGAGGCGGAGCTGGTCGTCGCCGGGGGCCCGGACGCGGACGGGCTCGCTGCCGACGCCGAGGCCGTGCGGCTGCAGCGGCTCGCGGGCGAGCTGGGCGTGGCCGACCGGCTGCGGATGGTCGGCCGCGTCGCCCCCGACGACCTGCCCGGCGTGCTGCGGGGCTCCGACGTGCTGCTGGCCACCCCCTGGTACGAGCCGTTCGGCATCGCCGTGCTCGAGGCCATGGCCGCGGGCCTGCCCGTCGTCGCCTCCGCCGTCGGCGGGATGCTCGACACCGTCCGCGACGGGGTCACGGGCCGGCTCGTGCCCGTGGACGCCACCGGGCACCTCGACCCGGCGGAGCTCGCCGACGCCGTGCGCGGCGTCGTCGACGACCCCGCGACCGCGGCCCGGATGGGAGCCGCGGGCCGCGAGGTCGCGCGCCAGCGCTACGACTGGACCCGCGTCGCGGCGGCCACGGAGTCCGCCTACGAGCTGGCCCTCGGCGGGCTGCGGGACGTGACCGCCGGCGACGTGGGGGCCGACGACGCCGTGCCGCGGCGCCCGGCCCGCCGGCGCACGCGCCCGACCACGCGCGCCTGGCTGCGCGAGCACGTCGGGGAGCTCGAGGGCGTCCTCACCGCGCTCGAGGCGCAGGGCGACCGGCTGGACCGGTGGGGCCGCCAGCTCGTCGACGTCGTCGACGCCGGGGGGCGGCTGCTCGTGGCCGGCAACGGCGGCAGCGCCGCCGAGGCGCAGCACCTCACCGCCGAGCTCGTCGGGCGCTTCACGGGCGAGCGCCGGCCGCTGTCCGCGATCGCGCTGCACGCCGACACGTCCACGCTGACCGCGGTGCTCAACGACTACGGGGCGGAGGAGGTCTACGCGCGCCAGGTCGAGGCCCACGGCCGCGAGGGCGACCTCCTGCTCCTGCTGTCGACGAGCGGCGAGAGCCCCAACGTCCTGCGCGCCGCCGAGCGCGCGCGCTCGATCGGCATGCGGGTCTGGGCGCTGACCGCCGACGCCCCGAACCCGCTGCGGGAGCTGGCGGACGAGGTCGTCGCCATCCCGGGGCCCTCGACGTCCGCGGTGCAGGAGGGCCACCTCATGGCCGTGCACGCGCTGTGCGTCGCGGTCGAGGTGCACCTGCCGGCCACGCGCGACGGTCAAGCCTGCGACGGTCCGCTGCGCGACGGTTCGCTGCGGGACGGACCGCTGCGTGAGGGACCGCTGCGTGAGGGACCGCTGCGTGAGGGACAGGGCGCGCTGGACCTCACGACGCTCCCCCGGCGGGCCGGGGTCCCCGCGTGAGCGAAGGCCGTCGCGCCGCCGCGGGGCCGGGGTGAGGCGCGAGCTCGACGGCGGTGACGTCCTGGTGCTGCGGGCGCTGGGGCTCGGCGACCTCCTCGCGGGCGTGCCCGCGCTGCGCGGGGTGCGGCGCGCCTGGCCCGGCCGGCGCCTGGTGCTGGCCGCGCCGCGGGGCATCGGGGAGTTCCTGCGCACGCGCGGCGTCGTGGACGAGGTCCTCGTCTCCTCTGGGCTGGAACCGCTGCCCGCGAAGGGGTCCGGTCACGTCGCGGTCGACCTGCACGGCCGCGGGCCCGCCAGCCAGGAGCTGCTGCTGGCCACGGGCCCGGAGTTCCTCCTCGGGTTCCGCAGCAGCGCGTCGGGCCGGCCGCCGTTCGACGACGGGCCGCCGTGGTTCCTCGACGAGCACGAGGTCACGCGGTGGTGCCGGCTGCTGGCCGCGGCGGGCGGGGACTGCGGCCCGGAGGACCTGCGGCTGCGCCCACGCCCCGCGGCGCCCGGGGACGGCCCCGTCGTGGTGCACCCCGGCGCCGCGTTCGCCTCGCGGCGCTGGCCGGTGGGCCGGTGGGCCGCCGTCGTCGCCGCTCTGCGCGCCGCGGGTCACCCCGTGGCCGTGACCGGCACGGCGGACGAGGCGCCGCTCGGCGCCGCGCTGGCCGCGCACGGGGCGCAGGACCTCACGGGCGCCCTCGACCTCGACGGCCTCGAGGCCGCGGTGGCGGGCAGCCGCCTGGTCCTGTCCGGCGACACGGGCACGGCGCACGTCGCGACCGCGCTGGGCGTGCCGTCCGTGCTGCTCTTCGGCCCCACGCCGCCGCACTGGTGGGGCCCCGCGATCGACCCGGACCTGCACACCGTCCTCTGGCACGGCGACCCCTCGGCGAGCGACTACGTCGGCGACCCGCACGGCGCCGAGCTCGACCCGACGCTCGGCCGGACCACCGTCGAGGAGGTCCTCACCGCCGCCACCGCGCACCTGGCGGCCGGCCGGAGCGACCGCGGCGCCGTCAGCCGCGGATGACCCCGCGGATCCCGCCTCCGACGAGCGTGGCCACGTTCACCATGACGTTCGGCAGGGCCAGCCCGCCGGGGGCCGCGACGTAGCAGGTGCGCCACCGGGGGTCGAAACCCTGCTTGAACCTCCGCAGGCCCTTGAAGTTGTAGAACTGCTCGCCGTGGGTCCAGAGCAGGTGCCCGATGCGGTCCCAGAACGAGGCCGTGGCGTCGGTCCGCAGGCCCGACAGGGGCGCCATGCCCAGGTTGAAGGACGCGTAGCCGTTCTCCTTGGCCCACAGGATGCACTCGACGAACAGGAAGGTCATGACGGTGCTCGGGCCGTCGGGCAGGCGGCGCATGAGGTCGACCTGGACCTCCCGGCCGTCCCCCCCGATCCACAGGGTCGCGAACGCGATGACCCGCCCGTCCTGGCGCACGACGACGAGCGGCGAGCGGCGGACGTACTCCTCGTCGAACGCGCCGAGGGAGAACCGCTTCTCCTTGCCGTTGCGGTGCGCGAGCCAGGCCTCGGACACCGTCCGCAGGTCGGGCAGCAGCGCGCCGACGTCCTCGGCCGCGACGAACTCGACCGTCATGCCCAGGCGCTGGGACTTGTTGCGGCAGGTGCGGAGGTTCAGCCTCTTCTTGCCGACGAGGCTGAACTCCGCGAGCGGGACCACGGCCTCCTCGCCCAGCTTGGCCAGGGTCAGCCCGCACTCGCGGTAGAGGTCGGCGTAGTCGCCGAGGACGTTGTAGAAGACGGGCCGCCCGCCGTGCCGGTCGATCTCCTCGACGAAGCTCCACACGAGTTCGCGGAAGTCGGCGGCGTCGCCGACCGGGTCCCCCATCACGACCCAGCTGCGCCCCTCGACCTGGTACATGAGGAAGGCGCCGCCGGACGGGCTGAAGTGGAACCGCTTGTCGCCGGTGAACGCGAGCTGGGAGATGCAGCGCCCCGAGCGGGCGACGATCTCCCCGACGCGGGTCATCTCGTCGTCGTCCGCGTCCGGCCGGTGCGGTCTCGCGGACGTGAAGATGCGGCGTCCGCCGATGAGGACCCCTACGGTCCCCGCCGCCATCGCGAGGCGGTCCGCCCCCGAGGTGTCCCCCGAGATCGACGCCACCAGCAGGGGCGCGTCCACCCCGCCGCCGAGCCCGCTGAACTCGTGCCACCACACGGCCGCACCCACCAGCAGGGTCGCCGTCACCGGCCAGACGGCGTTGCGCGGCCGGACGAGGAGGGCACCGCGGTAGAACGCGGACCGGGCCGCCACCAGCAGGAGGGCGAGCACCGCGGTCACGGACGACAGCACCAGGTCCCCGTGCGCGGCCGCCACCACGGTCACGGTGCTCAGCAGCACGAGCGTGGCCACCCACGCGCCCCGCAGCCGGCGGTGCAGACCCCGGGCCATGAGCAGCGCGGCCAGCCCGGCGAGGCTCGTGGTCACGGCGGAGACGTCCAGCGCGCGGGGGCCCGGCAGGTCCCCCACGACGACCATGAACACCCCGGCTCCGGCGACCCCGAGCGCGAGCACCGAGGGCGTGAGCACGGCGGGGACGCGGCCCGGGGAACCGGGGACCGCGGTCGTCGCGGCGCCCGCAGGAGCGGTGCGGGTGGCCCCGGACGACCGGGTCGCCGCGGCGCCCTGGCGCGCCTCGTGCACCACGAGGAGCACCGCGGCCAGCAGGAGCGGGAGGAGGAAGTAGCAGAGCCGGTAGGCGACGAGGGCGACCGCGAGCCCCGCGGGCGAGGTCGTCGAGCCGATCAGCACCACCAGGGCGGTCTCGAAGACCCCCAGCCCGCCGGGGACGTTGGTCACCAGCCCGGCGACCGTCGCGATCGAGAAGGCGACGGCGAAGGGCAGGAACCGCAGCCGGCCCTCCGCCGGCAGCAGCACGTACAGCGCCGCGGCCATGGTCAGCCACTCCAGGGTCGACAGCACGACCTGGGCGGCGGCCAGGCGGGGCGACGGCCGGTCGATGCGCCAGCCGCGCCAGCCGATCGCGCGCCCGGCGCAGGCCCACACGAGGTAGGCCGCGACCGACGCGACCAGGAGCGACCCCACGGCCGACACCGCCGTCGGCGGCAGGTGCAGGGCCCGGCCGGCCAGCGCCGGGTCGTGCAGCATGCCGCCGCCGGCCAGGACCGCCGCGCCCAGGGCGAGCGTGACCACGTTGAAGCCGATGATCCGGGTGATCGCGAACCCCGGCACCTGCCAGCTGGAGTAGACGCGGGCCCGCAGGGCCGCGCCGACGACCGCGGAGGCACCCAGGCTGTTGCCGAAGGCCGTGGCGACGAACGAGGCCAGGCCGTAGCGGCGGTAGGGCAGGGGGTGCTCGACGTAGCGCAGGGCCAGGGCGTCGTAGCCCGTCATCGCCAGGTAGGAGCACGCGGTCGCGGCCAGGGCGGCGAGGGCGACCCCCGGGCCCAGCGCGAGCAGGTCGCCGCCGAGCTCGCTCCACGAGTAGTGGCGCAGGGTGCGGTGCAGCAGCACCAGGGCGCCGGCGAGGAGCCCCAGCATGACCAGGGGCGCGATCAGGTGGCGCACGGTACCGGCGGACGACGGCCTGGGCGAGGAACTCACGCAGGAGCAGTCGGCACTCCGGCGGCCGTCCTTGAAGGGGGGTGGGAGCCCGGCCGTGGCGCGGGGTGGTCTCAGCTCCGCCGGCGCAGCGCCCGCGCGCCCCGCCGCGCGAGCGCCCGCGCCCGGCGGGCCCGCGGGCGCGGGATCATCGCGCGCACCAGCGGCAGCGCGGGCACGGCCCCCGAGAGCCGGCCGTGGCGCAGCCGGGCCCGCCGCTCGACGTCGAGCGGGGCGAGGACGTGCTCGACGGCGACGAGGATGGAGCCGCGCAGCAGCCACAGCGACGTCTCCGTCCGGGCGTCGACGAGCAGCAGCTCGGTGAGGATCGCGCGGGCCTCGCGGGCCGCCTCGAGGCTCTCCGCGAGCCGCTGCTCGACGGCCTCCTCGCGCCCGGACGCCTCGGCCTCGACGAGGGCCCCGAAGGCGTCGACCGAGTCGGCGAGGTCGTCCAGCACGACGGCGAAGGCGGTCCGCACCTCCTCGCCGTAGCCGTCGTCCGGCGTGGACACCGCGGGTGCCTCCGTCTGGACCACGCGGAACAGCGACCGCACCGCCAGCAGCGACGCGCCCAGGGCGTCCAGCCCCCAGGCCAGCACGGGCTGCGCGTCCGCCGTGACGACGGCCCGTGCGTTGAGCCGGCGCACGTCGCCCACCGCGCGCACGAGCTCGGCGGCCCGGCCCGCCGTCTCGTCCACGCCGCGGGCCTGCTCGGCCCAGGTGACGACCTCGTCGCGCACGATGGGCCGCTGCGCCACCGAGCGGCCCGCGAGGCGGAGGACGTCGGCCTGGTCGCGCGCGACGCGGCGGACCGCGGCGACGGCGGCCCCCGTCGGCACCCGGGGGGGCAGCAGGAGGCTCAGCCCCACGCCGACCGCGGCCCCGATGAGGGTCGTGACGATCCGCGTCTCGGCGGCGATCTCCTGCCCGCCCACGGCCAGCACCAGCATCGCGCTGATGGGGGTCTCGAGGACCTGCTCGCGCAGGCGCAGCGCCGTCGCGAGCAGCAGCGAGGCCGCGATGGCGGTGCCGAGGCTCCACCAGGTCAGCCCGACCCACGACGTCAGCGCGACCGCCACCAGCACCCCGGTGACGACGGCCCCCACGCGCACGACGCCCATCCGCACGCTGGAGACGGCGGACGCCTGCAGCACGAGCAGCGCGGTGAGGGCACCGGTCAGGTCGACGGGTCCGGGGACGAGCTGGACGGTCAGCAGGTAGGCGAGGACCCCGCCCAGCGTGAGCCGGGCGGTCGAGAGCAGCGTGGCCCGCACGGTCGCGGACGCGTCGCCCCACCAGCGCCCCAGCCGCGACCCCCGGGTGTCGTGCGCGGGCTCGTCCTCGTCCGCCCCGACGTCGGCGCCAGGGGCGGGCTCCGCCCGTGGGCCGGCCGCACCGCCGGCCCGGGCCGCGCGCGGTCGGGGCATCCCGCGTCGCCTCCCCGGAGTCGCCCACCCGGCGGGCGTCCCCGCCGCCGGAGGCCCCGACAGTAGTGCGTGCCCTCGGCGCGCACCCGGGCGCGAGCGGACGGGCGTCAGCCCAGGCCCTGGCTCCGGAACCACGCCACGGTGCGGGCCAGGCCCTCGGACCAGTCGACCTCGGGCTTCCACCCGAGCACGGAGCTCGCGAGCGTCGTGTCCGGGCGGCGGACCTGCGGGTCGTCCACGGGCCGGCCGACGAACTCCAGGGGCGAGGAGGAACCGGCCGCGGCGACGACGTCCTCCGCGATGCGCCGGACGCTCAGCTCCTCCGGGTTGCCGATGTTCATGGGGCCGGGGTGCCCGCTCGCGGCGAGCGCGAGGATCCCGCGCACCAGGTCGCTGACGAAGCAGATGGACCGGGTCTGCTCGCCGTCGCCCGCGACGGTCACGGGTTCTCCCGCGAGGGCCTGCCGGATGAACGTCGGGATCGCGCGACCGTCGGCCGCGCGCATCCGCGGGCCGTAGGTGTTGAAGATGCGGACGATGGCCGTGTCGACGCCGTGGGTGGTGCGGTACGCCGTGGTGAGCGCCTCGGCGTACCGCTTGGCCTCGTCGTAGACGCCGCGCGGCCCGACCGGGTTGACGTGGCCCCAGTAGTCCTCGGGCTGCGGGTGCACCTGGGGATCGCCGTACACCTCCGACGTCGAGGCGAGCAGGAAGCGCGCCCCCTTGTCCTTGGCCAGGCCCAGGGCGTGCCAGGTCCCGGTGGAGCCGACCTTGAGGGTCTCCAGCGGCAGCTTGAGGTAGTCCACGGGCGAGGCCGGCGAGGCGAGGTGCAGGACCAGGTCCACGTCCCCCGGCACGTGGACGAACTCCGTGATGTCGCAGCGCTGCAGGCGGAACCCGGGCCGGCCGAGGAGGTGCTCGACGTTCACGGGGCCGCCCGTGACGAAGTTGTCGAGGCACACGACGTCGGTACCCGCGTCGAGCAGCGCCTCGCAGAGGTGGCTGCCGAGGAACCCCGCCCCCCCGGTCA
>NZ_JAAALN010000161.1 GCF_009906795.1 Kineococcus siccus
CGCCCACGTCGCCGGGGCCGCCGAGCGCGTGCCCGACGGCGGTGAGGACGCGCTCGGCGGCCCCGGCGACGTGGGCGCGGGTGCGCGCCGCGAGCTGCTCACCGGCGGCCCCGTGGGCGCGGCCGGCGTCGATCTCGGCCGCGGCGGCCTCCAGCGCCAGGCGGGCGAGGTCGAGGTCGAGCCGCACGGCACCGCGGTGCCAGAGCGCGAGCTGGTCGGGTTCGCGGGTGCTCGCGCGCAGGGCGCGGGCCACGCCGACGGCCCCGCCGAACCAGCAGGCGGCCACGCCCGCGCCGCCGTGCGCGAACCCGGGCCGGCGCAGGTACCAGCCGGCGTCGCCGACGGGCTCGGCGGCGACGTCGGTGAACTCGACGGGCCCGCTGGGCACGTCCGGCAGACCGCGCGAGACCCACGCACCGTCGACGACCCGCACGCCCGGCTGCCCGAGCTCGACGGCGAACAGCCGCCGGCCCGCGTCGGTGTGGGCCGTCACCAGGGCGTGCGAGAGGCGGCCCGCGAGCGAGCACCACGGCTTGGTCCCCTCCAGCCGCCAGCCGTCCGCACCGCACGTGGCCGTCAGCCGTGCGCCCGCGGCCTCGGCCGCGTACACGCCCCACGTCGAGCCCGGCGGCAGGTCCGCGGGGCGGGTGCCGTGCTCGGCGAGGACGGCCACGGCGTCCAGGTGGGCCTCGACGACGCGGGCCGTCGCGACGTCGTCGGCGGCCAGCCGGGCCAGCAGGGCGAAGCGCTCGCGCGTCCCGCCCGAGGCCGGCAGCGGGGCGTGCGACGTGAGGGAGCGGGCGGTCTCGAGCGCATGCACTGAGGTGGTCCTCCGGGGCGGGACCCGCGCGTGGTTGCACGGGCGGGGGACCTCGCGGCCCACCTCTGCTGTGACCTCCGGACGCTAACCCGGCCCCGCCCGCCCGGCACCCCGGCACCAGCCGGCGCCCGGAGGAGGTACTGCGGGTGCACCTCACGACAGGGCGTCGCCGCGCGCGGGGGGCGCACCTACCGTCGACGTCGTGGACCCCTCCCGAGCGCCCGACGACCACGCCGCGGTGCGCGAGTTCCTCACCACCCGTCGCGCGAAGCTCACGGCCGCGCGGGCGGGGCTGCCCGAGGTGGGGCAGCGCCGCGTCCCGGGCCTGCGGCGCTCCGAGGTCGCGGCGCTGGCGGGGATCAGCGTCGAGTACTACGCCAAGCTGGAGCGTGGCGCGCTCGGCGGGGTGTCGGCGTCGGTGCTGGAGGCCCTGGCCCGCGCGCTGCAGCTGGACGAGGCCGAGCGGCGGCACCTGTTCGACCTCGCGCGGGCCGCCGACGGCAGCAGCGCGCTGCTCCGCCCGCGGCGGCGGACGTCGCCCCGGTGGACCGTGCGGCCGAGCCTGCAGTGGGTGCTGGACAGCGTGACCGCCGGCCCCGCGATCGTCCGCAACGGGCGGATGGACCTGCTGGCCGCCAACGCCCTCGGCGGGGCGATGCACGCGAGCCTCCTCGACCGGGATCCCGGCGGCCGCCCGAACTTCGCCCGCTACACCTTCCTCGACGAGGACTCCCGGCGGTTCTACCCCGAGTGGGACACCGCCGCCGACGTCGCCGTCGCGATCCTGCGGACCGAGGCGGGCCGCGACCCGCACGACCGGGACCTGCACGACCTCGTCGGCGAGCTGTCCACCCGCAGCGAGGAGTTCCGGGGCCGCTGGAGCCGCCACGACGTGCGGGAGCACGGCGCCGGGACCAAGCGGTTCCACCACGACGTGGTGGGCGAGCTGGACCTGGCCTACGAGAGCGTCGACATGGTCTCCGAGCGCGGGCTCACGCTGACCCTCTACGCCGCGGAACCCGGCTCGGCCACCGCCGCCAACCTCGGGCTGCTCGCCTCCTGGGCCGCCACGGCCCGGGCCGGCGCGCCCGGCGCGGAGGCCCCGTGAGGACCTCCCGCCCCGCCGCCCCGGCTCCCGCGGCCGGGCCGGCGGCGTCGCGCCCCGTGTCCGCCGCGCTCATCGCCACGGTCGTCCTGCTGACGGCCATCGCCCCGCTCGCCACCGACATGTACGTGCCGGCGTTCCCCGACGTGGCCCGCGAGCTGGGCACCACGGCGACCGGGGTGCAGCTGACGCTCACCACGTTCTTCGTCGGGATGGCCGCGGGGCAGCTCGTCGGCGGCCCCTCCTCGGACCAGCGGGGCCGGCGGCGCCCGCTGCTCGCGGCCACCGTGGTCGTCCTGCTGGCCTCGGTGGCCTGTGCGCTGGCCCCCACGATCGCCCTGCTGGGGGCGGCCCGCTTCGTGCAGGGCTTCGCCGGGGGCTGGGCGATGGTGATCGCGCGCGCGGTGGTCGTGGACCTCGCGAGCGGGTCGCAGCTCGTGCGGGCCCTCAACCTGGTCCAGGGCGCGGGCGGCGTGGCCCCGATCGCGGCACCGCTGCTGGGTGGCGTCGTGCTGCAGTTCTCCACGTGGCGGGCGCCGTTCTGGCTCATCGCCCTCATCACCCTCGTGACCCTCGTGGTGACCCACCGCGTCGTGCCGGAGTCGCTGCCACCGGAGCGCCGGCACACGGGCGGCCTGCGCACGTTCGCCACCGCGGCGCGCGACGTGCTGCGCAGCCGCGACTACGTCGGCTACCTGGTCGTGAGCGCCGCCGCGATGGTGGCCCTCTTCGCCTACGTCGCGACGTCGGCCTTCGTGCTCCGCGGGATGAACGGCCTCTCGCCCATCGCGTACGCGGTGGCCTTCGCCGCCAACGCGGGGGGCATGACGGTCGCGGCCCTCGTCTCGGCGCGCCTGGCCGAGCGGGTCCGCACGCGCACCGTCGTCCTGTGCGGTCAGCTCCTGGCCCTGGCGGCCGGCGTCGGCATGCTCGTCGGGGCCCTCGCGCTCGGGACGCCGCTGCTGCTGTCGCTCGCCTGCTTCTCCGGCCTCATGGTCGCCCTCGGGCTGATCTGGGGCAACGCGGGCGCCCTGGCCAGCGCGGCCGTCCCGCAGCACCCGGGCACCGGCTCCGCGGTGCTGGGGATGGCGCAGTGGGGCACCGCCGGCGTCGCCGCGCCGCTCGCCGGGCTGGGTGGCGAGGGCACGGCCGTGCCGGTCGCGGTGATGATGACGCTGGGGGCGCTGGTCTCCCTCGTCGCGCTGCTGGCCGTCGCGCGCCCGCCGTACGATGCAGCCGGGAGGGCTGTCTGAGCGGCCAAAAGAGGCGGTCTTGAAAACCGCTAGGGCGGTACCCACTCCGTCCTCGGGGGTTCGAATCCCTCGCCCTCCGCCCCCACTGCGCGCGTCAGAGCAGCGATCGCACCCCGTCGAGGTAGTCGGTGAGGACGGCGGGCTGGGCGTGCAGGACGACGCGGCGCCCACCCGCCTGCCGGACCAGGGCCGCGGTGTCGACGCCCACCCCGTAGAGCATGAGGCGCACGGCCATGGACTCGGGGATCGGCTCCGCGCGGTCCAGCCCGAGGGCGTCGGAGCGCTCGCGGTCGGTGAGGTCGAACCACCACCGGTCGAGGGCGTCGCGTTCGACCGCGACCACCGCCGCGAGGTGGGCCGGCGGGGTCGTCCGGAGTGCGCTCATGGGTCCGTCCTCGGGGAGTCACTCACAGTTCTGAATGATGTACACATTGTGCCTCGACTCGGCCGGATGCGACACCTCACCGCGCGGGGCGGCCGAGCCGGCCTCCTGACGGACCGGCCGGACCCGCCGTCCTACGATGGCCGCTCCCGAGCACCCGCACGACGAGCACCCTGGAGGTGCCGTGGCCGTCACCGGCCCGGAACTGCCGCCCGACCGGCGCGCGCGCGCCGTGCGCGCCTACCACGCCCTGCCGGCGGAGGACCGGCGCGAGGCCGTGGGCCTCGCGCGGCAGGGCCGTCGCCACCCGGACGAGCGGGTCGCGGCCGTGGCGTGGTGGTACGCCGCCGCGGTCCTGCAGCCGCGCTGGTACAACCGCGTCCCCGTGGTCGTCCTCCCGCTCGTCGCCCTCGCGCTCGAGGTCGTCGCGTTCGCCGTCGACGCCTGGCCCGTGGCCCTGCTGGGTCTCGTCACGCTGCTCGTGGGGGCGGGCCTGGCCTGGCAGCGCGCCTCCACCACCCCCCTCCTGCGCCTGATGCGCCCCGCCGACACGCCCGAGTGACCGGCGCGGGCGCGCGCGGCGCAGGGCCGGTCGGGTCCGGGCGGGCCTCGACCCTGCAGTCGGGGCCGGGACGTGCCGATCCACCGTCATGGACTCGGTGGTGACGGCTCGGCGTGCGGCGCACCGGCGCGCCGTCCCGCTGTCGGTCCGCCTGGCCGTCCTGCTCGCCCTGCTGGCCGGCACGTGGCTCGCCGCGCAGGCCGCCGCCGGCGACGAGGTCGTCGCCCGGAGCGTCGTCGGCGGTGCCGAGGCCGTCTTCCCGCTCGTGGCGGGCCTCGTGATGCTGAGCGTCCGCCGCCGCGCGACGACACCCCGCTACCTCCGCTCGATCTGGGGCCTGATGGCCCTCGCCTGCCTGTCGTGGTCCGGCGGGCAGGTCGTCTACGCCGCGGGGGACGTCTTCGGCCTGCTCCCCGACACCGTGCCCGGCCCCTACGACGTCGGCTTCCTGCTCTACACGGTCTTCGCGGTCGCGGCCGCGGTGGTCTACGCGGGGCGGACGTCGCGGCAGTTCCTCAGCCTGCGCGTCAGCCTCGACGGGCTGATGCTCGCGGGCAGCCTCTTCTCCGTCGTCTGGGTCACGTGGCTCGCGCGCACGACGCACGACGGGGGCGACGACCTCGTCGCCCTGCTGCTGCCGCTGGCCTACCCCGTCGGCGACGTCGTCGTCGTGAGCGTGCTCGCCCTGACCATGCTGCGCACCGGGGTCCGCCGGCCCGCGCTGCTGCTGCTGCTGGCCAACGCCTCGATGGCGGTGGCCGACTCCACCTACCTCGTGGGCGTGGCGCAGGACGTCTTCGCCACCGGCGGGGTCAGCGACTACCTGTGGATGCTCGCGTTCGGGCTGGCCGGTCTGGCGGCGCTGGAGCCGACCGGCGGGTCGCAGGAGGTGATCGAGGGGACCGCGGCCGACGCCGCGACCGCGCTGCCGTACCTGGCGCTGCTGCCGGCGGCGGCGGCCGGCATCCTGCGGCTCTGGTCGGGCCCGGACCGGGTGGCGCTGCTGACCCTCGGCGCCCTGGTGGCGCTCGCGCTGGCCCGGCAGTTCCTCGTGCTGCGCGACAACGGCACGCTGCTGCGCGTCAACGAGCAGCAGCGCGAGCAGCTGACCCGCATGGCCCACACCGACCTGCTCACGGGCCTGGCCAACCGGCGGCTGTTCTCCCAGCGCCTGAGCGGGGCCGCGGCCGAGGCCCAGCGGCAGCAGACCCCGCTGACGGTGGCGTTCGTCGACCTCGACCGCTTCAAGGTGGTCAACGACACCCTCGGCCACGCGGCCGGCGACGAGCTGCTGCGCGCGGTCGCCCAGCGCCTCGTGGCCTGCGTGCGCGCGGGCGACTGCGCCGCGCGCTGGGGCGGCGACGAGTTCGCCTTCCTCGTCACCGAACCGGGCGTGGCCGCGGACGCCGTCGTCGAGCGGCTGCGCGCGGCCATCGCGACGCCGTTCTCGATCGCCGGGACCGTCCTGAACGCGTCCGCGAGCATCGGCGCTGTCAGCGAGGTCCCCCTGCCGGGCCAGGACGTCGAGCACGTGGTCGACGCCCTGCTGGCGGCGGCCGACGCCGAGATGTACGTCGTCAAGCGCGCCTCCGCCGACGGCTTCGGCTCCGCCGGCGCCCTCGAGCTCGACCGCGCCGACCGGCGGTAGGGCGCCCGCGGCCCGCGGCTGCCAGGCTGTCCGCGTGCCCGACGCGCTGACCGAGGAGCTGCCGGACGACCTGTCGCCGGAGGCCGTGCTGGCGGCCGACGCCCGGCTGGGGGCGGAGCTCAGCGCGGTCTGGGAGGTCCTCGCCGCCGCCGACCCCGCCGTGAGCGTGCAGGACGCCCTCGCGGTGCTCGCGGACCTGCGGCTGCGGCCCGTGCCCGCGGCCGTCCCCGCCGTGCGGCCGGGCTCCCTGGCCGCCTGGCGGCCCGCGGGCACGCCGGTGCCCCCGCGGCCCGAGCGCGAGGCCGAGGCCGTCGCGGTCACCGACGCCCTGAGCGGGGGGCGCCTGCTGCGGGTGGTCAACTTCCACGACACCCCGCTCGCGCGCCGCGCCGAGCTCGCGGCCGAGTTCGCCTGGTACGCCGAGCGGTTCGACCCCGTGGGCGAGGCCGACGTGCACGCCTTCCTCGACACGGGGCGCTGGGCGAGCACGCGCCCGGGGCTGGTGCCGGCCTTCTACGACGGGTTCGCCAGCGCGGCGCAGGTCGCGGTGCCGCTGTGCGAGGAGTTCGGCTTCACGGGCTGGTTCTACCCGCCGACGGAGTTCCTCGGCGTCCCGGCCGCCGAGCAGCGCGCGTTCGCGGCCCGCCACCACTACGGCGTGCTGGACGACGAGCCCGGCGGCCGGCTCGCCATGACGTGGGACGAGCTGGCCGACCTGGCCACCCGCCACGTCGTCTGCGGGCACACCGCGACCCACGCCGCCTCCGCGGCCGTCACCACCGCCGCGGAGGTCGAGCGCGAGGTGCTCGCCCCCCTGACCCGCCTGCAGGAGGTCACCGGCCGCGTGCCCGCGAGCTGGGCGTGGCTCGGCGGCTCGCCGCACGACGCCACCCGGCCGGGGGACCGCGCCGTCGCCGCGGCCGGCGTCCGGCTGGTGACGTCGAACGCGGCGCTGCAGCGCCTTCCCGCTACTTGAGGCCGCTGCGGGCGATGCCCGCCACGAACTGCCGCTGCGCCACGGCGAACAGCACGAGCACGGGCAGGATCGAGACCAGCGCCCCCGCCATCAGGGCGGGGTAGTCGGTCGTGTACTGGCCCTGCAGGAAGGACAGGCCGACCGGCAGCGTGTAGAGCGCCGGCTCGCGCAGCGCGACCAGCGGCCACGCGAACTCGTTCCAGCGGTACATGAACGTCATGACCACGAGGACGGCGACGAGCGGGCGCGACAGCGGCAGCACGATCGAGAGCAACGTGCGCAGCTGCCCCGCACCGTCCAGCTGCGCGGCCTCGAGGAGCTCGTCGGGCATCGACAGGAAGTACTGCCGGGCCAGGAACACCCCGAACGCCTCGGCCGAGCGCGGGATGATGACCGCCCAGTAGGAGTTCAGCCAGCCCAGCTGCGCGACGAGGTCGAACTGCGGCACCAGCAGCACCTGGATCGGGATCATCAGCGTCGCGATGATGAGGAAGAACACGACCGCGCGGCCCGGGAACCGGTGCTTGGCCAGGACGTAGCCGGCCATGACGTCGACCACGACGGTGATGACCACCGCGACGACCGCGATCGCGGCGGAGTTCACCGTCCACTGCAGGACGGGGAAGTCGACCAGCGCGCGGCGGAACCCCCCGCCGTCCAGGGTCGTCGGCACGAGCCCCACGTCGCCCGCGGCGAGGTCCTCGCGCGGGGACAGGGCCGTGACGACCATCCAGTACAGCGGGAACACCCAGACGAGGGCGAGGGCCGCGACGAGGACGAACCGCCGCGCCCGGCTGCGCCGCCGCCGCCGCTCCGGCAGGGCGAGCGCCGGGGCCGCGGCGGTGCGCGGCCGGGTGCCGAGGGCGCTCACGCGTCCTCCTCCGACTCGCGCTGCATCCGCCACCACAGCACGGTGCTCACGAGGACGACGACGAAGACCACGACGCCGATCGCGGAGCCGTAGCCCTCGCGGCGGGCGCTGAAGCCCTGCCCGTAGGCGTAGGTGACGAGCAGCTCCGTGCCCCCGGCCGGACCGCCCCCGGTCATGACCCACACGATGTCGAACACCTGGAACGTCTCGATCACCATGAGGACGGTCACGAAGAACGTCGTGGGCCGCATGAGCGGCCACAGCACGTGCCGCAGCCGCTGCCACGGCGTGGTGCCGTCGAGCTCCGCGGCCTCGAGGACGTCGCTGTCGACCCCCTGCAGCGCACTGAGGTAGAGCACGACGACGAGGCCGGTCCGCGCCCACAGCAGCACCAGGACGACGGAGACCGCGGCCGCGGGGGCGTCGGACTGCCACGCGGGGGCGGGCAGCCCGAGCCCGGTCAGCGCCCGGTCCACGATCCCGACGTTCTCGTCGAAGATCCACCGGCCCGTCATGGCGACCACCACGCCGGAGATGACGTAGGGCGCGAGGAACAGCGCGCGGAACAGGCCGCGGCCGGGGAGGCGGTCGCGCAGGAGCAGGGCCAGGCCCAGGCCGATGCCGACGCTGACCGGCACCGACACCACGGCGAGCAGCACCGTGTTCAGCGCGGCCTTCCAGAACACGTCGTCCGCGAGCAGGGCGCGGTAGTTGCCGAGCCCGACGAACGTGGCCTGCCCGATGCCCGTGGAGTTCGTCAGGGAGATCCGCACCGCGCCCACGAGCGGGTACAGCACGAAGACGCCGAACAGCACGAGGGCCGGGGCGAGCATGAGGTACGACGTCGCCCAGCGCCGGGCGTCGGCGGACCGCCGCCGCACCGGCGGCCGCGCCGCGGGGGCGACGGTGCTCACCGGGTGAGGACCGACTGCACGGCGTCCGTGATCTGCGCCAGCGCCGCGGCGTCGTCGGCCGTGCCCAGGAACACCTCGTCGAGGCGGTCCCGCAGCTGCGCGTTCACGGCGCTGAACGCGGGGACCACGACCTGGTCGACGAGCTGCTCGCGGATCGTCGTGGCCTGCTGCACGAACAGCGGCATGAGGTCCGGCCGCACGGCGTACGTCAGCGACGCGGGGTCGACGTCGCGGCGGGTCGGCAGGACGGTCGCGGTGCTGCAGAACTCGCCCATCTGCTGCGCCTGCGCGCAGTAGGTGAGGAACTCCAGGGCCTGCGCCTTGCGCGGGCTCGCGTCCACGGCCACCAGCGCGTTGCCGCCGAGGTCGGCCGAGGCGTTGACGTCGCGCGGCAGGAACGTCGCCGTGTACTCGAAGCCGGCGCCGTCGATCTCCTCGAGCAGGAAGTCGCCCGCGAAGCACATCGCCACCGTCTGGTTGGTGAAGAAGTCGCTGGCGGGCTGACCGCGCGTGGAGCTCGCCTGCGGCACGAGGCCCTTGCGGAAGAAGTCGCGCGTGTAGGTGAGGGCCTTCAGGGCGCCCGCGTCGTCCGTCGCCGCGGCCGTGAGGTCCGGGGTCAGCAGGCGGCCACCGGCCTGGTCGACGAAGTTGAGCCACCGGTACGCGCCGGCCTTCTGCCAGTTCACGGCGAGCGCGTAGGTGTCGGCGCGGCTGGGCTGCACGCGCCCGACGGCGTCGGCGAACTGCTCCCACGTCCACGCCGTGTCGAGCGTGGTGGGCAGCGCGCCGAGACCGGCCGAGGCGACCGCGGCCGTGTTCACCAGCACCATCGAGGTGTCGGTGTGGTGGGGGACCCCGAAGGTGCCGGCGTCGTCGGTGACGGCGGACCAGAACGCGGGGAGGAAGGCGGGTTCCAGCGTCGCCGCGTCCGGCAGGTCCGCGAGCACGCCCTGCGTCCGGTACGCGCCGACGTCGGTGTAGCTGACGCGGAACAGGTCCGGCGGGGAGTCGGTGCGCAGGCCGGTGTCCACGGCCGTGAGGATCTCGGAGTAGGGGACGACCTGGACGTCCACCGCGGGCCCGCCCTGCGCCGCGAAGCCGTCGGCCAGGGCCGTGAAGGCCTTGGCCTCGGCGTCGCCCGCCCACGTCAGCATCGTCAGCCGGTCGTCGCCGCCACCGCCGCTCTCACCCCCGCCGGAGGACCCCGTGGAGAAGCCGCTGCAGGCGCTGAGCCCCGCGGCCGCGAGGCCCGCCCCGGCGCCGAGCACGGCGCGGCGCGAGGCGGGGGGCAGGGGGGACCGGCGGCGGTCGGTGCGAGGG
>NZ_JAAALN010000162.1 GCF_009906795.1 Kineococcus siccus
CCCGAACCCCGGCCGGGCACGCCAGCGCCGGCCGACGTGAGGAGGTGAGCGCGACGAACCGCCGCCACGCTCTCGAGGACCTGGCCTGCCGCCGCTTCGACGCGGAGCTCTGGTTCGCCGAGTCGCCCGAGGACGTCGAGCTCGCCAAGTCGCTCTGCACGGGGTGCCCGCTCGCGAACGCCTGTCTCGCAGGCGCTCTCGAGCGCAACGAGCCCTGGGGCGTCTGGGGAGGCCAGCTCGTCCTCGCCGGAACGGTCGTGCCCCGCAAGCGTCCCCGCGGGCGTCCGCGCAAGCACCCCGTCGCCGCGTGACCCCGCCACTGCACCGCACCGTCCTCCCGCCCCCGGCCACCGCCGGCCGGGGCGGGAGGGCGATCCCCCACCACTCGCCCCCGGCCCGCTCGACGCGAGGTCCGGGCACCCGTCAGGAGAACGAGATGTCGTACGTCGAGGAGGCGCTCGTCCGCGAGCGCCTCGTGGAAGCGCGCAGGACCGCCGAACGGGTCCGCAGGGCGCGGGCCCTGCGAGCCCGGCGTCAGGCCGAGGTCGCCGCGCGGCGGGCCGAGCGCCTCGCCGAGCGGGCGGCCGACCTGGCCCTCGTCCCCGCGTGACGCCGCGCGCGGCGAGCGCCGGTCCGCCGGCGTCGCGGCACCGGCCGTCCCGTCGGCCGCCGGCCGGCTGAGCCCCTCAGCCGGCCGGCACGACGACGAGCGGCAGGTCCACGCACCCGCACTCCGGGTGGGGTACCCACCGCCGCACCTGCACCACGCCTTCCGGCAGCAGCACCTCCAGCGTCGCCCCGCGGGCGGGTGGAGTGAGGCCGTCGAGGTGGGCGAGGACCTGCAGCGCAACGAGTCCCGCGAGCAGCGTCGCCGTCGCCGTCTCCTCCTGCCGGGTTCCCGCACCGGTCCCGGACAGCTGGTCCAGCGCCAGCGGCCAGCCGGGGTCGGCGTCGGTGCGGTGCAGGTCGAGGCAGCGCAGGCAGGCCGTGCGCCCGGGCACCACGAGCGGCCCCACGAGCGCGTCGGTGTCGCGCACGACCACGGACAGGTGGGGGACGTCCTCCGCCAGGAGCCGCTGCGCGGCCGCGGAGCGGGCCGCGTGGTGGTCGACCAGCACCACGAGGTCGGCGCCGGGGCCCGCGGCGTCGGTCCCGGAGCGGGCCGCACCCGCGCGCCGACCCGGAGCGGGAACGGCCACCTCGGCCGCCACCGCCTCCGCCGCGCTGCCGCGGCGCGCCCCCACGTGCTCGGCGCGCGTCCCCAGCGGGGACAGGTCGGCCTCCTCGACCAGTCCGGGGTCCTCCACCACGACCCGGCCGACCCCCGCGGCCGACAGCACGGCGGCGAGCCCCGCGCCCGTCCGGCCCGCGCCCACGACCGCGACCTGCTGCCGCCGTCGTCCGGCGAGCCGCTCCGGGCCCGGGGGGCCGCCGGGGTCGAACGCCGCCCACGCCACCGCGTCGGGGGCCCAGCGGCTCGTCGGCCCGGGGGAGAGGCGTCCCACACCCGCGGCCAGCCGGCCGGGGGAGACGGCACCGGACGCCGTGAGCTCCCGCAGCAGCGCCGCGGCCCGGCGGGCCCCCGCCGCGGTCGAGGAGGCCGCGGGCCCGTGCACGGCGAGGGTCAGCAGCGCGGTGACGTCCTCGGCGTCGAGGGGCCCCACGACGCTGCCCGAGCGGGGCGAGGAGCCCACCTGCAGCCGACGCCCGGGACGGACGGCCAGCGGGACACCGGTGAGGGAGAGGTCGGGAGCGGCCATGCGCCCACCCTCACGCAGGCGCGGCGCGCACCCCTCCCGCCGTCCACAGGCCCTGCCGTCCACACCCCGCCGTCCACAGGCCCCGCCGTCCACCGCTCCGGCCCAGCCCTCGACGCACCGCTGGCCGCGACCCGGTGGGGTCGCGGCCAGCGGTGCGTCCGGGCGCGGCCCGGCGGCGGCGGTCAGGAGGCCTTGCCGAGGATCCGGTTGAGGTTGGTGCCGCACACGGGGCACTTGCCCTTCGCCATGCGGCGACCGTTCGTCTCGACGATGTCGCCCTCGGCCTCGCGCTTCTCCTTGCACTTCACGCAGTAGAACTCGCCCTGGTACGTGTCGGCCATCGTGCCTCCTCGTGTCGTGACGCGCCGGTCCGTCCGGTGGCCCTTGCGCGCCATCGTGCCCTCAACGCGGGTCCCGGGCGCGTCGGCGCGCCCGGTCGGGCGCCCGGGGCGGGGCCCGGTGTCCACGCGGGCCCCCGCCGTGCAGCGCTGCGCTGACCCGCGATCACCCCGTGTGCGGAAGCCCTCCCGCCGGGCGGGCGCGGCGGGTAGCCTGCCGGGGGTGGAGGACGGCGTGGAGGTGCGTCGCAGCCGCCGTCGCACGCGCACGGTGTCTGCCTACCGCGACGGGGAGCGCACCGTCGTCCTCGTCCCTGCCCGCTTCACGCGGGCGGAGGAGCACGAGTGGGTGCAGCGCATGGTGGCGCGGCTGGAGGCCGCGGACCGCCGGCGCAACCCGCACGAGGACGTGCTGCTCCAGCGGGCGCAGGAGCTGTCGCGGCGCTACCTCGACGACCTCGCGCACCCGTCCAGCGTGGTCTGGGTCGACAACCAGCTCAACCGCTGGGGATCCTGCACCCCCGCCGACGGGAGCATCCGCCTGTCGACCCGCCTGCAGGGCATGCCGGGCTGGGTCCTCGACTACGTGCTGCTTCACGAGCTCGCGCACCTGCTCGTGCCGACGCACAGCCGGCACTTCTGGGCCCTGCTGGAGGCCTACCCCCGCACCGAGCGGGCGCGGGGCTTCCTGGCCGGGACGGACTTCGCCGCCGGTCGTCCCGACGCCCCCGAGGGGGTGGACGACCTGCTCGACGACGAGGGGGCGGACGAGGTCGGGGTCGCCGCGCTCGAAGCGCGCGACACGAGCACCGAGACGGTCGTGCTGGACGCACCGGCACGCACCCGGCGCTGACGCACCGGCGCTGACGGACGCGGCGCTGCCGGACGCGGCGGGGGCGCTCGCCCCCGCCGCGCGGCGTCACCCCTGCGGGCGAGGGCCGTCCGGCCCGTTCCCGTCGCCGTCCGGCCCGTTCCCGTCCGGCCCGTCGCCGGTCCCCCCGTCGAGCAGGTCCCGCAGCGCCGCGTCGATGTCGTCGCCGGCGGGCAGCTCGCCCACGGCCCCGGTGCGCCGGTCGGCGAACGCGGCCGGGTCGTCGAGGTCGTCCGCGGTCGGGAGCAGGTCCGGGTGGTCCCACACGGCGTCGCGGCCGTCCGCGCCGGCGCGCTGCTGCAGCAGCTCCCACAGGCCCGCGGCCTCGCGGGCCCGGCGCGGGCGGAGCTCGAGCCCCACGAGCACCGCGAACGCGTGCTCGGCCGGCCCGCCCGTGGCCCGGCGGCGCCGGACGGTCTCGCGCAGCGCCGCGGCGTGCGGCAGGACGCGGGCGGCGGCCTCGTCGACGACGTGGTCGACCCAGCCCTCGACCAGGGCCAGCGCCGTCTCGAGCCGCGCCAGCGCGGCCTTCTGCTCGGGCGTGCTCTCGGGCTCGAAGATGCCCGACGACAGCGCCTCCTGCAGCGACTCGGGGTTCGACGGGTCCACGGAGCTCGCGGCCTCCGCGATCCGCTCGCCGTCCACGCGGATGCCCCGCGCGAAGCTCTCGACCGTCCCGAGCAGGTGCGCCCGCAGCCACGGCACGTGCGCGAACAGGCGCTGGTGGGCCGCCTCGCGCAGCGCGACGTAGCGGCGCACCTCGTCCAGCGGGACCTCGAGGCCCTCGGCGAAGGACGCCAGGTTGGCGGGCAGCAGCGCCGCCTTCCCGGCCGGCGCCAGCGGCAGCCCGATGTCGGTGGTGCTGAGGACCTCGCCCGCGAGCGTCCCGATGGCCTGGCCCACCTGCATGCCGAACACGCCGCCGCCGACCTGGCGCAGCATCTGCCCGGCCGAGCCGAGCATCGCGGCCATCTCCGGCGGGGCCTGCTGGGCCATCGCGTCGGCCATGGCCGTCGCGACGTTGGCGGCCACCGGCTCGACGAGCTGGCGCCAGACCGGCATGGTCCGCTCGACCCACTCCGCGCGGCTCCACGAGTCGGTCGTGGTGCTCGGCTGGTCCATGTCCGTCACGCCGTCGAGCCAGAGGTCGGCCACGCGCAGGGCGTCCTCGACCGCGCGGCGGTCGGCCGCACCGGGCGTCGGGTCACCGGTCTGCGCGGCCGCCTGACGGGCCACGTCGTGCGCGACCTCCCAGTTGACGGGGGAGTCGCCCGAGGAGGACAGGAACTTCTGCAGCTGCCCCAGGACCTGCCCCATCATCGCGGGGTCGAAGCCCTCGCCCAGGCCGGGGATGCCCGCGGGGAACCCCGGCGGCAGACCACCGCCCGGCAGGCCGCCGCCGGGGAAGCCGCCACCGGCGAAGAGGGGACCGAGCAGGTCCTCGAGGGGGTTGCCGGAGCCGGAGCCGGAGCCACCGGTCGGTCCCGGGGTGCCGGACGGGCGGAAGCCGGGCTGGCCGCCGCCGGGACGGTCCACGGAGCCCCCGTCGGGCGCGTCCCCGTGGTTCCGGTCGTCGTCGGGGCCCTCGGGCCCGTCGTCGCCTCGCTGGTCCACGTCGCTCCTCCAGTGCATCGCCGGGTCGGGGCCATTCTGGCCCCCCCGCGCCCAGACCGACGAACGGCCGCGGCGCCGCGTTCCGTCGCGAGGGCGCTGTCCGCCCCGGGCGGACACCGCCGGGCGCTGGCCTACGGTGGGGCGGTGCAGCCAGCGACGCCGTCCGGGCCCGGCGAGGTCCCGGCGGATCGCCTCGACGACGGCCCCGCCGCCGCAGCCGGCCCCCGC
The DNA here is from genome assembly GCF_009906795.1 of Kineococcus siccus. Taxonomy (GTDB): domain Bacteria; phylum Actinomycetota; class Actinomycetes; order Actinomycetales; family Kineococcaceae; genus Kineococcus; species Kineococcus siccus. The sequence continues at coordinate 4,812 of NZ_JAAALN010000162.1, forward strand.
AACGTCCTGCTGGCGGCCTCGGCCGTGCTGACCGTCCTGCTGGCCTCCCTGCTCACGCTCGTGCCCGTGCCCTACGTCGCGCTGAGCCCCGGGCCGGTCCGCGACGTGACCGCTCCCGCGCCGGCCGGTCCCACCACCACGGGTCCGTCGTCGTCGGGCACCGCACCGTCGTCGTCGGGCACCGCACCGTCGTCGTCCGGGAGTCCGTCGTCGTCCGGGAGCCCGTCGTCGTCCGGGAGCCCGTCGTCGTCCGGGAGCCCGTCGTCGTCCGGGAGCCCGTCGTCGTCCGGCAGCCCGTCGGCGGAGCGGGGGCTCATCACGATCACGGGGGCCCCGACGTACCCGACGGACGGCGAGCTCGACTTCACGACGGTGTCGCTGCGGGGCGGGCCCGGGCTGGAGATGAGCCTGCCCGAGCTGCTGACGGCGTGGCGCGACCCGGACGTCAGCGTCGTGCCGCGCGCCGTCTACTTCCCGCCGGAGCAGACGCAGCAGCAGGCCGACGCCCAGAGCAGCGCGGAGATGACGGGGTCGCAGGAGAGCGCGAAGGTCGCCGCGCTCGCGGAGCTCGGCATCCCCGTCCCGGCGACCACGACGCTGCGCGTGGCGGCGGTCGACCCGGCCGCCCCCGCCGCGGCCGTGCTGCGCCCGGGCGACGTCGTGACCGCCGTCGACGGCCGCGCCGTGGCCGACTTCGAGGCGCTGCGCGCGGCCGTGTCGGCGCTGGAGCCGGGCGCCGCGGTCGAGCTGGGCCTGCGCCGCGGTGACGCCCCCCGCACCGTGACGACGCGGACCTACGCCGTGGACGGCGCGACGCGCCTGGGCGTGGCCCCCGAGGTCGACTACACGTTCCCGTTCCAGATCGACATCGCCATCGACGACGTCGGCGGGCCCAGCGCGGGCACGATGTTCGCGCTCGGGATCGTCGACGAGCTGACGCCGGGGTCGATGACGGGCGGGCAGCACATCGCGGGCACCGGCACCATCGACGCGAACGGCGCGGTCGGCGTCATCGGCGGCCTGCGGCAGAAGGTGATCGGCGCCCGCGCCGAGGGTGCGCGCTGGTTCCTCGCACCCGCGCCCGAGTGCCCGCAGGTCGCGGGCGCGACGCCCGCCGGCATCACCGTCGTCCCGATCACCACGCTGGACGGGGCGCGCGCGGCCGTGGAGGCCATCGGCGCCGGCCGCGGGGCGAGCCTGCCGACCTGCGGCACCCCCTCGCGGCCCGCCCGCCTCAGTCCTCCAGGGTGGCCTGGAGGGCGCTGACGAGGCCCGGCACGAGGTCGGCGCCCGTGCGCACCTCGCCGTCGGAGTCCTTCGACCGGCTGCGCACGGCGCACTCGTGGCGGCCGTCGCGCAGGACGCCCACGGCGATGCGGACGTCCTCCGCCGCGGGGTGGGCGGCCAGGGCGCTGGCCCGCGCCCGCTCGTCCTCGGGGCCCACGGCCGCGCGCACCTCCGCCTCGGCGTCCGGCGGCACGAGGATGCGCTCGACGACGACGGCGGCGCCGTCCACGCCCGCGGGCCAGGCCAGCTGGCCCAGGAGGTCGTCGAGCTCGCCGACCTCCGGGACGCCCTCCTGCTCCACCGACGTCAGGTGGCCGGGGTCGGCCTCGGCGTCGGCCACGACGTTCGCGGGGAGGCGGTCGGCGAGGCCCGGGTCGCGGCGCAGGGCCTCGGCGGTGCGCACGAGGGCGAAGAGGCGGACGCCCGCGCCCCACCCGTCGGCGGCCACGTGGCGCTCGATCTCGGCGACGGCGCGCCACAGCCCGCCGGTGTCGGGCGTCGGGACCGGCGTCGGCGCGGGGATCGGGGACGGCGTCGGGGGCAGGTGCGGCTCGCTCACGGGCGGCCATGGTGGCACGCCCGCCACGCGGCGGTCCGGGCCCGAGCGCCCCGAGGCCGCGCGGTGGTGACCGCGGTGGTGACGGAGAGGTCACGATGCGTCGGCGCGGGCACGCGGAGCACTGCTTGTAAGTTGCTGAGTCGTGAGCTTCCCTTCGCGCCCGCCGTCCCGGCCCGTCCTGCGCCGGCGACGCCGCGGGGCACTGCTGCCGACCGTGCTCGTCCTGGCCGGCATCCTCGTCGCCGTCGTGATCGCCTCCCGCGTGGCCACCGACGTCTGGTGGTACGAGCAGCTGGGCTTCCTGCAGACCTTCACCACGCGGCTGTGGCTCCAGATCGCGCTGTTCGTCGTCGGTGGCGGCCTGCTGGCCGCGGCCGTCGCGGTCTCGCTGACCGTCGGCTACCGGAGCCGGCCGATCTACGCGCCGATCTCCACCGAGCAGGCCGGGCTGGACCGCTACCGCGAGTCGCTCGAGCCGCTGCGGCGCCTCGTCGTCATCGTGCTGTCGGTCGCCACGGGCCTCTTCGGCGGCTCGGTGGCGATGAGCCAGTGGCAGACGCTGCTGCTCTTCGTCAACCGCGTCGACTTCGGGACCGAGGACCCGCAGTTCGGCATGGACAACGGCTTCTACGTCTTCACGCTGCCGTGGGTCGCCTTCCTCGTGAGCTTCCTGTCGGCGGCCGTCGTGCTGGCCGGCGTCGCGGCGCTCGCGACGCACTACCTCTACGGCGGGCTGCGCCTGTCCGGGGGCGGCCCGCGCACGACCCGCGCGGCGCGCATCCACCTCGCGGTGCTGGCGGCGCTGTTCCTGCTGCTGCGCGGGGCCGGGTACTGGCTGGACCGCTACGAGCTCATGACGTCGGCGTCCACGCACATCAACATCGAGGGCGTCGTGGGCCCGAGCTACACCGACGTGTCCGCCGTCCTGCCCGCGAAGGCGATCCTGGCGATCGTCGCGGTGCTCGTGGCCTTCCTCTTCGTCGCGGCGGCCGTCGGCGCGTCGTGGCGCCTGCCCGGCATCGGCACCGCCCTGCTCGTGGTCTGCGCCATCGCCGTCGGGGGCATCTACCCCTGGGCCGTGCAGCGCTTCCAGGTCACCCCGAACCGGCAGGCGCTCGAGCAGACGTACGTGCAGCGCAACATCAGCGCGACCCGCGACGCCTACGACGTGGCGGACAGCGAGGTCAGCGAGTACGTCGCGGACACGACGGTCACGCAGAACCAGCTGCGCCAGGACGCCCAGACGATCCCCGGGATCCGGCTGCTCGACCCCTCCGTCGTCTCCGCCGCCTTCCAGCAGACGCAGGCCCAGCGCAACTACTACCAGTTCCCCGAGACCCTCGACGTGGACCGCTACGACCTCGGCGGGACGACCCAGGACACCGTGATCGCGGCGCGCGAGCTGAACCTCGGCGGGCTGGGTGCGGCCCAGCGCAACTGGGTCAACGAGCACACCGTCTACACCCACGGCTACGGCGTGGTCGCGGCGCGCGGCAACGAGCGCGCGCCCGACGGCCGGCCGGACTACTTCGAGGCCAACATCCCGTCCTCGGGCGAGCTCGGCGACTACGAGCCGCGCATCTACTTCGGCGAGGGCACCACGAGCTACTCGATCGTGGGCGGGCCGGCCGACAAGAACCCCGTCGAGATCGACTACCCGGACAACAGCGCCCAGGGCTACGCGACGACGACGTACGAGGGCGACGGCGGCGTGGACGTCGGCGGCCTCGTGCGCAAGGCCGCGTACGCGCTGAAGTTCGGCGACCAGAACATCCTGCTGTCCTCCTCGGTCAACGCCGAGTCGAAGATCCTCTACGACCGCACGCCGCGCGAGCGGGTCGAGAAGGTCGCCCCGTGGCTGACCCTGGACGGCGACGCCTACCCGGCCGTCGTGGACGGCAAGGTCCTCTGGGTCCTCGACGCCTACACGACGTCGGCGTCCTACCCGTACTCGGCGACGACCGCGCTCGGCGAGGTCACCGAGGACTCCCTGACGCAGACGCAGAACAGCGTCCAGGCCCTGCAGGACCGCACGGTGAACTACGTCCGGAACTCGGTCAAGGCCACCGTCGACGCCTACACGGGTCAGGTCACGCTGTACGCCTGGGACGACCAGGACCCGGTGCTGCGCGCGTGGATGAAGGCCTTCCCGCAGGCCGTGAAGCCGCTCGCGGACATCGACGGCGACCTCATGAGCCACCTGCGCTACCCGCAGGACATGTTCAAGGTGCAGCGCGAGGTGCTGGCCCGCTACCACGTCACGGACGCGAGCTCGTTCCTCACCGGCCAGGACTTCTGGGACGTGCCCAGCGACCCGACCAAGGACACGGCCGAGGGCGTCACGGCGCCCGCGCAGCCGCCGTACTACCTGACGCTGCAGATGCCGGGGACGACGACCCCGTCGTTCAGCCTGACGACGAACTACGTGCCGCTGCGCAACGCCACGGGTTCCGGCAGCCAGATCCTCACGGGCTTCGCGGCCGTGAACTCCAACGCCGGGTCGACGGGCGGGGAGAAGAACCCCGACTACGGCAAGGTCCGCCTGCTGGAGCTGCCGCAGTCCTCCACGGTCCCGGGTCCCGTGCAGGTGCAGAACAACATCCAGTCCAACGCCCAGGTCGCCGAGGCGATCCGGCTGCTGGGCCTCGGCGCCGGGTCGGAGGTCATCAACGGCAACCTGCTGACCCTGCCCGTCGGCGGGGGTCTGCTGTACGTGGAGCCGGTGTACGCGCGGAGCACGGGCAGCAACTCCTTCCCGCAGCTGCGCAAGGTCGTGGCCGTGTTCGGCGAGCGGATCGCCATCGCCGACACCCTCGACGACGCCCTGAACCAGGTGTTCGGCGGGCAGTCGGGGGCGCAGGCCCCCGACCAGGGGACGCCGCCCGCCGACGGGGGCACCCCGTCGCCGACCGCGTCGCCGGCGCCCTCGGGCGCGCCCACCGACCAGACCGCGCAGCAGCAGCTGGACACGGCCCTGGACACCGCGCGGCAGGCGATCGCGGACTCCGCCGCGGCGCTGCAGCGGGGTGACTTCGCGGCCTACGGGCAGGCGCAGACGCGCCTGACGGAGGCCGTCGCCTCGGCCACCGCGGCGCAGGACCGCCTCGAGCAGGCGGCCGGCGCCACCC
>NZ_JAAALN010000163.1 GCF_009906795.1 Kineococcus siccus
TTCGTCGCGGTCACCATCAGCCGACCCGAAGCCACCCGGGAACTCACCGTCGAGGTCTGCGAGGACGACACCTTCGCCCACGTCACCCTCGTGCTGCCCCTTGCTGACGCGATCCGGCTGAAGGCGTTCGCCACCGCTGCGGCCGACGCCACCGCCGACGCCGAGAGCGCCGCCGGACTCGCCGACGCCCGCGACCACGCGACCCGGGCCAACGACGCCGTCGCCGACCTCATCGCCGACGGCCTCACCCGCCAGTCCCAGGCGTGCGAGGTCCCCGCCCGCAGCGACTCGACCACCCCCGCCGACGCCGAGCACCCGGTGGCGACGGGCCGCACTCACCGCCCCGCCTCCAGCGTGCAGGTCCACGTGAGCGTCGACGCTTCCACCCTCGCCGGCCTCGACGAGCACGACGGATTCATCGCCGGCCTCGGCCCGGTCCCCGCCCCCGTCGCCCGGGAGCTGGCCGGCGACGCCGGGGCGTGCTGGCGGGCGGTGGTCACCGCCCCCGGCACCCGCGACGTCATCGACGTCGCCGCCACCGCCTACCGCCCCACCGCCGCGCTGCGCCGGTTCGTGACCGCCCGCGACGACACCTGCCAAGGGATGGGCTGCCGGGTCCCCGCCCTCGACTGCGACCTCGACCACATCGTCGCCTGGCCCGAAGGACGCAGCACCGCCGGCAACCTGCAGGCGTTGTGCCGCACCCACCACCGCTTCAAGACCCAGTACGTCTACGAAACCACCGCCGCGCACCGACGCCGCACTGATGCACGCCCCCGCCGGTCTGCACCACCACCACCACCACCACCACCGGACGACGATTCCCCACCACCGTTCTGACCGGCTGCCGGCTCCTCTGAGGGGGGGAACCACCGCCCGATCGCGCCCCTAGCGAACCTGGCAACGTCGTCGCCCACGCTGCTCGTGGCGGGGCACGATGAGCCGGTGAGCCGGGGTCTGCCGTCACACCGGACGGCCGAGACCGCTCAGGCAGGCGCGTAGCGCGCGATCTGCGCGGCAAGGTGACCTGCGCCGTAACCGTTGTCGATGTTCACGACGGCGACCCCGGGGGCGCAGGAGGAGAGCATCGTCAGCAGCGGGGCCACCCCGCCGAACGCGGCGCCGTAGCCCACCGACGTCGGCACGGCCACGACCGGCGCTTCCACGAGGCCCGCCACCACGCTGGGCAGCGCGCCGTCCATGCCCGCGGCGACCACGACGACCTGCGCCGAGCGCAGCAGGTCGAGGTGACCCAGGACGCGGTGCAGCCCCGCGACGCCCACGTCCACGACCTCGACGACCTCGCGCCCCAGGTGGCGGGCGGTGAGCGCCGCCTCGCGGGCGACGGAGAGGTCGGAGGTGCCCGCGCACGCCACGACGACGAGCCCGCCCGTGGCGGGAGGGGGTTGCGCGGGCCAGGCCACCAGCCGCGCGAGCCGGTCGGAGGCCGCGTCGGGCAGCACCTCGGCGAGGGCGTCGGCCTGCTCGGCCGTCACCCGCGTGAACAGCGTGCGGGCGCCGCGTTCCCGCAGGTCGACCGCGATCGCCCGCACCTGCTCGACGGTCTTGGGTTCGCAGAGCACGGCCTCGGCCAGACCGCGACGGGCGGCGCGGTCGTGGTCGAGGTCGGCGAACGCGGCCAGCGGTTCGGCCGGGGTCCACGACCCGGCGAGGGGCTCAGGCGCCACGCACGCCCACCAGCGGCAGCGTGAAGGCGCCGGACTGGATGCCCGCGAGGTCGAGCGCCACGAACCGGAACCCGGCCGAGCGCACGGCCCGCAGGACGTCCTCGCGGAACTCCTCGCCCACGACCCGCACGATGTCCGCGACGGGAACCTCCAGGCGGGCGATCTCCCCGTGGTGGCGGACCCGCACGTCGCCCAGGCCGAGACGCCGCAACCCCGACTCGGCGGCGTCGACCTGGGCGAGCTTCTCCGGGGTCACCTCGCTGAAGTGGGGGATGCGCGAGGCGAGGCACGGGGCGGCCGGCTTGTGCGCGTTCGGCAGGCCCAGCGCGGTGGCGAACCGCCGCACCTGCGCCTTGTCCACGCCCGCGTCGGCCAGCGGCCGCAGGACGGCGTGCTCGGTCGCCGCCCGCGACCCGGGGCGGTCCGGGCGGCGGGCGTCGTCGGCGTTCTCCCCGTAGGCGACCGCGCTCAGCCCGTGCGCCGCCACGACGTCGCGGTCGATGGTCGCGAACAGCTCGTCCTTGCAGAAGAAGCAGCGGTCCGGGCCGTTGCGGCGGTAGTCCGGGTTGTCGCCCTCGCGGGTCTCCAGCTCCACCAGCGACGCTCCCGCGCTGCGGGCGACGTCGTGCGCCGCCACGCGTTCGTCGACGGCGAGGCTGGGGGAGACCCCGAGCAGCGCGACCACCCGCGCCGGCCCGAGGGCGCGCACGGCGAGGGCGAGCAGGACGGAGGAGTCCACCCCGCCCGAGAACGCGACGCCCAGCCGCCCCGTCGGGACGGCCGCGCGGACCGCGGCCACGAGGTCCTCCAGCTCCTCGCGGTCGGTCGGCGTCAGGCCGTCGGCGGTGTGGACGACCTCGGCCGTCCCCGTGGTGTCGCCCGGGGCCATCAGATGGAGTTGAGGAACGGCGACGAGTACTCCGGGTCGTCGAGGAGCGCGGTCTCGGCCTCCTCCGCGGGCATCCGGTCGCCTTCGCCCGCCAGGACCATGCCCAGCAGGCGGACGTCCCCGGCCGTGGCGAGGCCCGTCACCTCGGGGTGCGCCAGCACCCACGACACGGCAGCGCGGATGCGCTGCGCGTCGTCGTACGGCTCGTACCAGGTGGCGTAGTGGCCCTGCGTGGTCCCGTCGGGCCAGTTGCGCCGCGAGACCGTCTTGATCGTCATGAGTGCGGCGTCCTGGCGCTGCACCTCGGCGACGAGCGCGGTGTAGGCGTCGCGGAAGGTCTCCTCCCGCCACAGCACGGGGTTCAGCGGCGTGAGGACCGAGGCGAAGGGGAAGCGGCGCAGGCCCTCCAGGTGGGTCTGCGCGGCGCCCGTGCCGTGGCCGGTGATCCCGACGGCGCGCACCAGTCCCTCCTCCTGCGCGCGCACGGCGGCCTCCAGGGCACCACCGGGCCCGGTGACCCGGTCGAGCTCGTCGAGGTCGCCCACGGCGTGCAGCTGGATGAGGTCGACGTGGTCGGTCTGCAGGCGCTCCAGCGAGCGGTTGATCGACGCCCAGGCGCCCTCGCGGTCGCGGTCGCCCGTCTTGGTGGCCAGGAACACCCGGTCGCGGATGCGCGCCATCCACGGTCCCAGCCGCAGCTCCGCGTCGCCGTAGCTCGCCGCGACGTCGAAGTGGTTGATCCCGCCGTCCAGGGCCTCCTGGACGGAGACGTCGGCGGTGTCCTGGTCGACGCCGCCCAGCGCGGCGCCCCCGTAGATGAGGACCGAGCTCTCGTGCCCCAGCCGGCCCAGCCTGCGTCGCTCCATCGCGTGCGTCCCGTCGTCGGTCGTCTCGTCCCCGCAGGGCTCGGGTGGGCCCCGGCGGGATCCTCGCAGGCACCGCGCGGGGCGGCGAGCGGGCCCGCCGTCGCCGGCCGCGGCCGGGCCGGGGGTGTCCGGGCGGCCCGTAGACTCGGGCCCGCACGTCAGCACGCCGAGTCCAGGGAGAACCGTGGCGATCCAGCCGATCCGACTCTTCGGGGACCCCGTCCTCCGCCAGCGCGCGGAGGAGGTCACCACCTTCGACAAGGAGCTCCGCCAGCTCGTCAAGGACCTCGAGGAGACGATGCTCGCGGCCCCCGGCGGCGGCCTCGCCGCCCCGCAGCTGGGTGTCTCCCTGCGCGTGTTCACCTACCACGCCGACGACGAGATCGGTCACCTCGTGAACCCCGTCCTGGAGCTCTCCGACGAGTGCCAGGAGGGCGACGAGGGCTGCCTGTCGTTCCCGGGGATCATCGCCGACACCAGGCGCTCGCTGCACGTCGTCGCGCGCGGGTTCGACATGCACGGCGAGCCGATCACCGTCTCCGGCTCGGAGTACAAGGCCCGCGCGATCCAGCACGAGACCGACCACCTCGACGGCGTCCTCTTCATCGACCGCCTGGACAAGGCGCAGCGCAAGCTCGCGCTCAAGGCCGTCCGCGAAGCGGAGTGGCTCGGCCAGGAGGTCCCGCAGGTCCGGGTCAGCCCGCACGCCACCTTCGGTCAGGCGAGGTAGTGCGGCTCGTCCTCGCCGGGACCCCCGACGTCGCGGTCACCAGCCTCGACGCGCTGCTCGACTCCTCCCACGAGGTCGTCGCCGTCCTCACCCGCCCCGACGCCGCCGCGGGCCGGGGCCGGCGCCCGGTCGCCTCACCCGTGGCCGAACGGGCCCGCGCGGTGGGGCTGCCCGTGCTGCAGCCGCGCCGGCCCGCCGAACCGGACTTCCTCGCGGCGCTCGCGGACCTCGCGCCGGACGTGTGCCCCGTCGTCGCCTACGGAGCGCTCGTGCCCCGCGCGGCGCTCGACGTCCCGCGGCTCGGCTGGGTGAACCTGCACTTCTCGCTGCTGCCCGCGTGGCGCGGCGCCGCCCCCGTGCAGCGCGCGCTGATGGCCGGCGACGCCGTGACGGGCGCGTGCGTGTTCCAGCTGGAGGAGGGCCTCGACACCGGGCCGGTGCTGGGCCGCCTCACCGAGGAGGTCCGGCCCCGCGACACCGCGGGCGAGGTGCTGGGGCGGCTCGCCGTGAGCGGCGCCGAGCTGCTCGTGCGGACGCTGGACGCCCTGGCGGCCGGGACGGCGACGGCCGAGCCCCAGCCGGCCGAGGGCGTCAGCCTCGCCCCCAAGATCACCGTGGAGGAGGCGCGCGTCGACCTGACCGCGAGCGCGGTCGACGTCGACCGGCGCGTGCGCGGCTGCACCCCCGACCCGGGCGCGTGGACGACGTTCCGCGGTCAGCGCCTGAAGGTCACGGAGGTCCTGCCCGTCGAGGGCGAGCCGCTGGCGCCGGGGCGGCTGCGCGTCGAGCGCCGCCGGGTGCTGCTGGGGACGGGCGAGGGACTGCTGGAGCTGACCGGCGTGCAGCCCGCGGGCAAGCGGGTCATGTCCGGGATCGACTGGGCGCGCGGTGTGCGGCCCGAGGAGCAGGAGGAACTGCAGTGAGCGAGTCCAGCGGAGCGGGCAGCAGGCCGCCGGCGCGCGGCGGACGACCCGAGCGCGGCGGGGGCGGTCCCCGGGGCGACGCCCGCACCCGTGGCGGCCGCCCGGACCGCCCGGGGGCCGGCAAGCGCGACGCCGCGGGCGAGCGCACGGGCGTCAAGCGGGACCGCTTCACCTCCGTCGACGCGGCCCGCCAGGTCGCCTTCGACGTGCTGCGCGCCGTCGCCCAGGAGGACGCCTACGCCAACCTCGCCCTGCCCAAGGCCCTGCGCCAGCGCGGGGTCCGGGGCCGCGACGCGGGCTTCGCGACCGAGCTGACCTACGGCGTCCTGCGCGGGCGGGGCAGCTACGACGCGCTCATCGCGACCGTCATCGACCGGCCGCTGGAGGACCTCGACGCCGGGGTGCTCGACACCCTGCGGATGGGCGCGCACCAGCTGCTGGCCATGCGGGTACCTGACCACGCGGCCGTCGCGACGTCGGTGGCCATCGCGCGCAACGAGCTGGGCACGGGCCCCTCCGGGCTGGTCAACGCCGTCCTGCGCCGCGTCGCGGGTCACGAGCTCGGCCCCTGGCTCGACGAGGTCGCCCCCGACGAGGCGGACGACCCCGACGGGCACCTCGCCGTCCGGTTCTCCCACCCGGAGTGGGTCGTGCGGAGCCTGCGCGAGGCGCTGCGCGCGCACGGGCACGACCCGGCCGAGCTGCGCGAGCTGCTGGAGGCCGACAACGAGCCCGCGGCCGTCGCGCTGTCCGCGCTGCCGGGCCTCGCGAGCGTCGAGGACCTCACGGCCCCGCACTCCGCGGTCGACGTGCGGGCCGGGCGGTGGTCCCCCACGGGTGCCGTCCTGCGCCACGGCGACCCGGGCAAGGTCCCCGCGGTGCGCGACGGCAAGGCCCGCGTGCAGGACGAGGGCAGCCAGCTCGTTGCGCACCTGCTGGCGCGCGCGGAGGTCGAGGGCCGCGACGAGCGGTGGCTGGACCTGTGCGCCGGCCCCGGCGGCAAGGCCGCCCTGCTCGCCGCGCTCGCCGTGCAGCGCGGCGCCCACCTGACGGCCGTGGAGATCGCGGGCCACCGCGCCGAGCTCGTCCGCTCGTCGCTGCGCGCCGTGCCCGAGGGGCCGGGCGGCCCCGTCGAGGTGCGCGTCACCGACGGTCGCCAGGTCGGCGACGACGAGCCCGGTCACTACGACCGGGTCCTCGTGGACGCGCCCTGCACGGGGCTGGGGGCGCTGCGCCGGCGTCCCGAGGCCCGCTGGCGGCGGCGGCCGGCGGACCTCGGCGGCCTCGGCCCGCTGCAGCGCTCGCTGCTGGCCTCCGCGCTGGACGCCGTGCGCCCCGGCGGCGTGGTCGCCTACGCGACCTGCTCGCCCGTCCTCGCCGAGACGCGGCTCGTGGTGGACGACGTCCTGAAGGCCGCGGCCAGGAAGGGGCAGCGCGTCGAGCGCCTCGACACCCCGGCCGTCCTCGCGGGCCTCGTCGACGTCCCCGGCGCGGCCGCCGGCACGGCGGTGCAGCTGTGGCCGCACACCCACGGCACCGACGCCATGCACGTGGCCCTGCTGCGCCGCACGTCCTGACGCGCGGCAGGATGGTCGCCGTGACCTGGGTCGACGAGATCGCCGAGCGCGCCGACGCGCTCCTGCCCGCCTACGTGGCCGCCTACTACCGCGGCTCCGCGGGCGGCGGGGAGTGCCTGCGGGAGGGCCTCGCCGCGTGGGAGGACCTCCGGCTGCGGCCCAGCGTCCTGCACGACACCACGACGATCGGCACCGCGGTCGACGTCCTCGGCACCCGGGTGCGCACGCCCGTGCTCGTCGCGCCCATGGCCCAGCAGGTCGCGGCGCGGCCCGAGGGCGAGGTCCTCACGGGCCGCGCCGTCGCCGAGCACGGCTCGCTGCTCGGGGTGTCCACCAACACCGGGGTGCACTTCGCCGACGTCGCCGGGACGGGCGCCCCGTGGTGGTACCAGGTGTACGTCATGCAGGACCGCTCGCTCACGCAGCGCCTCGTCGAGCGGGCCGCCACGGCGGGCGCGCGGGCGCTCGCGCTGACGGTGGACACCACCGCGCTCGCGCCCGCGCTGCCGGGCATCGAGCCGACCGAGTGGCCCGACACGCCCGGCAAGGCGCGCCTGGTCAACCTCACGGCCGCCGAGCTGGAGTCCGCCGGGCCGCACGGCCTGCGCTCCGCCGAGGACCTGACCCCGGACGTCATCGGCTGGCTGCGCGAGGTCAGCGGCGGGCTGCCCGTCGCGGTCAAGGGCGTCCTGACGGCGCGCGACGCCCGCCGCTGCGTCGACGCCGGCGCCGCCGCGGTCCTCGTGTCCACGCACGGCGGGCGACGACTGGGCACCTCGGTCACGTCGGCCGCCGCGCTGCCCGAGGTCGTCGCCGAGGTGGGCGGCGAGGTGGAGGTGCACGTCGACTCGGGCCTGCGCGCCGGCCACCACGTCGCCGCGGCGCTCGCGCTGGGTGCGCGCGCCGTGCACGTCGGGCGGCCCGTCATGTGGGGCCTGGCCTCCGGCGGGAGCGAGGGCGTCTCCGCGGTGCTCCAGCGCCTGCACGACGAGCTGGTCACGACCCTGCGGCAGATGGGCGTGGGCGACGTCGCCGACCTCCGCCCGGCCGACGTGGCGCGCAAGCCCTAGGGTTCCGGCGTGACGATCCAGGTCAGCCCCAGCATCCTGTCCGCGGACTTCGCCCACCTCGCGGCGGAGCTGCAGCGGATCTCCATGGCCGACTGGGCGCACGTGGACGTGATGGACGGCCACTTCGTCCCCAACCTCACCCTGGGCCTGCCCGTCGTCGAGGCGCTGCTGGCCGTCACGCCCGTGCCGCTGGACTGCCACCTCATGATCGAGGACCCGGACCGCTGGGCCCCCGCGTACGCCGAGGTGGGCGCGCAGAGCGTGACCTTCCACGCCGAGGCCGCCGCGGCGCCCGTCCGGCTCGCGCGCGAGCTGCGCCGCCACGGCGCCCGCGCAGGGATGGCGCTCAAGCCCGCGACACCCGTCGAGGCCGTGACCGACCTCCTGCCCGAGCTGGACATGCTGCTGGTGATGACGGTGGAGCCCGGCTTCGGCGGGCAGAGCTTCCTCGACGTGACCCTGCCGAAGATCCGCCGCGCCCGGCAGGCCATCGGCGCCGCCGGGCTGGAGGTGTGGCTGCAGGTCGACGGGGGCGTCTCCACCCGGACCGTGGAGCGCGCGGCCGAGGCGGGCGCGGACGTGTTCGTGGCCGGGTCCGCGGTCTACGGGGCCGAGGACGCGGCCGGCGCGATCACCGAGCTGCGCGCCCTCGCGACGGCGGCCTGCGCGCACTGAGCGGGCGCCCGGAGGGGCCGCGGCCGCCGCGGGCCCCCGTGGCACACTGAGGCCGAGAACCGAACGACACGCGTGCTCCGGGGTCGGTGGAAACCCGAACCGGCGGTGACAGTCCGCGAGCCCCCGCCTCGGCGGGGGCTGACCCGGTGGAACTCCGGGACCGACGGTGACAGTCCGGATGAGAGGCAGCACGCGGTGCCGCTGCGGGGCGCCCTGCTGCGCCCTGCCCCGGCACCCGTCGGAGGTGCGCTGCTGCGCACCCCCGCGCCCCCCCGGAGTCCGTCCCGGACCCGTCGACGCGCAGGGGGCACGAACTGTCCAGCACAGCGGAGACCGCGGCCATGCGCCGCGCGCTCGAGCTCGCCGCCCGCGGCCCCGCGACGGGGCCCAACCCGCGCGTCGGCTGCGTCCTCCTCGACGCGAGCGGCACCGTCCGCGCCGAGGGCTTCCACGCGGGGGCCGGCACGCCGCACGCCGAGGTCGCCGCGCTGCGCGCCCTGGCCGGCCCGGCGGCCGGGATGACGGCCGTGGTCACCCTCGAGCCGTGCGCGCACACGGGCCGCACGGCCCCGTGCACGGGGGCGCTGCTGGATGCCGGCGTCACGCGCGTCGTCGTCGCCGCGGCCGACCCGAACCCGCGGGCCGCCGGGGGCGCCGCCGTGCTGCGCGGCGCGGGCGTCGACGTCGAGGTGGGGGTCCTGGCCGCGGAGGCCGAGCGGCTGAACGAGCGGTGGGGGACCGCGGTCGGCCGCGGCCGGCCCTGGGTGACGTGGAAGTGGGCCTCGACGCTGGACGGCCGCGCCGCCGCCGCGGACGGGTCCAGCCGCTGGATCACCGGCCGCGCCGCGCGCGCCGACGTGCACCGGCTGCGCGCGGCGCACGACGCCGTCCTCGTCGGCACGGGCACCGCCCTGGCCGACGACCCCGCCCTCACGGTCCGCGCCGACGGCGCCGACGTGCCCGGCCGCCAGCCGCTGCGCGTGGTCCTGGGCCACCGCGACCTGCCCGTCGGCTCCCGGCTGCTCGACGCGCGCGCCGAGACCCTGCACCTGCGCACCCACGACCCGCGCGCGGCCCTGCAGGCCCTGGCGGCCGAGGAGGTCCGCACGGTCCTGCTCGAGGGCGGGCCCACGGTCGCCGCGGCCTTCTGGCGCGCGGGGCTGGTCGACGAGGTGGTCTGCTACCTGGCGCCGGCCCTGCTCGGCGCGGGTGCTCCCGCGGTCGGCGACCTGGGCGTCGGCGCGATGCCGGACATCGCGCCGACGCCCAGGTCGCCGACCGCGGGAG
>NZ_JAAALN010000164.1 GCF_009906795.1 Kineococcus siccus
GGGCCGGTGGTGCGCGGCGCGGTGGGAGCAGGGGTCCTCGCCATCGAGCTCTCCTCCTCGGGTCGGCTAGCGGATCTGGCTCAGGGCGAAGGTGGCGGGGTCGCCACCGAGGCGGGCACCGGCGTCGAGGGCCGTGATGCCGTCGAGCACCTGCCCGTCGAGGTGCACACCCACCGCGGCGAGGTTCTCCGCGATGCGCTCGGGCCGGCCGGACTTCGGGATGACGACGTGCCCTCGGTCGAGGTGCCAGCGCAGGACGACCTGCGCCGGGGTCGCGCCGAGCGTGGCCGCGGCTCGCGCCACCGCGGGCGCGGACAGGTCCGCCCCCTGGCCGAGCGGTGAGTACGCCTCCACCACGATGCCCCGCCGCTGCGTGTCGGCCACGAGCTCGCGCTGCTGGAACGTCGGGTGCAGCTCGACCTGGTTCACGGCCGGGACCACCCCCGACTCCGCCGCCAGCCGGTCGAGGTGCTCGGGCAGGAAGTTCGAGACGCCCACGGCGCGGACGCGCCCCTCGTCGAGCAGCTCGGCCAGCGTCCGCCAGCTGTCCGCGTAGCGGTCGGCCGACGGGTTCGGCCAGTGCACGAGGTAGAGGTCGACGTGGTCGAGGCCGAGCCGGCGGCAGCTGTCGTCGTAGGCGCGCCGCGCGGCGTCCCGGCCCTGGTCGCCGTTGCGGAGCTTCGTCGTGACGAAGACCTCCTCGCGCGGCAGTCCGGACGCCGCGATGGCCGCACCGACCCCCGACTCGTTGTTGTACGCCGCCGCGGTGTCGACGTGCCGGTACCCGGCCTCCAGCGCCGTCTCGACGACGCGCTGCGCCTCGTCCGGCGGGACCTGGAAGACGCCCAGTCCCAACTGCGGGACCTCCACACCGCCGGCCAGCCGGACCGTGGGGACGGTCGGGCGCCCGGCGCTCACCGGGGCTCCAGCACGACGAGCGACACCGCGGGCAGCGGCAGGTCGAGCCGCGTGGTGAAGGTGCCGTCGACCGCCACGTCCTGTGCGGGCGCGAGCTCCTCCAGGCCCTGGCGGCTCGTCATCGCCGCCAGCTGCTCGGGCGTCGGGTCCTGCGGGCTGCCGAGCTCCTGCCACACCGTGTGCGCGTTGCTGTGGCGGGCGTCGATGCGGTGGTGGGTCAGGCGGTAGGAGCCGGGGGCCAGGCCGGTCACGGCCACGTCGACGCTCGCGGTCTCGTCGTCGTGCTGGTGCTGGTCGTCGGTGTGGCGCCAGACCAGCAGGCTGACGCGGCCGTCGTCGGCGCGGGAGGCGAGGACGTCCACCTCCTCGCGCATGCTGCGGCCGTCGCCCGCGTCGAGGTCCTCGGGCGGCGACGCCGCGCTCGACGTCGCGTCCAGCCGGCGCGAGCCGAGCTGCGCCAGCGCCCGGTAGGCGTTGAGGAACGGCTTCTCGACACCGCCGGCCGTGGTGAACGCCCGGGTGCCCTCGAAGTACCGCTCCCCCTCGAAGTAGAAGCTCCACGAGGTGGCGTGCTGGACGCTCACCGCCTCGGTCTCGTTGAGGTCGAGGAGCTTCTTCATGAGCTTGACCTGGAAGACCGGGTAGTACTCGGTGTTCTGGAACCGGAAGTTCGCGTTGTCGTAGACGCTGTAGTGCGCAGGGACCCCGGCGTCGCACTCGTCGACGATCGCGGGCAGCGACCGGTACTCCTCGAACTCCGCGACGACGCGCAGCATGCGGCGGACCTCGAACAGCATCTTGTGCGCCGACGGGCTCTGCCGCTCCGGCGCCGGGCCACCCGTGGGCCCGTACACGCGCCAGGGCGTGAACGCGGAGCCCTTCGTGTGGAAGGACACGAAGTCCAGCGGCAGGTCGTGGGCCAGGGTGTGGCGCAGGAACCCGCGGAGGAACTCCACACCGCCGCCGGTGACGGCGGGCCCGCCGACCTTCGCCTCGGGCAGGACGCTGCGCACCGCCTCGGCGGTCACGGTGTAGAGGTCGTAGAACTGCTCCGGGGTGCCGCGCCAGTAGCTGATGTCCGGCTCGTTCCACAGCTCCCACAACCAGGCGCCGACCTCCTCGGCGCCGTAGCGCTCGAGGCAGTGGCGCACGTGCGCCGCCACGAGCCCGCCCCACTTGGCGTAGTCCTTCGGCGGGTACGCCCAGGCGCCCGCCTCGTAGTTGCTGTAGACGGTGGGGCTCGGGACGACCGCGAGCTCCGCGGCCTCGTCGGGCAGCAGGTCCCGGGGGGTGAAGGCGAGTTCCACGAGCACGTGGTGCCCGGCGCCCACGATGGCGTCGTACGTGGCGTCGACGATGGTGAAGTCGTAGGACGGGTTTCCGTCGGCGTCCTCGTGGTAAACGTTGCCGTTGCCCCAGTGCGGCAGCCCGAAGCCCGTCCCCGAGCAGAACACGTAGTGCGGCCGGACGTGGAAGGCGTGCCCGGAGATCGCCCGGAAGGTCTGCAGGAGCTGCTTGCCGCGCGGTGTGTAGGTCCAGTTGATCTCGTCGTAGCCGATGCTCTCCCAGATCCGGGCGAGGGCCCCGCGGTCGGAGGCGGCGTCCACCGTCACGCTCGCGGAGCGGACGTGCGGCGCGTCCGGGTCGCTCGGGGCGGAGCGCGGGAAGTGGTTGGTGTCCGAGGAGATGCCCGGGTTGTGCAGGCCGGCGCCGTTCACGTCGGCGCGGGTCGGGGTGTCGGTGCTCACGGGATCCAGTGCCTCTCGTCAGGGGAGGGACGACGGTCACCGGGGCGCGCGGGATCGCGGCACCACCGGGGTCGCCGGAGGGGGCGGTGGGCCGGAGCCGGGCCGCCGGGTGCTGTGGGGAGCAGCGGTGGGCCGGAGCCCGGCCGCGGGTGCTGTCGAGGGAGGGGGTCAGGCGCCCGTCGGCTCGACCGGGGAACCGGTGAGGTCGTAGGCGGCGAGGGCGCGGTCACGAGCCTCGGTGATGTGGGCGGCCATGCCCGCTCGTGCGCGGACCGGGTCACCCGTGCGCAGCGCGTCGAGCACCTTGGTGTGCTCGGCGACGCAGTGGTCGGAATCGGTCACCCCCCGGCCCCCGAAGAGGCGGAAGCGCTGGATCGTCCCGCCCAGCGCCGCGTAGGCGCTCTGCAGGAACTCGTTGCCGGTGGCTTCGGCGATGACGAGGTGGAACCGTTCGTCGGCCGCCCAGTACTGGCGGAACTCGTGGAAGGACGGGCCGAGGGGCGCCACCGCCAGGTCGTGGACGGCGTCCTCGAGCCTCTGCAGGATCTCGTCGTCCATGGCGAGGGCGGCGAGTTCCGCGTTGGCGCACTCGAGGACGAGCCGCGCCTGCATGAGCCGTTCGAGCTCGCCGGGGGTGACCACGGGAGCGACCCGGTACCCCTTCAGCGCCGTGCGGCGGACCAGCCCGGTGGCCTCCAGGCGGGCGAGCGCTTCACGGACCGGGGTCTGCGACACCTCGAACTCCCGCGCCAGGGCGTCGATCCCCAGCGTGGTCCCCGCCTGGTACTCGCCGTCGATGAGCAGGTCGAGCACCGCGTCGTAGACGTGGTCCGCCAGCAGCTGCCGGGTGGCGGCCGGGCGACGTGCTCCTCGCTCCACGACCGCCATGTTCGAGCTCCTCGGGAGTAGTCGCTGACCGGTGGCGCACGCACCGCACCTCCCTCATCCTCGCTCATCGTCCACGGTGACGACATCGTCGACCCTAGATCGTGCACGATCGACGGTCAATGGCTCACGCGCCCTCAGTCGGGTGTTCCCTGAGCGCGGGCCGTGCCGCCGCCGTGGTCGCGCCCAGTGCCCAGTGCCCAGTGCCCAGTGCCCAGGAAACTCCCGTCGCCACGTCGGCCGCGGTGGCGACCCGGGACTCCCGTCGCCACGTCCGGCCCGGCCCGGACCCGGACCCGGACCCGGACCCGGACCCGGACCCGGATCAGGCTCCGCGCAGCTCCAGGACGAGGTTCGCGTCGGCGCCCGCGACGAGCCGGACCGGGATGCCCCAGTCCTGCTGGTAGAGGTGGCACGCCGCGAACTCGGGGACCTCCCCCGTCTCCGGGTTCCCGTCGCACGCAGCCGCCTGGACGCTGACGTGCAGCACGCCGCCCGTCAGCCCGCTGGTCACCGGATCGGCCAGGACCACGCTGCGGCGCAGCCCCTCGGCGTCGCCGGCGCCCGCGAGGAGCAGCTCGGGCGGGGAGGCCGCGACCACGAGCCGGGTCGGGTCCCCCCAGCGGTGGTCCAGCTCCTGGCCGGTCGGCGGCGTGAACGCCACGCTGAGCGCCACCGTCCCCGGCGGCAGGTCGGTGGGTGGGCGCTGCACGGTGTGCGCGCCCTCGTCGACACGGAGCTCGCTCGGCACCGCGAACCGGGTCACGCGGTGCGCGGCCGCCTCGACGACGAGCAGGGTCTCGCCGTCGGGCCCGCGGTCCACGACGACGTCGGAGGGTTCGGCGAGGTCGGTGAGCAGGGTGCTGACCTGCCCGGTCGCCGGGTCGTAGCGGCGCACGGCCCCGTTGTAGGTGTCCGCGACGAGGACGGTCCCGTCCGGGGCCACGGCCAGCCCGAGCGGGTGCTGGAGCAGCGCGGGGTCACCGCCGTCCACGGGTGCCCCCGGCCCGTCGCGGAAGCCGAAGTCGAACAGCCCCAGCCCCACCGCGGTACCCACCTCGTACCCCGGGCCCGCGACCGCCTCGACGTTCGCCATCCGGTCGTCCCGGACCGCGCGGACGTCCCGGTCGACGTCGCCGGACCGGCGCAGCCAGCGCAGCGCGGACGTCTCGGCGTCCACGAACCAGAGCGTCTCGACGCCGTCGACCTCCTGCACCGCGAACCCCGACGTCTGCGCGAACCACGCCTGCTCCGCCGGGCCGTCGTGGACCCCCTCGGCGGTCGTCCCCGCGAGGACGCGCACCGTGCCGGCGTCCGGGTCGAAGGCCCACAGCTGGTGCACGCCGGCCATCGCGACGACGACCTGGCCGTCGAACCAGCACACGTCCCAGGGGGTCGAGAGGTCCTGCGTCAGAGCCGGTCCGCCGCCCTCCCGGCGACGGAGCTGGCGACCCGTGCCCGCCAGCGTGGTCACGGAACCGTCGGCCAGCCGGACCCCGCGCAGGGCGTGGTTGACGCTGTCCGCCACCACCACGTCGTAGCCCAGCCGGGCCGCGACGTCCGCGGGGAGGACCGCCGCGCCCTGCGGTTCGGAGAACCGCGCCGACGCGGCCTCGCCGTCGGTGGACCCGCGCTCGCCCGAGCCGATGCGCCGGCGCTCGGTCACCAGGTCGGCCTCGAGCTCCACCAGCTGGTGGTGACCGGTGTCCACGACCAGCAGCCCGCCCGACGGCAGGACGACGGCCCGAGCCGGGTAGCGCAGCGGGGAGTGCGCCGGCTCCGGCGCGACGTACGGCCCGGACCCGCGGTGCAGCGTGCCCTTCGCCGCGTGCTCGGCCACGAGCTCGTCGAGGAGCACGGCCAGCCCGTGCGCGTGCCCCTCCCCGGACAGGGACGCCACGACGTAGCCCTCGGGATCGACGACCACGAGCGTGGGCCACGCCCGCGCCGTGAACGCCTTCCAGGTCACCAGGTCCGGGTCGTCGAGCACCGGGTGGTGCACCTCGTAGCGGTCGACCGCCGCGTCCAGCGCGGCGGGCTCGGCCTCGTGCCGGAACTTCGGCGAGTGCACGCCCACGACCACGAGGACGTCGGAGTACCGCTCCTCCAGCGGCCGCAGCTCGTCGAGCACGTGCAGGCAGTTCACGCAGCAGCTCGTCCAGAAGTCGAGCAGCACGACCTTGCCCCGCAGGTCGGCGAGGCTGACGGCGACGCCGCCGGTGTTCAGCCACCGGCGACCGACGAGCTGCGGAGCGCGGACACGCGCACGGACGGTGCGGGACGAGGTGCTGACCACACCCCCATCCTCCCCCGCCCCGGGGGGCGGCGGCGACACGGCTGCCCCGGCGACCGCGCGGCCGGGCCGGGCGGGCGCGGACGAGCGGCCCGGGGACAGGCCCCTGCGCCGCACGCCGTGCGCCGCGCCGACCGGCTCCGCGGGCGTCAGCGGTCCCGGGCGCTGCGGCAGCCGGGGGGGCACCCGGGGAACCTCGATCTCGTCCATGCCGGGGAACCTAGGGGCGACCTCCGACACGACCCCGCGCGGCGAGAGGTCGATGACCCGTTGCGGTGCAGCACGTCGCACAGCGTCGGGAGGCGCCGCCGGGTCCACAGGCCACGAGCGGCGGAACCCTGTGCACGGCGTCGGGGATCCGTCCCCGCGGCCCCTACCGTTCCCCCCGTGAGCCACCCCGGAACCCTCTGCCGCGGGCAGATCTCCTCACGGCAGAAGTCCTTCCCCTCCCCTCCGCGCTCCCCGCACAGTGGGAGCGGGCCCCACCTCGGCGGCCCCGGGAACTCCCAGGAGGTCAACGTGTCCGCACCACCCAGCACCCTCGCCGGTCCCTTCGACGACCAGTTGTCCCAGCGCCTGCTGCACCAGCGCATCGTCGTGCTGGGCACCGAGGTGGACGACACCGTCGCCAACCGCATCTGCGCGCAGCTCCTGCTGCTGTCCGCGGACGACCCGCGCAGCGACGTCGCCCTGTACATCAACTCCCCCGGCGGCTCGATCAGCGCCGGGCTCGCGATCTACGACACCATGCGCCTCGTCCCGAACGACGTGGCCACCCTCGTCATGGGCATGGCGGCGAGCATGGGGCAGTTCCTCCTGTGCGCCGGGACGGCGGGCAAGCGGTTCGCCCTGCCCCACGCCCGAGTGATGATGCACCAGCCGTCGGGGGGCATCGGCGGCACGGCGGCCGACATCGCCATCCAGGCGCAGAACCTCGCGCACACCAAGGCGACGATGCAGCGGTTGATCGCGGAGAACACCGGTCAGGACGTCGCCACCATCGAGGCCGACTCGCAGCGCGACCGCTGGTTCACCGCGCAGGAGGCGAAGGACTACGGCCTCGTCGACGCCGTCGTGGAACGGGTCGAGGACGTCCGGCTGGGCACCGTCCGGAAGGTGGGTCTGTGATGGCGTACACGATCCCGTACGTCACGGAGACGACCCCGCGGGGCGACCGCACGTCGGACGTTTTCAGCCGCCTGCTGTCGGAGCGCATCGTGTTCCTCGGCGGCGAGATCGACGACGCCGTCGCCAACGTGGTCATCGCCCAGATGGTCCACCTCGCAGCCGAGAGCCCCACGGCGGACATCAGCCTCTACATCAACTCCCCGGGGGGTTCCGCCACGGCCCTGACGGCGATCTACGACACCATGCAGTTCATCCAGCCCGACGTCGCGACGTTCTGCGTGGGGCAGGCCGCCTCGGCGGCGGCCGTGCTCCTGGCGGCCGGGACGGCGGGCAAGCGCTCCGTGCTCGAGCACTCGCGGGTGCTGCTGCACCAGCCCTCGGGGGGTGCGCAGGGAACCGCCACCGACCTCGAGCTGCAGGCCGCGGAGGTGCTGCGGATCCGGGCGCAGATCGAGGAGGTCCTGGCCCGCCACACGGGCCACGACGTGGCGCGGCTGCGGGCCGACCTCGACCGCGACCTCGTCCTGCCCGCGCGGGAGGCCGTCGCCTACGGGGTCGCGGACCGGGTGGTCTCGCCCCTGGACGCCGTGCCGCGGTGAGGAGGCGACGGCGGGGAGACCCTGCGAGTCGGACGTCAGGCGGCGAGCGAGAGCGTGACGCCGGAGCGGCCCGTGCTCGCGGCGCCGGCGAGAGTCGTCCCGGTGCGCTGCAGCAGGTCCACCAGCGTCAGGTCCAGCGCCTCGCAGACCGCGGCGAGGACCTCGGAGGAGGGTTCCTTGCGTCCGCGCTCGACCTCGGACAGGTACGGCAGCGACACGCGAGCGGTCGCGGCCACGTCCGCGAGGGTGCGCCGCTGCTCGGCGCGCTCCGCCCGCAGGACCTGCCCGACGGCCACGCGGAGGAGGAGTTCGGGCCGGCGGCGGTCTCGAGGTGCGGACGGGCCGGCCCCGCCGGGCACCAGGCGCAGCGGGGGGCGTGCGGGAGCGTGGTCCACGACGGTCTCCAGTCCTCGACGGCTGTGGTCACGACGCTACGAGGACGTGCCGGGGCGCCGCACGGGTGTCCGCTCAGGGCGGACACCCGTGCGGTGGTCGGGCCGGCGGCGTCAGCGCCGGTCGTCGAACGCCGCGGCCATCCGGGCCTGCTCGTCGATCACGGCGCCGATCCGGGCCTGCACGGTGTCGAGCTCCCGGATGATCCCCGCCGTCTCGCCGATGCCGTCCGCCACGGAGCGGCTGGAACCCTGGATGCCCGCGATCTGGTCGGCGACCCGCTGGGTCGCCTCGGCCGTCTCCCGCGCCAGGTCCTTCACCTCGCTGGCGACGACGGCGAAACCGCGGCCCAGCTCGCCGGCACGTGCGGCCTCGATGGTCGCGTTGAGCGCCAGCAGGTTCGTCTGGTCGGCGATCGCGGAGATGATCTTGATGACCTCGCCGACGGCGGCGGACGCGGCCTGCAGGGCGTCCACGTCGGCCGTCATGGTCGTCGCCTGGTGCACGGCGGCGTCGGCCACCCGGCCGGCGTCCGTGGTCGCGTCGCGCAGCCGGGACACCGTCGTGAGGAGCTCGCGGGAGTTGTGGGCGTCGGCCTCGACCCGGCGCAGGACGTCGAGGCGCTGGGAGACGAGCTGCTGCACGTTGCGCAGGGCGGCGGCCCGCGACGGCGACAGCTCGATGGTCTCGGTGGTGAAGAAGTCCATGGTGCCGACGACACGCCCACCGCTGGTGACGGGGAAGCACACGCCCGAGCGGACACCGGCCCGCTGGGCCGCGGGGGCCCGCACGCAGTCGGTCAGCTCGCCGAGGTCGCGCACGAAGACCAGGTCGCGGGCGCGCCAGGCCCGCCCCGACAGGCCGACGCCCTCGGCGAAGGACGCCTGGAGCGTCACGCGGCGGAACTCCTCCCCGGCGGACCCGGACTCGGTGACGAACCGGAGCTTGCGGGCCTGCTCGTCCAGCGCCCAGTACGAGCCGTACGCCCAGCCGAAGGCGGACCGCACGGTCTCCAGCGCCAGGGTCAGCGCGCCCGCCTGGTCGACGGCGTCGCCCACGCGGGTCACGACGGTGGTGACGGCCATGCGGTCGTTGAGCGTCTCCTGCAGCAGCGCCGAGTCGAGCGCGCGGCGGCGCGCGTGCGCCGCGACGCGGGCGATGGCCTCCCACTTCTCGCTGCGCCCGCCGAAGAAGGGCAGCGGGTCCGCGCTGTAGAACTCCTGGACCGCGACCACCTCACCGCCCTCGGTGATCGGCATCTGGCACCCGTGGCGGGCGCCGGCCGCCTGGGCGTCGCGCCAGCGCAGGCAGGTGTCCGCGCCCGTCGCGGTGCCGCAGTCCTGCGGTCGTCCCGAGGCGAGGGCCTGGCCGCCCACGCCGTCGCCGGGCCTCAGCTCCAGCCCGCGGCTGCCGGCCATCGCCGCGGTGAGCTCCCCGACCTCGGCGCCGAGGCGGAAGCGACCGTCCGCGCCCGGCAGCCACACCGCGCCGTAGGCCAGGTCGAGGGCGTCGACGAGGGCGCGCACGCCGGCGACGTGGGCCTCGAGCTCGGTGGTGACCCCCGCGTCGAGGGCGGCGAGGACGGCCTCGAGCGCCTCCACGTCGCGCGGCATGGGCAGGTCGGCGGGTGCCGGGCGGGCGGGGCGTCGGAACACGGTGGCTCTCCGTTCGTCCAGGGCGGGCGTCGTCGGCGGCGCACGCTTCCTCGTCGCCACCGAGGATCGGCACGTCGC
>NZ_JAAALN010000165.1 GCF_009906795.1 Kineococcus siccus
GGACCGTCGTCGGCACGAGGACGGCGGTGTCGCCGGAGTGGGCGGCCTGGGCCGGCGGCGTCGCCGTGCGCGAGCTCGACTTCCACGACACGTTCCTGGCCGCGGAGTACTCTCACCCGGGCGACAACGTGCCCGCGATGATCGCCGTCGCCCAGCACCTCGGCCTGGACGGCGCGACGCTGCTGCGCGGCATCGTCACGGGCTACGAGGTGCAGGTGGACCTGGTGCGGGCGATCAGCCTGCACGCCCACAAGATCGACCACGTCGCGCACCTCGGGCCGTCCGCGGCCGCGGGCATCGGCACGATGCTCGGCCTGCCGACCGAGACCGTCTACCAGGCCATCGGCCAGGCCCTGCACACGACGACGGCGACCCGGCAGTCGCGCAAGGGCGCGATCTCGACGTGGAAGGCGCACGCCCCCGCCTTCGCCGGGAAGATGGCCGTCGAGGCGGTGGACCGCGCGATGCGCGGGCAGACCAGCCCCGCCCCGATCTACGAGGGGGAGGACGGCGTCATCGCGTGGCTGCTCGACGGCCCCGACGCCGCCTACGAGGTCCCGCTGCCGGAGCCCGGCGAGTCCAAGCGGAGCATCCTGGACACCTACACCAAGGAGCACTCCGCGGAGTACCAGGCGCAGGCGCTCATCGACCTGGCCCGCCGCCTGCACCGCGCCCGCCCCGAGCTCGGCGACCCGGAGCGCGTGGCCTCGATCGTCATCTCGACCTCGCACCACACGCACGTCGTCATCGGCTCCGGCGCCAACGACCCGCAGAAGTACGACCCGACCGCGAGCCGCGAGACCCTCGACCACTCGATCCCGTACATCTTCACCGTGGCCCTGCAGGACGGGGCCTGGCACCACGTCGACTCCTACGCGCCGCAGCGGGCCTCGCGCCCGGACACGGTCGCGCTGTGGCAGCGCACCACGACGCGCGAGGACCCGGCGTGGACGGCGCGCTACCACTCCACCGACCCGGCCGTGAAGGCGTTCGGCGGCCGCGTCGAGATCACCCTGACCGACGGCTCGGTCGTGGTCGACGAGATCGCCGTGGCCGACGCGCACCCGCTGGGGGCGGCGCCGTTCGGCCGCGCGCAGGAGGAGGCCAAGCTCCGCGCCCTGGCCACCGACGTCCTGGGAGCGGCCGAGATCGACCGGTTCCTCGACCTCGCGCGGCGGCTGCCCGAGCTCGACGCCGCGGGCGTGCGCGACCTCGGCGTCGTCGCCCCGCCGGAGCTGCTGGCGACCGTCGACCTGCCCACCGGCCTGTTCTGAGAGGGAGTTCCGCGATGCTCGGTTCCACGACCACCCCCGCCGCCAAGCGCGCCGCGTTCCGCGCGGGCCTCGCGAGCGGGGAACTCTTGCGCTTCCCCGGCGCCTTCAACCCGCTGTCCGCCCGCCTGGTGCAGCGCAAGGGCTTCGAGGGGGTCTACCTCTCCGGCGCCGTGATGTCCGCGGAACTCGGCCTGCCCGACATCGGCCTCACGACGCTGTCGGAGGTCGCGGGCCGCGCCGCCCAGGTGGCCGGCGCCACCGACCTGCCCGTCCTCGTCGACGCCGACACCGGGTTCGGTGAACCGCTGAACGTGGCGCGCACCGTGCAGGCGCTCGAGGACGCGGGCGTCGCCGGCCTGCACGTCGAGGACCAGGTGAACCCCAAGCGCTGCGGGCACCTCGAGGGCAAGTCCGTCGTCGACGAGGCCACGGCCGTGCGCCGCATCCGCGCGGCCGTCGACGCGCGCCGCGACCCGGGTCTCGTCGTCATGGCCCGCACCGACGTGCGCGGCATCGAGGGCCTCGACGCGGCGGTGCGGCGCGCCAAGGCGCTGGTCGACGCGGGCGCCGACGCGGTGTTCCCCGAGGCGATGGCCGACCTCGCGGAGTTCGAGGCCGTCTGCTCCGCCGTCGACGTCCCGGTGCTCGCGAACATGACGGAGTTCGGGCGCAGCGACCTCTTCACCCACGCCCAGCTGCGCGACGCGGGCGTGGCGATGGTCATCCACCCGGTGTCGCTGCTGCGCCTGGCGATGGGCGCGGCCGTCCGCGCCCTGGACGTCCTCGCGGCGGAGGGGACGCTGGCGCCCGAGGTGGGGTCCATGCAGACCCGCGCCGACCTCTACGACCTCCTGGACTACGCCGAGTACGGGCGGTTCGACTCCTCGGTGTTCGACTTCAGCCTCGACGGCAACCGCTCGTCCTGAGCGCCCGTCCCCCCAGCACCCGAACCTCGCGAAGGAGCGACATGCCCGCAGACACCGCGGCAGAGCAGACCCCGGCCGCCGCACCGGAGATCCACAAGGGCCTGGCCGGGGTGGTCGTCGACACGACGGCGATCTCCAAGGTCGAGCCCGCGACGAACTCGCTGCTCTACCGCGGGTACCCCGTGCAGGACCTCGCCGCGCACTGCTCCTTCGAGGACGTCGCGTGGCTGCTCTGGACGGGGGAGCTGCCGAGCGAGGCCGAGCGCGCGGAGTTCGCGGCCACCGACCGCGGGCAGCGCGAGCTCGACCCGCGGGTCGCCCGCGTAATCGACGAGCTCGCCCCGAGCGCCCACCCCATGGACGTCGTGCGCAGCGCCGTCAGCGTCCTCGGGGCGCTGGACCCGGACGCGGGCGACTCCTCGCCCGCCGTCGAGCTGGCCAAGGCGCAGCGGTTGTTCTCGGCGCTGCCGGCGGTCGTGGCCCGCACGCAGCGCCGCCGTCGCGGGCTGGAACCCGTGCCGGCCCGCGAGGACCTCGACCACGCGGCGAACTTCCTCTTCACGACGTTCGGGGAGGAGGCCGACGCCGAGGTGGTCGACGCCTTCCGCGTCTCGATGGTGCTCTACGCCGAGCACTCGTTCAACGCCTCGACGTTCACGGCGCGCGTCGTGACCTCGACGCTCGCCGACCTGCACTCCGCGGTCACCGCGGCGATCGGGGCGCTCAAGGGCCCGCTGCACGGCGGCGCGAACGAGGCCGTCTGGGACGTGTTCGAGGAGATCGGGCTCGGGGAGGGCTCCCCGGCACGCGCCGAGGCGTGGCTCGAGGCGGCGCTGGCGGGCAAGCGGAAGATCATGGGTTTCGGTCACCGCGTCTACCGCTCGGGGGACTCGCGCGTGCCCACGATGCGGGCTGCGCTGCAACGGCTCACCGACGCCGCCGGGCGCGCTGACGTCATCGAGCTGTACGACGCGCTCGAGACGGCCATGACGTCGCGGAAGAACATCCTGCCGAACCTCGACTACCCGTCGGGTCCGGCGTACCACCTGATGGGGTTCGACACCGCCCTGTTCACGCCGCTGTTCGTCGCGGCCCGCGTGACGGGCTGGACGGCGCACGTGCTGGAGCAGCGGGCGTCGAACTCGCTCATCCGGCCGCTGTCGGCCTACTCCGGCCCGGCCCAGCGGGAACTGCCGGCCTGAACCACGCCGTCTGAACGAGGCAGGGACGACGAGGGGCGCCCGGGTCGACCCCCGGGCGCCCCTCGTCGTGCTGCTCGTCAGCGCTGTTCCCGTCAGCGCCAGGCGCGCGAGCGGTAGCTGCGGTCCTTGCCCGTGATGCGCTCGGCGGCCAGCCGGCCCGAGACGAGCACCATGGGCACCCCGACGCCGGGCTGCGTGCCGGAGCCCGCGAACACCACGTTGTCGCCCCAGAGGTTCCCCGGGCGGAACGGGCCGGTCTGGCGGAACAGGTGCGAGGACGCGAACGGCGCCCCCGCCTCCATGCCCTGCCGCTCCCAGTCCGCGGGGGTGATCACGTCCTCGACCTCCACGGCCGCGTCGAACCCCGGGTAGCCGCGGGCCGTGAGCACCTCCATGACGTGCTCGCGGTAGCGGGGGGCCAGGCGGTCCCAGTCGACCGGCGACGACCCCGCCGCCAGCGAGGGCGTCGGGAACAGCACGTAGTAGACGTGCTTGCCCGCGGGCGCGAGCCCGGGGTCGGAGACCGTCGGGCGCGAGACGAGGATCGAGGGGTCGCTCATCAGGCGGCCGTCGACGAGCTCGTCGAACACCTGCTCCCACGCCGCGCCGAAGTGGATCGAGTGGTGCACGGGGTCGGGGTAGTCCGCGCTGGAACCCACGTGCATGAGGTAGCACGACGGCGAGTACGTCAGGTGCCGCACGCGCCACGGGTCGGTCCCCAGCAGGTCGCGGTGGGCGACCGGGAGGTCGGGGTTCAGCACGACGACGTCCGCGGCGAACCGGCGTCCGTCGGTCGTGATGACGCCCGTCGCGCGCCGGCCGGTGCGCTCCACGCGGGCGACCTCGGTGCCGTAGTGGAACGTGACCCCGTGCTTCTCGGCCGCCGCGGCCATGGCCGTGGGGATCGCGTGCATCCCGCCCTGGGGGAAGAACACCCCGGCGACCGTGTCCATGTACGCGATGACCGAGTAGAGGGCCAGCGCGTCGAACGGGGAGACGCCCGCGTACAGCGCCTGGAAGGAGAACATCCGCTGCGTGCGCGGGTCCTTGAGGTACTTCGCGACCTCCGGCGCCATCTTCTTGAACCCGCCGGCCGCCAGCAGCCGCACCAGGTTCGGCTTGAGCAGGTCCAGCGGGGTGTCGATGTTGGAGTCGATGAAGTCGCGGATCTCGTAGCGGTACAGGTTCCCGACGTGGGCGACGAACCGCCGGTACCCGTCGGCCTCCGCCTCGCCGCAGAGCTCCGCGATGGCCTGCGCGGTGCGCTCGACGTCGGCCGAGACCTGCAGCGTCGAGCCGTCGGCGAACGTGCCCCGGTACAGCGGGTCGACGGGCTTCAGGTCCAGCCAGTCGTGCATGTCCTCGCCGAGCGCGTCGAAGCAGTCGGCGATGAGGTCGGGCATGGTCAGCACCGACGGGCCCGTGTCGAAGCGGTACTGCCCGTCCGGGACGTCCTTGACCGACAGCCCGGCGCGACCGCCCGGGACGTCCTCGCGCTCGAGCACGGTGACGGTGCGCCCGGCGCCGGCGAGGCGCATGGCGGTGGACAGCCCCGCGAGACCCGCCCCGACGATGACGACGTCGTCGGTGGCGCCCTCGACGCGGCGGGTGCGGCCCGGCAGCCAGTCCAGGGTCCGCGTCGCGCGGCTCACGAGCGGCGGGTGGTCGCGGCGACCACGAGCTCGTGCAGCGCGGTGCGCGCGGGCTCGGTCAGGGGCGCGGCGTCCAGCGTGGTGCACGCGACCTCGACCTGCTCCGCGATGAGGGCCTCCACCCCGGCGAGCGCGCCGGTGTCCACGAGGACCTCGCGCAGCTGCTGCACCCCCGCGGCGTCCAGGGCCGGGTCGCCGAGCAGGCGCTCGACCACCTCGGCCTGCTCGGTGGTGGCCGAGGCCACCGCGTAGGCCATGAGCACGGTCCGCTTCCCTTCGCGCAGGTCGTCGCCTGCGGGTTTGCCGGTCTCACCGGGATCGCCGAAGACGCCCAGGACGTCGTCGCGCAGCTGGAACGCCTCGCCCAGGGCGAGGCCGAACGTGGAGTAGTCCGCGAGCAGCGCCGGGTCCGCCCCGGCGAGCTGGGCCCCGAGCAGCAGCGGGTGCTCGATGGAGTACTTGGCGCTCTTGAAGCGCACGACGCGGCGGGCCCGGTCCACGGCCCCGTCCGCGCCCTGCTGCGCGCACGACGCCTGCTCCAGCATGTCGAGGTACTGCCCGCCCATGAGCTGGGTGCGCATGGTGTTGAAGACGGTGCGTCCGCGCAGCAGCGCGTCGGGGGCGAACCCCGCGCGCGCGAACAGCTCGTCGCTCCAGGACAGGCAGAGGTCGCCCGCGAGGACGGCGCCCGCGAGGCCGAACCGGCTGCCGCTGCCGGCCCAGCCCGCCTGCGCGTGCATGGCCTCGAAGCGGCGGTGGGCCGCGGGCTGGCCGCGGCGGGTGTCGGAGTCGTCCATGACGTCGTCGTGCATGAGCGCGGCGGCCTGGAACAGCTCCAGGGCCGCGGCCACCTGCACGATGTCGTCCTCGTCGAGCCCGCCCGCGCCGAGGTAGCCCCAGTAGCAGAACGCCGGGCGCAGGCGCTTGCCCCCGGACAGCAGCGTCGCGATGGCGTCGAGCATGGGGGAGCAGTCCGGGCTGACGGTCCCGAGGACGCCGGCCTGCTCCTCCAGGAACTCCGTCAGGACGAGTTCGACGCGGTCGCGCAGCCCCCGTGATCCGGCGGCCGCGCTCGGTGGCGCGGTCGTCTCGTCGAGCGTTTGAACGCTCGTGCGCTGGGCAGGGGGCGTGGGCGGCACAGGCGCACTCTAAGCACGCTCACGGCGGTGGGCTAGCCAGGCCCGCCGGTGTCGCGCGTGTGGAGCTGCGGTGTCCGGGCTGCGAACCCGCTCGTGCCGCGGCCGCCGCGCGGACCTAGGTTCGGGGTGTGGACCGCGACACGTACCTGCAGCGGTGGTCGGTCCTGCACGGTGGCGCGGCGCCCACCGGGCTGGTGCGCGGGTGGCTCAGCGGCGTGCACGCCGTGGCCGCCCCGCTGGCCGCCCTGCGCGTGCCGCCGGCGGCCGTGACGCTGGCGGGGGCCGTCGGCTCGGTCGCGGCCGCCGTCGTGGCCGTCGTGGCCGGGCCCGGCGGCGCCGGTGCGGTCCTGGCCGCCGCGGTGCTCGCCGTCTCCGGCCTGCTCGACAACCTCGACGGCGCCGTCGCCGTCATCTCCGACCGCGTGGGCCGCCGCGGGGCCCTGCTCGACGCGGCCTGCGACCGCGTGGGCGACGCCGCCTGCGCGGCGGTGCTCTGGGGGTGCGGGGCACCCGCCTGGCTGGCGCTGCTGGCCGGTGGGCTCGCGCAGTGGCAGGAGTACGTGCGCGCCCGCGCGCAGGGCCTCGGGGTCACGGAGGTCGGTGTCGTCACCGTGGCCGAGCGCCCGACCCGCGTCTCGATCGCCGCGGCCACGGCGGCGGCCACGGCCGTGGTGCCCGAGGTCGGCTGGGCGACGATCGGCACGGCCGTGTGGGCCGCGCTCGGCGTCGTCGGCTTCCTCCAGCTCGCGGTGGTGCTGGCCCGCCGGCTCCGCTGAGCTCGCCGCGGCTCCGGACCCCGGGCCACCCGCCGTCGAGGAACCCGGCCGGCGCCGTTCAGGCGGGTCCGACGAGATCGGCGACGATGCTCGCCGACAGCCCGACGAGCGGCAGCCCGCCGCCCGGGTGCGAGGTCCCGCCGACGAGGAACAGCCCCGGCACGGGAGAGGCGTTGGACGGGCGCAGGAACGCCGAGCGGGCCCCGTCGCTGGAGGTGCCGTAGATTGCGCCGCCGTCGCTGAGCGTCGCGTCGGCCAGGTCCCCGGGCGTGCGGACCTCCCGCCAGCGCACCCGGTCCCGCACGTCGAGGCCGCGCTGCGCCATGACCGCCAGGACGTGGTCGGCGTAGCGCTCCGCGAGGCCGGGCTCCCGCCAGTCGGTGCCGCCCGGCGCCCGGCCGCCCGGGTCGTGCACGGGCGCGTTGACGAGCACGAACCACGCCTCGGTGTCCTCGTCGGGCCGCAGGGCCGGGTCGTCGGGAGCGCTGACGTAGACGGTCGGGTCCGCCACCGGTCGCCCCCGGGCGAGCGCCGTGAACTCGGCGTCGTAGTCGGCCGGGAACAGCACGGTGTGGTGCCGCAGCCCCGGGGTCCGGCCGTCCAGGGCGAGGAGCAGCACGAAGCCCGACGACGAGCGCCGCGCCGGCGCGGGACGCAGCCGGGGCCGGGGGAGCAGGTGCCCGTACAGCTGCGCCGCGTCGACGGCCGACACGACGACGTCGGCGGCGAGCTCCTCGCCCCCGGCCAGCCGGACCCCGCTGGCC
The DNA here is from genome assembly GCF_009906795.1 of Kineococcus siccus. Lineage (GTDB taxonomy): Bacteria > Actinomycetota > Actinomycetes > Actinomycetales > Kineococcaceae > Kineococcus > Kineococcus siccus. Next base: position 7,734 of record NZ_JAAALN010000165.1, read on the forward strand.
CGGCCGCCGGTCGTCAGGACGGCCTCGACGGCGCACGACGTGCGGATGCTCACGCCCAGCTCGCGGGCCCGGTCGGCGACCGCCTCGGCGAGGCGGCGCAGGCCGCCGCGCACGTACCAGGCGCCGAAGGACTGCTCCACGAACGGGACGGTGGCCAGCGCCGCGGGCGCCTTGGCGGGGTGCGAGCCGGAGTACGTCGCGTAGCGGTCCAGCAGCACCCGCAGCCGCTCGTCGTGGAGGTACTGCCGGCCCAGGCCGCGCAGGCTGCGCCAGGGCGCCACCGTCCGGACGTCGGAGGCGCTGCGCGCCAGGCGCAGCAGGGTCCGGGGGCCCGCCAGCGGCGACTCGAGGAACGGTTCGCGCGCGACGTCCCAGATCGCCGACGCCCGGCGCAGGAAGGCGGTCCACTGCGCGCCCGCGCCGGCCCCCAGCGCCTCGTCCAGGGCGGCGGCCACCTCGGGCAGCCCCCCGCCGGGCAGGTCGAGCTCGGTGCCGTCGCCGAAGCGGTAGTGCGTCACCGGGTCGAGGGCGACGACGTCCAGCACCGACTCCAGCGGCGCGCCGGTCGTGAGGAAGAGGTCGCGCTGGACGGCGGGCAGCGTCAGCAGCGACGGGCCCGTGTCGAAGGAGAAGCCGTCGCGGCTGAACCAGCCGAGCTTGCCCCCCACGGTCGGGGCCTGCTCGCAGACGGTGACGTCGTGACCGAGCGCGGCGAGCCGCGCGGCGGCCGACAGCCCGCCCAGGCCCGCGCCGACGACGAGGACGCGGCTCACGCGAGTCGACGTCCCTTCCACTGCAGGCCGCCGCGCCCGTGCCGGCGCCAGGAGTCGGCGAGCAGGCCGACCAGCAGCGCGACGGAGGCGGGGTGCGCGAAGGCGTCCGGCACCGAGCGGCCCCCCGTGCGCTCCGCCGCGGCGTAGCGGCCGACGACGCCCGCCGCGTAGCCGACGGCGCCGGCGCGCGAGCCGCCCAGGGCGGCCAGCGGGGGCAGGACGTAGGCCAGCAGCAGCCCGGCGGCGACCCCCGCGGCCGCGGGCCGGCTGCCGAACGCCGACCACAGCGACTTCGCGTAGCCCTCGCGCAGCTGCGGCCAGCTGCCGTACATCCGGCACGTCGCGAGGTCGGTGCCGTCGGCGACGCCGCCCGTGCCCCCCGCGGCCTTGACGGCCCGCAGCAGGGCGATGTCGTCGAGGACCTCGGTCCGGACCGCCGCGTGGCCGCCCGCGCGGCGGTAGGCGAGGGCGTCGACCACGAGGAACTGCCCGTTCGCCGCGGCAAGCGACGGCCGGGGCGACACCTCGGCCGCCCGCAGCGGGAGGGTGGTGAGCCACGACCACTGCAGGAGCGGCTGCACGAGCCGTTCGCTCCACGTGTGCGCGACCTGCCGCGGGTAGGGGCACACGAGGTCCAGGCCGGTGGCCCGCAGCAGGTCGGTGCCCGCGGCGAGGGCGTGGGGGGCCAGCACGACGTCGGCGTCGACGAACACCAGCACGTCGCCGTGGGCGGCGGCCGCCAGGCGGGCGCACGCGTGCGGCTTGCCGAGCCACCCCGCGGGCAGCGGGCCGCCGCGCAGCAGCGTCACCCGGGCGTCGCCCGCGGCGACGGCCGCCACGACGTCGGCCGTGCGGTCGCTCGACGCGTCGTCGTAGACGATCACCTCGTAGGCGCCCGCGGCGACCTGGTCCAGCAGGGCGCTGAGGCACGGGCCCACGCGCTCCTCCTCGTCGCGCACCGGCAGCAGGACGCTGAGCACCTCCCGCGTCGCGGGGGGCTCCACGGCGGGCCGCCGCAGGTGGCGCGCGTTGAGCAGGGAGTGCGCGGTCAGCGCGGTGGCCGCGGCGGAGCCCGCCCAGGTCGCCACGCGCAGCGCGGTGCCCGCGCGGCTCACGCGCGGGCCCCGTCAGCGGCCGGGGCCCACCCGC
>NZ_JAAALN010000166.1 GCF_009906795.1 Kineococcus siccus
GGTGCGGCCCGCGGCCCGCCCGTCGGGCGCCCGGGCCTCCCGGCCGGCCTCGAGCCGTCCCTCGCCCGCCGCGCGGGGGCGCAGCTCGGCGTCGGTGTCGGCGGCCGAGCGGCGCCGCACGCGCGGTCCCCGCGCGCTCGTCCTGGCCGCCCTCGTCGTGGTGCTCGCGGTCTTCCTGGTCCCGAGCCTGCAGAAGTGGCTCGAGCAGCGGTCCGAGATCAGCCGGCTCGACGCGCAGATCTCCCAGCAGCGCGAGGACCTCGCGACCGCCCGCGCCGAGCAGCAGCGCTGGGCCGACCCCGACTACGTCCGCACCCAGGCCCGCGCCCGCCTCGGCTACGTCCTGCCGGGGGAGAAGGCCTACGTCGTCGAGGGTCCCTCCGACGCGGACCGGCTGGCCCCGGCCGAGGCGGCCGCGAGCCTGCCGCAGTCGTCGGCGGCCTGGTACGCCGACCTGTGGGAGTCCCTCCGGCTCGCCGGCCTGCCCGACCCCACCGCCGCCGCCACGGTGCAGCCCGTGCCGGCCCCCACGTCCCGGGACGGTCAGTGATCGACCAGCACGCCCAGCCCCCCGTCGGCGGCGCCACCCTCAGCGGGGTGCCCGTCGGCACCAGCACCAGCGCGGCGGTGACCGCCGCGGACCTCGACGCGGTCGCCGAGCTGCTCGGCCGGGTCCCGCGCGGGGTCGTCGGGATCGCGCACCGCTGCCGCTGCGGCCGGCCCGACGTGGTCGAGACGGCACCGCGGCTGCCCGACGGCACGCCCTTCCCGACGACGTACTACCTCGTGGACCCGTTCGCGGCGTCGGCGCTCAGCACGCTGGAGGCGTCGGGGCTGATGCGCCGCATGCAGGACCGGCTCGCGACCGATCCCGAGCTCGCGGCCGCCTACGCGGCGGCGCACGAGGACTACCTGGCCCGCCGGGCCCGCCTCGGGCGCGTCGAGGAGGTCGAGGGCATCTCGGCGGGCGGGATGCCGACCCGCGTGAAGTGCCTGCACGCCCTCGCCGGGCACGCCCTCGCCGCGGGCCCGGGCGTCCAGCCCTTCGGCGACGAGGCGCTCGCCCTGCTCGCGGCCGAGGGCGGCTGGCCCGCGACGTGCCCGCACGGCGACGCGGGCCCCGCCGCGGACGCGGGCGAGCCGCGGGGAGCGACCACGACGGACGAGCCGGCCGCCGGCGCGTGAGCGCGCGGCGCGTCGCGGCGCTCGACTGCGGCACCAACTCCCTGCGCCTGCTCGTCGCCGACGTGGACGCGGAGGCGGGCACCCTCGTGGAGGTCGAGCGGACCATGGCGGTCGTGCGCCTCGGTCAGGGCGTGGACGCGACCGGCGCCTTCGCCCCCGAGGCGCTGGCCCGGACGTTCGCGGCCGTCGAGACGGCCGCGGCCGCCTGCCGCCGCCACGGGGTGGACCCGGCGGCGACGCGCTTCGTCGCGACCTCCGCCTCCCGCGACGTCAGCAACCGGGCGGCCTTCGTCGAGGGCGTGCAGGCCCGGCTGGGCGTCGCGCCCGAGGTGGTCGCGGGGCACGAGGAGGCGGCGCTCTCCTTCGCGGGGGCCACCCGCGAGCTGCACGGCCGGCACCCCGACCCGTTCCTCGTCGTCGACCTCGGCGGCGGGTCCACCGAGCTCGTCCTCGGCGGCGCCCGGCTCGAGGCGGCCCGGTCGGTGGACGTCGGGTCGGTGCGCATGACGGAGCGGCACCTGCACGACGACCCGCCGACGCCGGCCCAGGTCGCCGCGGCCCGCGCCGACGTCGACGCGGTGCTCGCCGCGGTCGACGTCCCCCTCGAGCGGACCCGCACGCTCGTGGGCGTCGCGGGCTCCGTCACGACCGTCACCGCCGTCGCGCTCGGGCTCCCGGCGCACGTGCCCGGCGCGGTGCACGGGGTGGCCCTGCCGCTGGACGACGTGCGGGCCGCGTGCGACCGGCTGCTCGCCATGTCCCGCGCCGAGCGCGCGGCGCTGCCCGTCGTGCACCCCGGCCGCGTCGACGTCATCGGCGCCGGCGCCCTGGTGTGGCGGGCCGTCCTGGACCGCGTCGCCGCGCTGGCCGGGGTGGAGGAGGTGCTCACGAGCGAGCACGACATCCTCGACGGGACGGCCTTCTCCGTCGCCGCCCGGCTCGGCTGAGGCCGGGCGTCAGCCGCGGACGTCGCGGTCGGTCGGCAGCAGGGACCGCAGCTCGTCGGGCAGCGCGGAGCGCAGCCGCGCCGGGCAGGTGCGGAACCACGCGCCCATCAGGACCGAGTGCAGCTCGCCCGCGTCGACCGTGCGCAGGCGCACCGAGACCCAGCCGAAGCGGCCGACGTGCGAGGCGACGCCGTAGCTGACGGGGTCGCCCTCGACGAGCTCGGCCTGCTCCTGGCGGTCCGCCTTCACCGTCGCCGTCGGGTCGTCCTCGTCCGGCGGGAGGATCGCGAAGATCTTCTCCCGCACCCGGAACGTCGCGCTGCCCCAGGTCTCGCGCTCCTCGACGGCGGGCAGCTCCAGCGCCCAGGCCCGTAGCTCGGCAGGGGTCACCACGAGGTGATCCAAGCGCTTCCTGTGACGAAGCGCACCCGTGCGCGCCGCGCGGTGCCGGGGCCGGACCGCGTCCCGCTGGCACCCTGGGAAGGTCCGGTGCGTCACCGTCCGGACGATCCACCGATCGACGCGCCACCACGAGAACCCCGGGGGACCACCCATGAGCACGGTCAGCACGACGACGTCGCGGCGCATCGAGGCGCCCGCCGAGCGGGTCCTCGCCGCTCTCGCGGACTACCGCGGCACCCGGCCCCGCCTGCTGCCCGAGCACTTCACCGACTACGAGGTCGTCTCGGGCGGCCAGGGCGCCGGCACCGCCGTGCGCTGGCGGCTGCACGCCACCCGCACGCGGGTGCGCGACGTCCTCGCGGACGTGTCGGCCACGGACGCGCACGGCTTCACCGAGGCCGACCGCAACTCCTCGCTGCGCACGACGTGGCGCGTGGAGGCGGACGGCCCGGGCGCGAGCGAGGTCCTCGTGACCAATGAGTGGACCGGGGCGGGCGGCGTCGGCGGCTTCTTCGAGCGGACCTTCGCCCCGCGCGGCCTGGACCGCATCTACGGCGAGCTGCTGGACAACCTCGCGGTCGACGTCGCGCGCTGACGGGGGACCCGGGGCGGGCCGGCGCCGGGGCCTTGGCCCGCCCGACGCCCACTAGTGCGCATCACGCGGTACCGTGTCGTCGGCAGGTGCGGGAGGGGAGCGCCTGCCACCCGACGCGAGAGGGGGGGCCGTGGAACCGACGCAGCTGCTCAAGGGGGTCCTGGACCTCGCGGTGCTGGCCGTGGTGGCGCAGGAGGACGGCTACGGCTACGACGTCGTGCGCCGCCTGCGCGCCGGCGGTCTCGCCGAGGTGGGGGACGCCTCGGTGTACGGCACGTTGCGCCGGCTGTACGCGGCCGGGGCGCTGACGTCCTACGTGGTGCCCTCGGACGAGGGCCCGCACCGCAAGTACTACGGGATCAACGCGCAGGGGACGAAGGTGCTCGCCGAGCAGGGCGAGAGCTGGCGCAGCTTCGCCGCGGCGGTCGACCGCCTGCTCGCGGCGCCGGGGACCGCCCCGACCCGCGTGCTCCGCACCACCAGCCTGCTCGAGGACGAGGGGACCCGATGAGCGTGCCGACCGGACTGCGGTCCGTGGCCCAGTACGTCGACGCCGTCCGCGCGGCGCTGGACGACCTGCCCGCCGAGACCGTCGACGACCTCGTCGGTGGTCTGGAGGCCGACCTCGCCGAGTCCGTGGCGGAGTCGGTCGCCGAGTCCGGCGACGACGTCCGCCAGCGCTTCGGGCCGCCCGCGGTCTACGCCGCGGAGCTGCGCTCCGCCGCAGGGCTCCCCCCGCGCGGCCGGCGCGCCACCCCGGTCGCCGCGGTGCTGCGCCGCCAGTGGCCGGCCGTGCGCGACGGCCTCGTCGGGCTCCGCCCGGCCTGGTGGGTCGTGCGCGCGGCGCTGGTCGCCGGCGCCGCGTCGGTGACGCTCGGCGGCGGCTACGGCGGCACCGCGTCGTTCCTGGTGCTGCTCGTCCCGCTCACCGCCCTCAGCGTGTGGCTCGGGCGGGTGCGGATGCCCCGGCTGCTCGTGGTCGGCTTCGGCCTCGTCAACGCGGTCGGGGTCCTCGCCCTGCTCGTGGGGGTGAACGGCTACTGGGTCGACGCGCGCGAGGGCGGTGGCTCGGGGGACTGGACGCCGCCCGGGGTGAGCCTCGACGGCTACCCGATCGGGAACATCCAGCCCTACGACGCCCAGGGCGACCCGCTGACGGGCGTGCAGCTGTTCGACGAGCAGGGCCGGCCGCTGGACCTCTCGCCCGACCACCGGGTCCTGGTCCGCGACGACGGGTCCGTCCAGGAGCTGCGGCCCCAGGTCGACGCCACGGGCGAGCAGCGCTGGAACGTCTACCCCGTCCCGGGGCCGGCGGGGACTCCGGGTCCCGCGCCCACGGTCGCCCCGCTCCTGCAGCTGCAGCAGCAGCCGTGACGGAGCTCCCGCACCCGGCGACGGGGCAGCCCTTCGCCTCGCCCGTGCCGCCCGGCAGCGGCTGGCCGGGGGACCTCGCCGACGCGACGACACCCGTGGCGCACGACCCGGCGCAGGTCCGGGCGCTGGCCCGCTCCGCCCGGACCCCGGACGAGGTCGGGGCCCGCTCGAGCGTGTGCCGCGCGTGCCCCCGGCTCGTGGCCTGGCGCGAGCACGTCGCGCTCACGCGCCGGCGGATGTTCGCCCACGAGCCCTACTGGGGCCGGCCGATCGCCGGCCTGGGTGAGGAGCACCCGCGCGCGCTCGTCGTGGGCCTCGCGCCCGCGGCGCACGGCGGCAACCGCACGGGCCGCATGTTCACGGGGGACTCCTCGGGCGACTGGATCATCGGGGGCCTGCACCGCGCCGGCCTCGCCGGCCAGCCGACGTCGGTGCACGCGGCGGACGGCCTGCGGCTGCGGCACACGCGGATCGTCGCGCCCGTGCGGTGCGCGCCGCCGGACAACAAGCCCCTGCCGTCCGAGCGCGACGCCTGCACGGCGTGGCTGGACGCGGAGCTGCGGCTGGTCGCGGGCGACGTGCGGGTCCTGCTCGCGCTCGGGGCCTTCGCGTGGGCCTCGGCGCTGACCGCCGCGCGCCGGGCCGGCTGGGCCGTGCCCCGCCCGCAGCCCCGCTTCGGCCACGCGGCCGAGGCCGTGCTCGCCACCGGCGCGGGGCGCGACGTCGTCCTCGTCGGCAGCTACCACGTCAGCCGGCAGAACACCTCGACCGGACGGCTGACCCGGGCGATGCTCGACGACGTGCTGCGGCGCGTCGCGGACCTGGCGACCGCGGGCGCCCCCGCTCAGTAGGCTCGCGGCATGCCTCGCACCTCCTCCGCCCCGCGGATCCTCGTCGTCGGCGGCGGCTACGTCGGTCTCTGCACCACGATGCGGCTGCTCAAGGAGCTGAACCCCGGCGAGGCCGAGATCACGGTCGTCGAGCCGCGCGGCTACATGACCTACCAGCCGTTCCTGCCCGAGGCCGCGGCCGGCTCGATCGACGCCCGCAACGTGGTGGTCCCGCTGCGCCAGACCCTGCGCGGCGCCGAGGTCGTCGTGGGCGAGGTCGTCGCGATCCGCCACGCCGAGCGGTGGGCCCGGGTCAACCCCGTCGACGGCGAGGAGTACGACCTGCACTACGACGTCCTCGTGCTGGCCCCGGGCTCGGTGGCCCGCACGCTGCCGGTGCCGGGCGTCGCGGAGCGGGCGATCGGGTTCAAGACCGTCGAGGAGGCCGTGCACCTGCGCGACCGCGTCCTGCGCAACCTCGACCTCGCCGAGGCCAGCAAGGACGAGGCGTTCCGCCGTCGCGCGCTGACGTTCACCTTCGTCGGCGGCGGCTACGCGGGCATCGAGGCGCTCGCCGAGCTCGAGGACATGGCGCGCGACGCGACGCGGCTGTACCGGACCGTCCGCGCGAGCGACGTGCGGTTCGTGCTCGTCGAGGCCCTGGACCGGATCCTGCCCGAGGTCGGTCCCGAGATGGGCCGCTACGCCGTGGACGCCCTGCGCTCGCGGGGCATCGAGGTCAACCTGAGGACGACGCTGCAGTCGTGCGTGGGGGGGCTCGTGCAGCTCAGCGACGGGCAGGAGTTCGAGAGCGACACGATCGTCTGGACGGCCGGGGTCACGTCGCACCCCGTGCTGCAGCGCACCGACCTGCCGCTGGACGAGCGCCGGCGGCTGCTCTGCGGCGCGGACCTGCGGGTCGTGGACGCGGACGGCGAGGTCGTCGAGGGGGCCTGGGGGGCCGGCGACGCGTGCGCGGTCCCCGACCTGACCAAGCCGGGCGCCTTCTGCGCGCCCAACGCCCAGCACGCGGTCCGCCAGGCGCGCCGGCTCGCCGACAACCTCCTCGCCCTGCTGCGCGGGGGCCGGCCGCAGCCCTACCGGCACGCCTACGCGGGCTCGGTCGCCTCGCTGGGCCTGCACAAGGGCGTCGCGCAGGTCTACGGGATCAAGCTCACGGGCTACCCGGCGTGGTTCATGCACCGCGCCTACCACCTGTCGCGCGTGCCGACCACGAGCCGCAAGGTGGGGGTCCTGCTCGGCTGGGTGCAGGCGGCGCTGTTCCACCGCGAGGCCGTGTCGCTCGGCGCCCTGTCGCACCCCTACGCGGAGTTCGAGCGGGCTGCGGGGACGTCCCCCGGCCGCCCGAGGCCCTGATCGGGCCGATGATCCACCCCCTCGCGGGGGCCACCTGCCCGGGTGGCGTAACTGGCAGGCGCACGGGGCTTAAACCCCCGGGCCGTTCGCGGCGTGCGGGTTCGAGTCCCGTCCCGGGTACCACCGGCGGAGCAGTCCCCGCCGTCCGTCGGGAACGCGCGCGCCCCGTGCGGCGTTGACCCGGCAACGACACGATCCCCGGAGGGGAGTCATGGAAAGCAAGAACCCGGTCTTCGCGCGCAGCAACGAGTGGAAGGCGGGCTACGCGGGCTTCGACGCACCGTCGTCGGCCCGGCGCACCCCGCCCGCCGACGCCGACGCGCGCACCCTGGAGGACTGGTACCAGCGTCCGCCGGCGACGCCGTCGCAGGCGCGGCGGATGACCGTGGACGACGTCGTCGTGCGCACGGCCGGCTTCTTCGCCGTGCTGCTCGTCGGCGCGGGCGCGGCCTGGTACTCGAACCTCGGCTTCGGCGCGGCCATCGGGGCCGCCCTGATCGCCATGGTGCTGGGCATCTGGGCCCAGGTCTCCAAGAAGGTCCGCCCCGGCGTGATGTTCGCCTACGCGGGCCTCGAGGGCCTCTTCGTCGGCGCGATCAGCAACTACTACACGCAGGCGTTCGGCAACGGCATCGTCACGACCGCCGTGGTCGGCACGCTGTGCGCCTTCGGCGCGATGCTCGTGGCCTACAAGACCAAGGTCATCCGCGCGACGCCGAAGTTCGCCAAGGTCCTGCTCATCGCGGTCCTGGGCTACGTGGTCTTCGGCCTGGTCAACCTGGTCCTGTCGCTGACCGGCGTCGGCAACGTCTACGCGGGCGGCGGGATCCTCGCGGTCGGCGTCAGCGCGATCGGCGTCGTCCTGGCCTCGCTGTTCCTGGTCCTGGACTTCGACCACATCGAGCGCGGCGTCCGCAACGGCCTGCCGGTGCGGGAGTCCTGGCGCGCGGCCTTCGGGCTCACGGTCACCCTGGTGTGGCTGTACCTGGAGATCCTGCGTCTCGTCGCGATCCTGCGCGGCAACAACTGACGGACCGCCCGAGGCCACCGGAGCTCGGTGCGCCGGCCGACGAGGCCGCGCGCACCGAGCTCCGTCGCGTCCTGGGCCTGCTCGTCGACCGCGTCAAGGCCATGCCGCTGAGCCGGCTGGCGCGCGCGCCCGAGGACGGCGACGTGCCGCGCGCGGTCCTCGTGCACCGCACCGCGCAGGAGCTCGCGGACCTCGCCGCGGACGCGGAGGGCCGGCCGCGCCGCGCGGTGCCCGTCCTCGCGCTGCACGGCGCGGGGGACCAGCTCGCCGTCCTCGGGGCCGACGTCGTCGCTGCCGCCGCGGACGGCGCCGTGGACGCGGCCGGCGTGGCCCGGGCGCACGACGCGCTGACCGCCCTGCGCCGCGCCCTCTGACCGCGCGGTCGCCCGGTGGGGGCCGCGGGCGGCGGTGCGGGAGCTGAGAGGATGGCGCCATGCGCTACGCCGAGTCCGTCGTCGACCTCGTGGGCGGTACGCCCCTCGTCAAGCTGCAGAGGGTCACCGCGGGCCTGGCCTGCACCGTCCTGGCGAAGGTCGAGTACCTCAACCCCGGTGGCTCCGTGAAGGACCGCGTCGCGACCCGCATGGTCGAGGCGGCCGAGGCCGAGGGGCTGCTGAAGCCCGGCGGGACGATCGTCGAGCCCACCAGCGGCAACACGGGCGTCGGCCTCGCGCTCGTCGCCCAGCGGCGCGGCTACCGCTGCGTGTTCGTCTGCCCCGACAAGGTCGGAGCCGACAAGCGCAACGTGCTCAAGGCCTACGGCGCCGAGGTCGTGGTCTGCCCGACCGCCGTGCCGCCCGAGGACCCGATGTCGTACTACTCGGTGTCCGACCGCCTGGCGCGCGAGATCGAGGGCGCCTGGAAGCCGAACCAGTACGCCAACCCGCACGGTCCCCGCAGCCACTACGAGACGACGGGCCCCGAGATCTGGGCGGACACCGACGGCCGGGTCACCCACTTCGTCACGGGCGTCGGCACGGGCGGCACCATCACCGGCACGGGCCGCTACCTCAAGGAGCGGGGGCCGGTCCGGGTGATCGGCGCCGACCCCGAGGGCTCGGTGTACTCCGGGGGCACCGGACGGCCCTACCTGGTCGAGGGCGTGGGCGAGGACTTCTGGCCGTCGGCGTACGACCCGACCGTCCCCGACGAGATCATCGCGGTCTCCGACGCGGACTCCTTCCTCATGACGCGCCGGCTGGCGCGCGAGGAGGGCCTGCTCGTCGGCGGGTCGTGCGGCATGGCGGTCGTCGCCGCGCTGCGCGCCGCGGAGCACCTCGGCCCCGACGACGTCGTCGTCGTGCTGCTGCCCGACGGCGGCCGCGGCTACCTCGGCAAGATCTTCAACGACGACTGGATGGCGTCGTACGGCTTCCTCGACAGCGCCGACGGCGGCACCGCGGGCGACGTGCTGCGGCAGAAGTCGGCGGGGCTCCCCGCGCTGGTGCACACCCACCCGACCGAGACCGTGCACGACGTCATCGAGATCATGCGCGAGTACGGCGTCTCGCAGCTGCCCGTCGTCGGGGCCGAGCCGCCCGTCATGGCCGGTGAGATCGCCGGTGCCGTGACCGAGCGGGAGCTGCTGGACGCGGTGTTCTCCGGCACGGCGAAGATGTCCGACGCGGTCAGCGCCCACATGGGCCCGGCCCTGCCGCTCGTGGGCGCGGGGCAGTCGGTCGAGGAGGCGCGCACCGTCTTCTCCACGGCCGACGCCGCCGTGGTCGTCGAGGACGGCAAGCCCGTGGGCGTGATCACGCGCCACGACCTGCTGGCCTACGTCGCGACCCACGGCGCCGCCGCCCGCTGACCGGCGCGGCCCCCGCCCGGCTCCCCGGCCCCGCGGTGGCGCAGACGCTCTCGAGCAGGAC
>NZ_JAAALN010000167.1 GCF_009906795.1 Kineococcus siccus
CCGCGTGAGCCTCGCGCCCCGGCCCACCACCCTGCCCGTGCCCCGGCGCCGCCGGTCGGGCCCCGACGTCGTCGCGCCGGCACCCGGAGCTCTCCGGGAGGCCCTGCGGGTCGCGTCCGCCGGCACCGAGCTCGACGCCGCGCAGGCCGAGGTGCTCCTGCACGCCCGCGGCGAGGACCTGCGCGAGCTCATGGGACCGGCCCGCGCCGTGCGCGACGCGGCCCTCGCCGCCGCGGGCCGGCCCGGGGTCGTCAGCTACTCCCGCAAGGTCTTCGTGCCCGTCACCCGGCTCTGCCGGGACCGCTGCCACTACTGCACCTTCGTGACCGTGCCGCACCGCCTCGAGCAGCTGTACCTCTCGCCCGACGACGTCCTGGCCATCGCGCGCGACGGTGCGGCGGCGGGCTGCAAGGAGGTCCTGTTCACCCTGGGCGACGCGCCCGAGGACCGCTGGCCGCAGGCGCGGGCGTGGCTGGACGAGCGCGGGTACGCGAGCACGCTCGACTACGTCCGCGCCCTCTCGGTGCTCGTGCTCGAGGAGACGGGCCTGCTGCCCCACCTCAACCCGGGGGTCATGCTCCACGACGACCTGCTGCGCCTGCGCGACGTCGCCCCCTCGATGGGCATGATGCTCGAGACGACCGCCACGCGGCTGTGGAGCGAGCCCGGCGGCGTGCACTTCGGCTCCCCCGACAAAGACCCCGCGCTGCGGCTGCGCGTCCTCGCCGACGCCGGGCGGGCCGCGGTGCCCTTCACGACGGGGATCCTCGTGGGCATCGGGGAGACGCCCGCCGAGCGCGTCGAGTCCATCCTCGCGATCCGCGACGTGGCCCGGGAGTTCGGCCACGTGCAGGAGGTCATCGTGCAGAACTTCCGCGCGAAGGACGACACGGCCATGCGGGGGGCCGACGACCTGGGGCACGAGGAGTACCTGGCGACGCTGGCCGTCTCCCGCCTGCTGCTCGGCCCGGACGTCTCCCTGCAGTCCCCGCCGAACCTGTCCGACCCGGTGCAGCGCTCGGAGCTGCTGGACGCCGGGGTCGACGACTGGGGCGGCGTGTCGCCCCTGACCCCCGACCACGTGAACCCCGAACGCCCCTGGCCGCAGATCGACGACCTCGCGAGCACCACGGCCGCCGCGGGGCTGCAGCTCGCGGAGCGGCTCACGGCCCACCCGCGGTTCGTGCTCGACGCGCTCGGCGGCGGCACGCGGTGGATCGACCCCGCGCTGCACGAGCAGGTGGCGGCCCTGGCCGACCCGGGCACGGGCCTCGCCCTCCCCGGTGCGGTCCCGCTGCCGCGGCGCCCCGAGCTCGTCAGGAGCTGAGCGGAGCGGACGGCCGGAACGGCGCCGGGTCGAAGGTCCCGTTGCGCTCGGCGAAGGACCGCCCCGACGCGGGCCACAGCAGCGTCTGACGGCCGCTGCGCTCGTCGACGTACCAGCTGCGGCACCCGCCGCGCAGCCACACCGTGCGGGCGCTGAGCGCGTCGACCTCGCGCGTGTAGGCGCGTTCCGCGGCGCGCGAGACCTCCAGCGGCCCCGGTTCGTGCGCCAGGTGGTCCAGGGCCCCGAGCACGTAGCCGATCTGCGTCTCGATCATGTGCACCGCGGAGTTGTGGCCCAGGCTCGCGTTGGGGCCGTCGAGGACGAACATGTTGGGGAACCCGTGCACGACGGTCGAGGCGAAGGAGACCATGCCCTCCGCCCAGTGCTGGGCCAGGCGCAGGCCCTCGCGGCCCCGCACGCGGGCCGCGAACGGCGGGGTGGTGGACAGGAACCCGGTGGCCAGGACGAGCGCGTCGAGGGCGTGCCGGGCACCGTTCGCGGCGACGCCTGCGCCGGCCTCGAGACGTTGCAGCGCAGCCGGTTCGAGGACGACACCGGGACGCTGCAGAGCCGGGTAGTAGTCGTCGGAGAGCAGCACGCGCTTGCAGCCCACCTCGTAGTCCGGGGTCAGCCGGGCGCGCAGCACCGGGTCGGGGACCTGGGCCGCGAGGTGGTCCAGCGCCCGCCGCCGCAGCTGCTCGACCTCGGGACCGGCCGCCTGGCGCGCGGCGATGCCCTCGTCGAAGCGCTCGAACAGCTCGGCGCGCAGGCGCCGCCCCAGCGCCGGGTCGGCGGTGAACGCGCGGCGCTCGGCCGGCGTGTAGGCCCGGTCCTGGCGCGGGAGGACGTAGGGAGCGCTGCGCTGGAACACCACGACGCCCGCGGCCGCGCGGGCGAGCGCCGGGACGATCTGCACCGCCGACGCGCCCGTACCCACCACGCCGACCCGCCGGCCCGCGAAGCGGTCGCCGTCGGCCCAGCGCGAGGAGTGCACGACCTCGCCGCCGAAGTCCGCGAGCCCCTCGACGTCGGGCCGCCGCGGCTCGGACAGCCGCCCCACCGCGATGACCAGCGTCCGGGCGCGCCAGTCCCCCACCGTGCTGCGCACGCGCCACGCGGTGCCGTCCCACGCGGCGTCGAGGACCTCGGCGCCCGTGCGCAGGTGCGGCAGGACGCCCTCGGTGCGCGCGCAGTCGCGCAGGTACTGCTGGATCTCGGCCCCGGGGGCGAACACGCGCGACCAGTCGGGCTTGGGGGCGAAGGAGAACGAGTACAGGTGCGAGGGGATGTCGCACGCGACCCCCGGGTAGGTGTTGTCCCGCCAGGTGCCGCCGAGGTCGGCGCCGCGCTCCAGGACCACGTAGGACTCGCGCCCGCGCCGGGCCAGCCGCACGGCCGTGCCGATCCCCGCGAAGCCCGCGCCCACGACGACGACGTCGACGACCCGCTCGGTCGCCGGCCCCGTCCCCCGCGGTGCCGCCTCGCTCACGCCCGCGCCGCGAGGCGGCCGGGCGGGACCTCGCCGTAGGCGGTCGTGCGCTGCCGCGGCGTGCGGCCGAGGCCGGCGGCGAGGCGCTCGACGTCGTCCGGCGCGAGGACCCGGCCCGCCTCGGGACCCGCGGACGGCAGCAGCCGCCCGTCCAGCAGGAGCCCCCCGGCGTCGTCGGCGCCGCCCGCCAGGACCTGCGCCGCGAGCTCCAGCCCGAGCTTCGGCCAGGCCGCCTGCACGTGCGCGATGCGCCCGTGCAGGACCAGCCGGGCGACGGCGTGGACCGCGCGCGACTCGCGGGCGCCGGGGCCGCGCCGCGCCCCGCGCGGCAGGGGGCCGGGCGGCAGCGCCCCGTTCACGCCGTCGACGAAGGGCATGGGGATGAACTCCGTGAAACCCCCGGTCCGCTCCTGCAGCGCCGCGAGCGTGCGCAGGTGGGCGACCTGCTGCGCGGGGGACTCCACCGAGCCGTAGACCATCGTCGCGGTGGACGTGAGGCCCGCCTCGTGCGCCGTGGCGACGAGGTCGAGCCACTGCGCGACGGGCAGGTCCGGGCCGCCGTTGAGCAGCGTGCGGACCTCGTCGTCGAGGATCCGCGCCGCCGTTCCGGGGACCGACCCGAGGCCCGCCGCGCGCGCGGCGAGCAGGAACTCCCGCGGGGTGGACCCCCGGCGCCGGGCGGCGTCGGCGACCTCGGCCGGCCGGAACGCGTGCACGTGCACGTCCGGTGCGGCGGACCGGACCAGCCTGACGAGGTCGAGGTAGCCGTCGTCGGGGGCGTCGACCGGCAGCCGCCCCTGCACGCACACCTCGGTGGCGCCCAGGGCGACCGCCTCCTGCACGAGCGAGACCGTCAGCCCGCGGGCCTGCGGGGCGCCGACCACGGCGGTGTCGAGGTTGCGGTTGACGACGTAGGTCAGGTCGTCGCCCACGGCGTCGTGCCGGACCGCGTCGGCCAGCGCGCAGAGCTCCTCGAGGTCGCCGCCGTCGGCGCCCAGCAGCGCGACGTACCCGGCGTCGTCGAGACCCGCCGGGTCCCGCCGCGCCGCGCGCAGGGCCGCGGCCACCGCGGTGGACGGGCTGCTCTCCCAGGGGTCCTCCGGCACCCCCGCAGGCTATGTCAGGCCGTGGGGCCCCGCCCGGGCCCTCCCGCGGGCCGCGGCTCAGCCGGTGACGCCGACGCGGTCGAGGTAGGCGTTGGTGAACGTGCCGCCGGGGTCGTGGCGGGCCACGAGGGCGCGGAAGTCGTCGAAGCGCGGGTACAGCGACGCGAGCTCCAGCGCGTCGGCCACGAACAGCTCGCCCCCGTGCGGCCGGGCGCCCAGCCCCGCGAGCGCCGCCTCGACGTCGGCCAGCGCGGCCAGCACCTCGGGTTCGCGCCGCCGGAACGTGACGTGGACCGCCACCGTGTCGCGACCCTGCGCCGGGGACAGCCACTGGTCGTCGGCGGCCACCGTCCTGATCTCGCACATGTGCAGCAGCCCGGAGATCCGCGGCCCCAGCGCCCGCAGCGCCTCGATCGCGTCGACGGCGTCCTCCCGGCCGACGAGGTACTCGACCTGCAGCTCCTCGCCGTCGCCGGGCGCGGAGCTGAACCGGAAGTGCGGCAGCCGCTCGTGCCACGGGCCCGGCACGCCCAGCTGCTCGGTCGCGGTGCGCACGTCGACCTCGGGCAGCGGGTGCAGGGGGGTGCTCGCGCGGGTGGCGCCGAACAGCTCGTGCGGCGCGTCCGGGGACACGCCCGTCCGCGTCGTCAGCCACACCTGCGTGGTGTCGGGCCCGCTCCAGTCGGTGTCCGCGAACTCCTCCTCGCCCGCGGCGACCCGGCGCAGCGCGCCGTCCGCGCCGAGGACCTCCAGGGCGCGCACCGCGGCGGCGAGGCCCTGGGAGGCGTCGCCGGAGCCGTGCGTCCCGGTCGCCACGCCCCCGGCGACCGGGATGTGCGGAAGGGAGGCCACGGCCTCGAGCGCGAAACCCCGCGCGTGCAGCTCCCGCGCCAGCACGCCGCAGCTCGTGCCGCCGCTGACCCGGACGGTCCGGGCGGCCGCGTCGACGTCGATCTCCGTCGGCAGGTGCTCGAGGGACACCAGGTCGCCCGGGGAGTCGGCGACGTCGTCGAAGGAGTGGCGGGTGCCCAGCGCGCACCCGGCGCGAGCCCGCGACGAGCGCGGCCAGCTCGTCCACCGACGTCGGCCGGTGCAGCCGCTCCGCGCCGTACGTCAGGTCGCCGGCCCAGTTGGCGCCGGGGGCCTGCGGTGCGGCGGGCGTCGGGGCGCTCACGCCCTCACGCTGACCCGCAGCACGCCACGAGGGCGGCCCCCCTGCCGGGGAACCGCCCTCGTGGTCGTGCTGGTCGTGCGGTGGTGCAGGTGGGGCTGGACTCAGAAGTCCATGCCGCCCATGCCGCCGTCGCCACCGGCGGGGGCCGCGGAGGCCTTCTCCGGCTTGTCGGCGATGACGGCCTCGGTCGTCAGGAAGAGCGCCGCGATCGAGGCGGCGTTCTGCAGCGCGGAGCGCGTCACCTTGACCGGGTCGTTGATCCCGGCGTCAAGCAGGTCGACGTACTCGCCGGTCGCGGCGTTGAGGCCGTGGCCGGAGGGCAGGTTGCGGACCTTCTCGGCCACGACGCCACCCTCGAGACCCGCGTTGATCGCGATCTGCTTGAGCGGCGCCTCGATGGCCACCTTGACGATGTTCGCGCCCGTGGCCTCGTCACCGACGAGCTCGAGCTTCTCGAACGCGAGCACCCCGGCCTGGATGAGGGCGACGCCACCACCGGCGACGATCCCCTCCTCCACGGCGGCCTTGGCGTTGCGCACCGCGTCCTCGATGCGGTGCTTGCGCTCCTTGAGCTCGACCTCGGTCGCCGCACCCGCCTTGATGACGGCCACGCCGCCGGCGAGCTTGGCGAGACGCTCCTGGAGCTTCTCGCGGTCGTAGTCGGAGTCGCTGCGCTCGATCTCGGCGCGGATCTGCGCGACGCGGCCGGCGATGGCGTCGGCGTCGCCGGCACCCTCGACGATCGTCGTCTCGTCCTTGGTGACGACGACCTTGCGGGCGCGGCCGAGCAGGTCGAGCTCCGCGGTGTCGAGCTTGAGCCCGACCTCCTCGGAGATCGGCTGGCCGCCCGTGAGGATGGCGATGTCGCCGAGCATGGCCTTGCGGCGGTCGCCGAAGCCGGGGGCCTTGACGGCCACGGACTTGAACGTGCCGCGGATCTTGTTCACGACCAGGGTCGCGAGGGCCTCGCCCTCGACGTCCTCGGCGATGATGACGAGCGGCTTGCCCGACTGCATGACCTTCTCCAGCAGCGGGAGCAGGTCCTTCACGGTCGAGATCTTGGAGTTGAGGATGAGGATGTAGGGGTCCTCGAGCTCAGCTTCCTGGCGCTCGGCGTCGGTGACGAAGTAGGGCGAGATGTAGCCCTTGTCGAAGCGCATGCCCTCGGTGAGCTCGAGCTCGAGCCCGAAGGTGTTGCTCTCCTCGACGGTGATGACGCCTTCCTTGCCCACCTTGTCGAGGGCCTCGGCGATGAGCTCACCGATGGAGGCGTCCCCGGCGGAGATCCCCGCGGTGGCGGCGATCTGCTCCTTGGTGGTGACCTCCTTGGCGGCGGCCAGGAGCTGCTCGGTCACGGCCTCGACGGCCTTCTCGATGCCCTTCTTCAGGCCCAGCGGGTTGGCGCCGGCGGCCACGTTGCGCAGCCCCTCGCGCACGAGCGCCTGCGCCAGGACGGTCGCGGTCGTCGTGCCGTCACCGGCGACGTCGTCCGTCTTCTTCGCGACCTCCTTGACGAGCTCGGCCCCGATCTTCTCGTACGCGTCCTCGAGCTCGATCTCCTTGGCGATGCTCACACCATCGTTGGTGATGGTGGGGGCGCCCCACTTCTTCTCCAGGACGACGTTGCGGCCTCGCGGCCCCAGCGTGACCTTGACAGCGTCGGCGAGCTGGTTCATGCCGCGCTCGAGGCCGCGACGGGCCTCCTCGTCGAAGGCGATGATCTTGCTCATGCCTGGTGTTCCTCCCAGCGGACGGGTGGTGGCCGGACCGGTGCCCGCGACGGACGGCCTGCCGCGCGCGGGGTCACGTCCCCCGCGGGCGGCGGGCCTCACCGGACCGACCGGGAGATCTGACTCCCGGGTCGAGTGCTAGCTCGTGCTGTCACTCTCCACACGAGAGTGCCAGCACTGATGTTGGCACTCGACGGGGGCGAGTGCAAACCCCCGGCGGGTCCGGACGCACGACGGCACCGCCCCGCGCGTGCGGGACGGTGCCGTCGTGGCGTGCTGCGCTGTCGCTGTGGTGCCGGGGCCCCCGTGGCCTCAGACGCCTGGCCTCAGACGCCTGGCCTCAGACGCCGCGGACGTTCTCGGCCTGCGGACCCTTCTGCCCCTGCCCGACGTCGAACTCGACGCGCTGACCCTCCTCGAGGGAGCGGTAGCCGTCGGCGACGATCGCGGAGTAGTGGACGAAGACGTCGGCGCCGCCGTCGTCCTGGGTGATGAACCCGAAGCCCTTCTCGGAGTTGAACCACTTCACGGTGCCCTGAGCCATTGCGTTCTCCATGTGGTGCAGCGAGCGGAAGACGCCACCGGCCGCACCGGGGGCGGGTCTCACGCTGCCCGCGGCCGCAGGGCCGTGGGCGACGCCCGGCGCCGACGTGCTCGCCTGACTGATCGACCGGTCCACAGGTTAGTGCGGCGGGACCCCCGGGGGACAGGGATCCGGACGATCACCTGCGCCCGGCGATCACGCGTCTGCGGCCGGCACGGCCTCAGACGAGACGGCCCACCAGGCCGGTGACGGTCGCGACCACCCCGCCGAGCAGCTGCACGGCGACGAGGGCGAGCACCGCGGCGAGGAGCAGCCACAGCAGCACGAGCAGCAGGACCCCCGCGGGGCCGCGGCGCGTGCGGTGCGCCCCGCGGCGCGCGGGGAGCCGGCGCGAGCTCAGGGCTGGACGCCCAGCCGGCGCGCGGAGCGGGCGCGCTGGCGGCTGGTCCGCATGCGGCGCAGCCGCTTCACGAGCATCGGGTCGTGGCGCAGGGCCTCGGGGGTGTCGATGAGGGCGTTGAGCAGCTGGTAGTAGCGCGTCGGGGACAGGTCGAACAGCTCCCGCACCGCCTGCTCCTTGGCGCCCGCGTACTTCCACCACTGCCGCTCGAAGGCGAGGATCTCCGCGTCGCGGCGGCTCAGCCCGTCGGGGACCTCTCCGGCGCCGTCCCGGTGCCGGCCGGTGCCGCCCGTCGTGGTGCCGTCGGTCGCGGAGCCACCGTCGGCCCCGGAGCCGGGGGCGTCCTGCCCTCCGTGCCCCGCCTGCGCGGCCGCTGCCGCGTCCGAGAAGTCCATCGCGTGCCTCCGCTCCCTGGTGCCGCAGGCCACTGTAGGCAGTGGACTACACGCGTGTCATTCACCGGGTGCGCGCGTCGGGGCGCGGGTAGCGTCGGCGCCCGTGCCACCCGACCCTCGCACCCCACCGACCCCACCCGGCGCGCCGCGGCCGACGCCGGAGGACCCGGCGGGCCTCGGGATCGACGACCTGGACCCGGGCTGGGCCGCCGCGCTGCACGAGGTCCTGCCCGACCTGCGGGCCCTGTCGGCGCGGCTCGCGGCGGAGGAGCAGCCGTGGCTGCCCGCGCCCCACCACGTCCTGCGCGCCTTCCGCCAGCCGTTCGCCGACGTGCGGGTGCTGCTGGTCGGCCAGGACCCCTACCCCACGCCCGGGCACCCGGTCGGGCTGTCCTTCTCCGTCGAGGAGCACGTGCGACCGCTGCCGCGCAGCCTGGTCAACGTGCACCGCGAGCTGGCCGCGGACACCGGCCTGCTGCCGCCGCCGCACGGCGACCTGAGCGCCTGGACGCGCTCGGGGGTGCTGCTGCTCAACCGCGTGCTGACGGTCCGCGCGGGGGCGTCGGGCTCCCACCGGCGCCGGGGGTGGGAGCGCGTCACGGACGCCGCCGTGCGCGCGCTGGCGGCCCGCGGCACGCCGTTCGTCGCCCTGCTGTGGGGCCGCGACGCCCAGACGGTGCGACCGCTGCTGGGCGACGTCCCGGTCGTCGAGGGCGTGCACCCGAGCCCGCTGTCGGCCTCGCGGGGGTTCTTCGGCTCCCGCCCCTTCACCCGCGTCGACGCGCTGCTGCGCGCCGAGGGCGGCGAGGGCGTGGACTGGCGGCTCTGACCGCCGCCCCCCTACCCGGCGGCGGCCCGCGCGGCGGCCGCCGGCGGCGAGAAGCGGCCCCGGGCGTGCGCGACGAGGATCGCGATCATCACGAGACCCGCGAGCACGGCCAGCGCCTCCGCGGCGCGCGCGACGCCGAGCGCCCCGAGCAGCAGGCCGACGGCCCCCAGGCCGGCCACGGCCGCCCCGAGGCGCAGGAAGACCCGCTCCCGGAAGGCCCAGGCGAACGGCACGAAGTGCAGCCCCACGACGAGGGCGATCAGCGCCGGGCGCAGCTCGCCGCGGCCCAGCGCCGTCAGCGCGCGCGACCCGAGGGCGATGAGGGCCAGCTCGCCGACGACGCACGCGCCGTAGGCCGCCAGAGCGGCGGGCCGCGGGCGGGCGAGTGGCCCCAGCGCCACGGGCCGGACGTAGTGCGCCACGAGGGCGGCGAGGACGCCGGCACCCGCGGCGAGCCACGCCACCGTCGTCACGACGGGCCCCAGGACGGGTGCGTAGCTCCCCACGAACACGAGCCCCCCGGCCAGGCCGACGAGGCTGCCCCAGCGTCGCGGGTCCACCGCGACCGGGGGCTCGCCCACGGCGGGACCGTGGC
>NZ_JAAALN010000168.1 GCF_009906795.1 Kineococcus siccus
CCGCCACCCGGTTCGTCGACGGGTTCCCGCTCGGCAACGGCTCGCTCGGCGCCGTGCTGCGGGGCGGGGCGGGCGAGGAGCACCTCGACCTCAACGTGGACACCCTCTGGTCCGGGGGGCCGCTGCCGCCCGCGACCGGGCCCGCACCGCACCTCCTCCTGCCGGAGCTGCGGGCGGCGGTGGCGGCGGGGGACTTCCCGCGGGCGGACGAGCTGGCGCGCGGGCTGCAGGGACCGGGCTGGAGCCAGTCCTACCAGCCCCTGGGCGCGCTGGACTGGGCCTACGCGCCGGCCGGCGGGGCGAGCGGCTACCGCCGCGAGCTGGACGTCGCCGAGGCCCTGGCGAGCACGGCGTTCGACACGCCCGCCGGGCCCGTCCGGCTGGAGACCTTCGTCTCCGCGCCGGACGCGGTCCTGGTGGCCACGGCGACCGGCCCGGGCACCGCCGCGGTGGTGGCCCCCCGCTGGGACTCCCCGCACGCCGGCGCGGACGTCCGGCAGGAGGAGGCCGGCGGCGTCTCGTGGACGACGGTGACGGGGCGGGCCCCGGCCCACGTGACACCGAACTACGTCGAGGACGCGGACCCCGTGCGCTACGCCGACGACGAGCCGGACGCCGACGGGACCGTCGCCGCCGGCACCGGCTACGCCGTCGTGGTGGCCGTCCAGCGCGACGGCGACGGGCAGCGGCTGATCGCGGCGGCCGTCAGCGGCTTCCGCGGCGCCACGCAGCGGCCGAGCGCGGACGTCGAGGCGCTGGCCGCGCAGGCGCGGACCCTCGTGGAGGCGGCGCTCACGCAGCCGACCGCGGTGCTGCGGGCGCGGCACCGCGAGGAGCACCGGGGCTACTTCGACCGGGTGGACCTGCAGCTGCCCCCCGACGCGGCGGCCGCCGCCGAGTTCTTCTGGCACTACGGCCGCTACCTGCTCATCAGCAGCTCGCGGCCGGGGACGCAGGCCGCGACGCTGCAGGGCATCTGGAACGCCGACGTCCGGCCCGCGTGGAGCTGCAACTACACGACCAACATCAACGTCGAGATGAACTACTGGCCCGCCGAGGCGGTCGCGCTGGCCGACGTCGCCGAACCCCTCTTCGACCTGGCCGCGGACCTGGCCGTGCAGGGCCGCGCCACGGCCGCCCGCGTCTACGGGGCCGCCGGGTCGGCCGTGCACCACAACACGGACGTGTGGCGGTTCTCGACCCCGGTCCCCGGCGACCCGTGCTGGGCGAACTGGCCCTCCGCCCTGCCGTGGATCGCCGCGCACCTGTCCAGCCACGTCGAGCACTGCGCCGACGCGGACGAGGCCCGGCGGGCCCGGTCGCGGGCCCTGCCGGTGCTGCGCGCGGCGTCGGCCTTCGCCCTCGACGTGCTCGTGCCGGACGCGGACGGCGCCCTCGTCGTCAGCCCGTCCACCTCCCCCGAGCACGCGTTCCTCCTCGACGGGCGGCGGGCCGTGGTCTCGGCGGGGACCGCGATGGACCAGGAGCTCGTGCGGGAGGTCCTCACGTCCTTCGCCACCACCGTCGCGGCGGGAACCGGCGACGCCCGCCCCGGCGACCCCGACGCGGCGGGCGACGAGGCCCTCGCGGCGCGGGCGCGGACGGCGCTCGACGCCCTGCGGCCCGTCGCGACCGGCGCCGACGGGGCGCTGCTGGAGTGGGCGCAGGAGCGTGTCCCGCAGGAGGTGGGTCACCGGCACGTGTCGCACCTGTACGGCCTCTACCCGGGGACCCGCATCACGGAGCAGGGGACGCCCGCGGACTTCGAGGCGGCCCGCCGGGCCCTGCGGTCCCGGATCGACGGGGGCAGCGGCTACACGGGCTGGAGCCAGGCGTGGATCCTCTGCCTCGCGGCCCGCCTGCGCGACACCGGGCTGGCGGAGCGGTCCCTCGACGTCCTCCTGGACGACCTCACGTCGGACTCCCTGCTGGACCTGCACCCGCACGGCGACTGGCCGGGCGGGTCGGTGTTCCAGATCGACGGCAACTTCGGCGCCGTCGCGGGCATGACGGAACTGCTCGTGCAGAGCCACGACGGGGCGATCGCCCTGCTGCGCACCGTGCCGCGCGCCTGGTCGTCCGGGCGCGTGCGGGGGATCCGCTGCCGCGGGGGCGCCCGCGTCGACGTCGCGTGGTCCGGCGGGGCCGCCACGGAGGTCGTCGTCGTCAACGGCCCGGGGGAGCACCTCGTGCTGGAGGTCCCGGGGACCGGGGCGGGCCTGTCCGTGCAGGACGGGTCGGGCGCCGCGGTGGGCGGCGTGGAGGTCACGGGTTCCGTGCCGGGCCGCAGCCGGCTGTCCTGGCCCGCCGCGGCGGGGGCGACGTACCGGCTGACCGCCGCGTGAGCGCGGCCCCGGCCCGGCTGGAGCACGTGCTGGACGGCGACTACTCCGACCCCGACGTCGTCCTCGTCGACGGCACGTACTGGATGGTCACCTCGACCATCCACGGCTCACCGGGGATGGCCGTGCTGCGCTCGCCCGACCTCCTCGCGTGGGAGCACGTCGGCCACGTCGTCGCCGACCTCACCGAGCTGGGCCCGGCCTACGCGCACGCGGCGACGGGGAGCCGGTTCGGCCGCGGGGTGTACGCGGGGTCGATCCGGCACCACGACGGCCGGTTCTGGGTGCACTTCACGACGCTCGACGAGGGCGTCTTCGTCTGCACCGCCGTCGATCCCGCGGGTCCGTGGTCGCCGCCGCACCGGCTCAGCGACGCGACGATGTGGGACGACCCCTGCCCGCTGTGGGACGACGACGGCCGCGCGTGGCTCGTGCTGAGCAACCCCGGGCCCGAGTGGTTCACCCACCTCGTGCCGATGTCGCCCGACGGGCGGACCCTGCACCTGGACCAGCGCCGCGTCGTGGACGACCGGCACACCAGCGAGGGCAACAAGCTGTTCCGGCGGGGCCCCTGGTACTACCTGCTGCACAACGAGGTCCGCAGCCACGGCGACCGCCTCGCGGTCGTGCTGCGGACGCGGTCGCTGGACGCCCCCACCCCGTGGGAGAAGCGCGACCTCGTCCACGGCGCCGGCCTGGACCGCTCCCGCGAGCCCAACCAGGGGTCCCTGCTGGCCGACGTCGCGGGGGACTGGTGGTTCGTCACCCACCACGGCCGCACGGGCTACCCCGAGGGCCGCCCGCTCAGCCGGGTGCCCGTGACGTGGGAGGACGACTGGCCCGTCGTGCGCGGCCCCGACGGGCCCACCGACCGGGCCGTGCTCGACGAGCGCGTCGTCGTCGGCACCGTCGGCCCGCGCGACGACGACTTCGACCGCGGACGCCCCGGGCCGCAGTGGGAGTGGGCCGTCGTGCCGGCGCCCGGCAGCTGGTCGGTGCTCGCGGACCCGCCGTGCCTGCAGCTGGTGGCCGGCCCGTCGGCGCGCGGCGACGGCCTGCGCACGGCGCCCGCCGTGCTCACGCAGCGGATCGCGGCCCGGCCCGGGCGCGCCACGGTGCTGCTCGACGGTTCCGGCCTGGCCGAGGGCGGCGTCGCGGGCCTCGGCCACTACGCGGTGGACGGTCCCGTCGGGTTCGGGCTGGCCCGCCAGGACGGGCGGCTGTGGCTCGTGCTGGTGGGGGAGGGGACCGAGCGGCTGGCGCCGGCACCGGGGGACCGCCTCGAGCTGTGCACCGAGGTGGACGCCCACCACCGGGCCGTCTTCGCCGTGCGCGCCGAGGAGGCCGCGGAGTTCACGCCGCTCGGGGACAGCCACCCCCTGCGGTTCTCGCACTACCGCGGTTCCCGCCTCGCGCTGTTCGCGCTGGCCGACGGGCCCGCCGGGGGGAGCGCGCGGTTCTCCCGGTTCCGCTACGGCCTGCTCGACGAGCCGCACCGCCTGCCGCGCAGCGGCACCCGGACGGAGCGGACGGCACCGTGACCGGCCGCCTGCACCCCGAGCACCTGCGCGTCGAGGACCTCGTCGAGCCGGTCGGGCTGGGCGAACCCCGGCCGGTGCTGTCGTGGATCGCCGTCGCCGCGCCCGACGGCCGGCGGAACGGCCGGCAGAACGGCCAGGTGCAGACCGCCCACCAGGTCCGCGCCGCCCCCACCGAGGACGCGGTCGAGGCGGGCACCCTGTGGGACACGGGCCGCGTCGCCGGCCCCGACCTCGCCGTGACCTGGGGCGGGCGGCCGCTGGGCTCGCGCGAGCGGGTCTGCTGGCAGGTGCGGCTGTGGGACCGCGACGGGGAACCCGGGCCGTGGTCGCCGGTGGCCGTCCTCGAACTGGGCCTGCTCGCCGCGGCCGACTGGCACGGTGACTGGATCACCGACCCGCGCTGGGTGCCCGCCGACGGGGGAGGGGCCGAGGCGGACCTGCCCGACCCACCGGGCCTGCCGCTGCTGGCGACGGAGTTCCGGCTGCCGCCCGGGCCCGTGCGCCGGGCCCGCCTGCACATCGCCGGGCTGGGCACCTACGTGGCCAGCCTCAACGGCCGGCGGGTGGGCCGCGACGTCCTCGCCCCCGGCCTCACGGACTACGGCCGGCGGGTCGAGCACGCGACCCACGACGTCACGGACCTGCTGTCCGGCGGCGACAACGCCCTCGGCGTGGCCCTCGGCACCGGGCCCGCGTGGATCACCCCGGGCGAGCGCTACCAGAAGCACCAGGCGCGGTTCAGCCGCCCGCGCGTCATCGCGCAGCTGGAGGTCACGGGCGCGGACGGCACCCGCACGACCGTGGTCACCGACCCCGCGTGGCGGGCCACCGCGGGACCCACCACGGCGTCGGACTGGTTCGGCGGCGAGGACCACGACGCGCGCGCCGAGGTGCCGGGCTGGGACGTCGCGGGCACCGACCGCGGGGCGTGGCGCCCCGCCGTCGTCGCCCCCGGACCGCGCCCGGAGCTGTCGGGGCTGTGCGCGCCACCGCTGCGGGTGGTGGAGGTCCTGGACGCCGGCCCGGCCGTCCCGCTGCCCGGGGCACGGGCCCGCTTCGACCTGCCCCGCAACGTCGCCGGGCTGCTGCGGGTCACGCTGACGGCCCCAGCAGGAACCAGGGTGGAGCTCTGGCCGGGGGAGCGGCTGAACCCCGACGGCACGGTCGACCAGGAGGCCCTGGGAACCCCGGTGTTCCACTCGGTCACGTCCGCCGGACCGGCGCTGACGTGGACGGAGACGTTCCGCTACGACGGGTTCCGCCACGTCGAGGTGCGGGGGCTCGTCTCCGGGGTCCAGGTGCGCGACGTCCAGGCGCTCGTCGTGCGGGCCGCCACCGAGGCCGTCGGGACGTTCACCTGCTCCGACCCCACGATCACCGCGATCCACGCCCTCGTCGACGGCGCCGTCCGCTCGAACATGTTCAGCGTGTTCACCGACTGCCCGCACCGCGAGAAGCTCGGTTGGCTGGAGGAGACGCACCTGGTGATGGGCGCGGTCTCGCGCGGGTACGACCTCGCGGCCTACCTGCGCAGCGCCGTCCGCACCGTGGCCGAGGCGCAGCACCCCGACGGCCGGGTCCCCGACATCGCCCCCGAGCACGTCGTGTTCGACGGCGGGTTCGCCGACGACCCGAACTGGGGCGGGGCGATCGCCCTGGTGCCCTGGCTGCTGCTGGAGCACTACGGCGACCGGCGCACCGCGGAACGGACCTACGACGCGGTCCGGAACTACCTGCGCTACCTGGAGTCCCGGCGGTCCGGGACGACGGAGACGCTCGGCTACGACCAGCTCGGGGACTGGGCCGAGCTCGGCGTCACGACGACCCCGCAGCTGGTCACGACGTTCGGCTACTACCGCGTCGTGGACGCCCTGGCCCGCACCGCGGCCGCCCTGGGCCGCACGGCCGACGCCGAGGAGTTCGCGGCCCGGCGCGACCGCGTCCGCGCCGACGCCCGGGAGCGCTGGTACGACGCCGCGACGGGCGTCGTCGCGAACGGCACTCAGGCCGCGTCGGCGCTCGCGCTGGACATGGGGTTCGTGCCCGCCGCCGACGAAGCCCGGGTGCTCGCGGCGCTGGTGGCCGACATCGAGGACCGGGGCGGGCACCTCACCGTCGGGGAGATCGCCCTGCCGTCGGTGTTCCGGGTGCTCGCCCGCCACGGCCGCGACGACCTCGTGCACCGCACGGTCGTGAACCCCACCGCCCCCAGCTTCGGGGCCTTCGTCGCGGCGGGCATGACGACCCTCCCCGAGTACTGGGACATGCAGGGGTCGCTGAACCACTTCATGCTCGGCTGCGTCGTGGAGTGGTTCGGGGCCCGCCTGGCCGGCATCACCCAGGCGCCCGGCTCGCTCGCGTGGCGCCACCTCGTGGTGAGACCCTCGGTCGTGGGGGGCCTCACGTCCGCCTCGAGCACGTGGCGCACGGTGGCCGGCACGGTCGCGGCGTCGTGGGCCCTCGTCGACGGCGCGGTCGTGCTCGACGTGGAGGTGCCCGTCGGGTCCGACGCGGTCGTGCACCTGCCCGTGCCCGCGGAGCCGGACGGGCTCACCGCCCGCTGCGACCCGCCGGGCGCCGTCGAGCGCGGGGTGGTCGAGCTGGTGGACGGCCGCTGCGCGAGCTTCGCCGTCGGCTCGGGGCGCTGGCGCCTGGACTGGGCCGCCGTCTGACGGTGGGGTGGCCGACGGCGGCGCGCGAGCCCGTCACCGCGGCGCCCTCCGGCGCCGGCCGCCCGCCGGGACCGCGCGCAGGGCGAGCTCTGCGGACCGTGCGAGGTCGGCGGACCCGACGCCCGCGGCCGCGTGGACGGCCTGACCCTCCAGCACGACCTGCAGGAACCGGGCCAGTGCCGCCGGGTCGGTCCCCGGTGGCAGATCGCCCTCGTCGACCGCGCGGGCGAAGCGCTCGGCGAGGGCCGCCTCGCCGGCCAGCCGGCCGGCCGCGAGGAACTCCGCGACCCCGGCGTTCCCGGCGCTCACCGCGGCCGCGCCCTGGACGGACAGGCAGCCGGCCGGGAGGCCGGGCCGGCGCAGGGCGTCGAGCTGCCCGTGCAGGAGGGCCTCGGCCACCTCGTGCGCCGTCGGCCGGTCGAGGGCGGCCCGGACGTAGGCCATCTCGGTCTCCCGGTAGCGCGCGACGACCGCGCGGAACAACTGCTCCTTGCCGCCGAACGCGGCGTAGAGGCTCGGCCGGCCGATGCCCATCGCCGCCGTCAGGTCGCGCAGCGACGTGCCCTCGTAGCCCTGCCGCCAGAACACGCGGACCGCGGCGTCGAGCGCACTCGTGCGGTCGAACTCCCGGGGCCGGCCTGGTCCCGGCACGTGACGACCCCCTGTCCCCGCTCGGTGGCGCCCGGGGAACACCCGGTGCTCGTCGACGCTTACCTCTGTACCGAACAGTACAGAAGTTCGGTCACCGCGTCGACCGCACGGCCGACGCGGCCACCGCAGCACCTCACCAGCAGGAGAGCACCATGGGACAGCTCACCGGCAAGACCGCCCTCGTCACCGGCGGCACCTCCGGCATCGGCCTCGCCGCCGCCCGCCGGTTCGCCGCCGAGGGGGCGCACGTGGTCGTCACGGGGCGTCGGCAGCAGCAGCTGGACGAGGCGGTCGCGGCGATCGGGCCGCTCGCCACCGGGGTCCGCGGGGACGTGACGGTCGCGGCCGACCTCGATCGCGTCGTCGACGCGGTCGCCGCCCGCGGCGCGGGGCTGGACGTGCTGTTCGCCAACGCCGGCGGCGGGGAGTTCGCGGCGCTCGGCGACCTCACGCCCGAGCACGTCACCGCGACCTTCGACCGCAACGTCGGCGGCACGGTGTTCACCGTGCAGAAGGCCCTCCCACTGCTCAACCGGGGGGCCTCGGTCGTGCTCACGGGGTCGACCGCGGCCGGCAACGGGACGCCGTCCTTCAGCGTCTACGCCGCCTCCAAGGCGGCGGTCCGCTCCCTCGGCCGCACCTGGGCCGCCGAGCTCGCCGGGCGCGGGATCCGCGTGAACACGCTGGTGCCCGGGTCGACCGAGACCCCGGGGCTGGTCGAGCTGGCGCCGGACGCGGCCGCGGCGACCGCGATGCTGGCGGGCATGGCCGAGGGCATCCCGCTCGGCCGGGTGGCGCACCCCGACGAGATCGCCGCCGCCGCCCTGTTCCTCGCCTCCGACCAGAGCAGTTTCATGACCGGCGGCGAGCTCGTCGTGGACGGCGGGAGCGAGCAGGTCTGACCGCACCGTGCAGCGAGTGCCTACGGCCGGGTGGCCGTCCCCGCGGCGGCAGCGTCGACCGGGTGGGTGCCCAGCTCGTGACGGGGCATCAGCGCGGCGACGGCGACCCCGAGGGCGAAGACGGCCGCCACGGTGAGGAAGACGGTGGTGAAGGCCGCCCCGTAGTCCGCCGCCGTGCCGGTGGCGCCGTCGGCGGCGAGCCGGCTCGCCAGCAACCCGCCGAGCAGCCCGGTGCCGACGGTCACCCCGCACTCGCGCACGTAGGTCATCGCCGCGGTCACCCCGCCCAGGGAACGGGCGGCGCCCGCGTCCTGGGCGACGACCACCACGATCTGCAGGAAGAGCCCCGCGCCGGCGCCGAAGACGACCAGCAGCACGGCCGTGGCCGCCAGCGGGAGGAGGTCGCCGACGAGGGCCAGCGCGGTCGTGGAGGCCAGTCCGAGCGCGCACCCGAGGACGGGGAAGCGGCGCCAGTGCCCGTGGCGGCGGACGGCGAAGCCGCTGAGGTTCACCCCCGTGACGATGCCCAGGGTGACGGGGAGCAGGAACAGCCCCGAGACGGTGGCCGAGGTTCGGTGGACCCCCTGGATCCAGCTCGGCACGTAGGCGATGACCCCGAACATCGCGAACCCCGCGAGGGCGGAGAGCGCGGCGCACGCGCCAACCGTGCGACCGCGCAGCGAGGTGACCGGCAGCAGCGGGTGCCGGGCCCGGCTCTGGTGCAGGACCAGCAGGGCGAGCGCCCCGGCGGTGGCGGCGAGCAGCGCCGCGACAGCCGGTGTCGCACCGCGCGCGGGGAACTCGGTCGCCGAGGCCGCGAGGCCGGTCGTCGCGGCCGCCAGGAGGACCGCGCCGAGGACGTCGAAGCGTTCCGCCGGCCGGGCGACGGCCGGCTGCCGGACCGCGGTGCAGGCGAGCAGCAGCGCGAGCGCCCCCACCGGGAGGTTCACCCAGAACACGGCACGCCACGAACCGGCGTCGGTCAGGGTGCCGCCCAGCAGCGGGCCGACGACCGTGGCGACGGCGAACACCGCCCCCAGCGGCCCCAGGACGGCGGCCCGGTCGCGAGCCGGGACCACCTCGGCGACCAGGGCCTGGGGGAGCACGAGCATCCCGGCGCCCCCGAGGCCCTGCACCGCCCGGGCGGCGGCGAGCTGCCCCACGTCCTGGGCGGCGGCGCACAGCAGCGAGGCGACGACGAAGACGACGATGCTCACGCGCAGCATGCGCACCCGGCCCACCCGGTCGGCGAGCGACCCGACCACCGGCATGGCCACGGCGAGGGCCACGACGTAGGCGGTCAGGACCCACGACGTGCGGCCCGCGGCGCCGAGCTCGGCACCGACGGCCGGCAGGGCCGTCGCGACGATGGTCTGGTCGACGGCGCTGAGCGCGGTGACCAGCACGAGGCAGACCAGCAGGCGGCGCAGGGATCCGGGCGCGGCGGGCGGGCCGCCCGGGCGGGGGC
>NZ_JAAALN010000169.1 GCF_009906795.1 Kineococcus siccus
CTCCCTGCACGGGCTGCGCCCCGTGGGGCGCGCCGGCACCCCGCCCACCCGCCGGGGGCGCACGACGCGCCGCGACCTGCTGCTGCAGGTGGCGGAGCTGGACCGCTGGAGCCGCAGCGGGGCCGGGGCACCCGCACCGCGCCGCTCGCGCGCCGCGCCGGACCGCGGTGCCGGTGCCGCGACGGACGTCCGCGCGGCGGCCTCCCGGCAGTCGCGCGCGCCCCGCGGAGCCGACCACCACGACACCACGGTGCAGCTCGCCCTCGACCTCGGCGACGCCCCGGAGGAGGTGGTCCCCAGCGGCCTGCCCGAGATGACCGGCGCCGAGCGGGTGCGGGCCGAGCTGGACGTGCTGGGCCTGGACGCCAGCGCCCACGTCGTCGACTTCTACGCGCCGCTGCTGCGCGCCCTGGGGGCGACCCCTGCACGGGACCTGCTGCGGCAGCGCAGTTCCAGCGAGCTCCTCGTCGCCGGGGTGAAGGTCGCGACCCAGACCCCGCCCGTCCGCTCGGGGCGCCGCGTCGTCTTCCTCACCCTCGACGACACCACCGGCCCGCTGGACGCCACCTTCTTCGAGGACGCGCAGGGCCCCTACGCCGCCACCGTCTTCCACTCCTGGCTCCTCGTGGTCCGCGGCGTGCTGCGCCGCACGGGTCCCCGCGGGGTGTCGCTGCGCGCGACCGGGGCCTGGGAGCTGCCCGCCCTGTGGGACGCCTGGAGCGCGGGCGGCGTGGACGCCGTGCGGGCGGTCATCGACGCCGCCCCCGTGCCGGGCTACGACTCCCCGGCCGCGGTGGCGGGCGCCGCCGCCAGCCGGTCGTCGCGCCCCGTGGTGGCCCGTCCGCCCGTCGGCGGCGGCCCGACGGGTGACCGCGCCCACGCCGAGGAGCACGGCCGGGCCGGGGGGATGGGCGGCCGCCGCGTGCTGGTGCACGCGAGCGGGTTCCGGCAGTCGCCCTACGCCGACATCCGGCCGGCCGGGGAGGACGCCCGCAACTCGCGGTCGATGTCCCGGCGCAGCGCCGCGGGCCACGGTCCCGGGGCGGGTCCGGAGACCGGGGTCGGCAGCAGGGCCGGGAGCAGGGCCGAGGCGGGTCCGGCCGGGTCGGGCGCCGCGCCGGCGGCCGGTGCCGACCCGCGCGAGGAGGCCGGTGCGGACGAGGCGACGGCGGGTCCCGCGGCGGCGGCGGCCGCGGGCCACCGGCACGGCACACCCCGCAAGCTGTGGCACTCGAGCCCCGGGAGCTCGGGGTGGTGAGCACCGCTCCCGCGTCGGCGCGGGCTGCGCGGGGCGTCTCCCGCCCGTGTCTAGGGTGGGGCGCGGACCAGGGCCGGCGCCCCGCGGCGGGGAGACCGTCGTCGCCCCCGCGGTCCGGAGCACCTTGGAGGAACGCGTGGCGAAGGACCGCAGCCGCCCCCGGACGTCGACGGTGCTCTGGGAAGGGGTTCAGCGGCTCCTCGCCGAGGGCGGCGAGGGTCCCCGGTCCGTCGTCGACCTGGGCGGTGGCACCGGCGGCCTCGCCGTGCGCGTCGCGGCCCTGGGTCACCAGGTGGTCGTCGTCGACCCCAGCCCCGACGCCCTCGCCGCGCTGGAGCGGCGCACCGTCGAGGCGGGTCTCGCGGGCCGGGTCCGCGCCCTGCAGGGTGACGCCGCCGACCTCGCCGCGCTCCTGGGCGAGGGCAGCGCCGACCTGCTGCTGTGCCACGGGGTCCTGGAGGTCGTCGACGACCCGTCGGCGGCCCTCGCCGCCGCGCACCGGACCCTGCGCCCCGGCGGGCGGCTCAGCCTGCTCGTCGCCCAGTGGCCGGCGACCGTCCTGGCGCGGGCCCTGGCGGGTCAGCTCACCCAGGCCCTGCACGTCCTGTCCGACCCGGACCACCGCTGGAGCCCCGGCGACCCGCTGCGCCGGCGCTTCGACCGCTCCTCGGCCACCGCGCTGGCCGAGGGAGCCGGGTTCACGGTCACCGCGGTCGAGGGGACGCGCACCTTCACCGACGTCGTCCCACCGGCGAGCACCGAGTCCGACGCCGAGGTGGCGCTCCTGCGCGAGCTCGAAGGCGTCGCCGCGCAGTCGCCCGAACTCCTCGGGATCGCGGGGCACCTGCACCTGCACGCCCGGCGCTGACCCGGCCCCGACGCGCCCGGCCGGCCGGCCGGGCCGGGGCCGCCGGACTCTCGGCCGGCCCGGCCACGGGGGTGGGGCGTGAGCCGCCGGCAACTGCGGCCCGCCGCCGAGGGGTGGGGGATCGACTCCGACGACGACACCGGGTGCACGGTGCTGCACGCCGACATGGACGCGTTCTACGCCTCGGTCGAGCTGCTGCGGCACCCCGAGCTGCGGGGCACCCCCGTCATCGTGGGCGGCGGGAACCGCGGGGTCGTCCTGTCGGCGACCTACGAGGCCCGCCGCTACGGCGTGCACGCCGCCATGCCGATGAGCCGCGCGCGCCGGCTCTGCCCGGTGGCCACCGTGCTGCCCCCGCACCACGAGGACTACGCGCGGATCTCCGCCGGCGTCATGGCGGTCTTCCGCTCGGTGACCCCGGTGGTGGAACCCCTGAGCCTCGACGAGGCGTTCCTCGACGTCTCCGGGGCGGTGCGCCGCCTCGGCCCCCCGGCACGGATCGCCCAGCTCCTGCGGGACCGCATCGCCGACGAGCAGGGCGTCACCTGCTCGGTGGGGGTCGCCTCGAGCAAGTTCGTCGCCAAGCTCGCCTCCGGCGGCGCCAAGCCCGACGGGCTGCTCGTCGTGCCGCACGCGCAGACCGTGGCGTTCCTGCACGCCCTGCCGGTCGGGGCGCTGTGGGGCGTGGGGGAGAAGACCGAGGAGACCCTGCAGCGCCTGGGCCTGCGGACCGTGGCCGACATCGCCCACACCCCGCTGGCGACCCTGTGCCGGGGGCTGGGCGAGGCCACGGGCAAGCACCTGCACGAGCTGGCCTGGGGGCGCGACGCCCGGCGGGTCGTGGCGACGGCCCCCGAGCGCAGCATCGGCAGCGAGGAGACGTTCTCGCGCGACGTGGACGACCCCGACGTCGTGCACCGCGAACTCCTGCGGCTGGCCGAGCGGACCGCGTCCCGCGCCCGGTCGGCGGGCATGGCCGGGCGCACCGTGGTCCTGAAGGTGCGGTTCGCGGACTTCACGACGATCACCCGGTCCCGGACCCTGCGCGAGCACACCGACGTCACCCGCGAGGTCCACGCGACCGCCCGCGACCTCTACGACGCCCTCGGCCTGCAGCGCGCCCGGTTGCGCCTGGTCGGCGTCCGTCTCGAAGGGCTGGTCGACGCCTCGACCCGGACCCACCAGCTGGTGCTCGGCGAACGGCCCCAGGGGTGGCGCGAGGCCGACGACGCGGTGGACCGCGCGAGCGCCCGCTTCGGGGCCGGGAGTGTGAGACCGGCCACTCTGCTGACCCCAGGAACTGGGGGGCCACCCCCGTCCGTTGGCTCCAGCAGGGGGTGACTGCTCTCGTCCGCCGGACGAACCAGCCACCGGTGGGTGACGATGTGGTAAGCCGAGTTTCGTCCACGCCCGCGGGGACATATCCTTTGAGACCTACCATGCGCACGCCAGGAGGTACAGGTGCCGCTCTCCGAGCATGAGCAGCGTCTGCTCGAGCAGATGGAACGTGCGCTGTCCGCGGACGATCCCAAGTTCGCCAACGCCATGCGGGGTTCCCGCCAAGGTCGAGCCGCCCGTCGGCGCCTCCTCGTCGGCATCGCTGCCGTCGTCGTGGGCCTCGTGCTGCTCGTCATCGCGGTGAGCAGCAGTCAGACCTGGCTGGGGGCGGCGAGCTTCGTCGTGATGCTCGCCGGGCTCTTCTG
This sequence comes from Kineococcus siccus, assembly GCF_009906795.1. GTDB lineage: Bacteria > Actinomycetota > Actinomycetes > Actinomycetales > Kineococcaceae > Kineococcus > Kineococcus siccus. The sequence goes on from NZ_JAAALN010000169.1 coordinate 3,830, forward strand.
GGCGCTGTCCCCGGCGAAGGGCACGGCGGACTCCCGAGCAGCCACCCCGCCCGCCGCGGGTGATCCGCGCGCTGCGGCGCGGCCCGCCCGCCAGCGCAAGAGCGGTTCCTTCATGGAGCGGCTCGAGCAGCGCTGGGACCGCCGCCGCAACCAGTGGTGAACCTCCACACCTGACGTCGGCGGCGCTCCGCCGGCCCGCCGGGCACCGCTGCCCGCTGGCCTTCGCCGCCGCGCACCACCGCCAGCCGCTGCAGCAGCCTCCTCGACGGCGCCTCGCCGACCGCGAGGTCTCCGGACGTTCGGCCTGCTGTCGAGCGCGTGCCCCGCGCACGCCGTCCTCGCACGCGGTCCCCGCCCGTTCGGGCGACCGCTCTCCGGCACCCACCGCGTCCGTGTCCCACCCGAGCGCCGTCCGCGCCTGCCGCGCGACGTCAGACGAGTGCCCCGGGCCGGAGACGTCGTCCGCACCCGCCCGGCGGGGGACGTGCGCGCGTGCTCCGGCGCGGACCTCCACGCGGGCGTCGTCCACGCGTGCCCGTCGGGCGACCGGCCCTCGACCTCCCGGTCAGGGCCCGCCGGTGCGGCCCACGTGCCCGCGCGGACCGCTCAGCCCCGGTCCCACCACCGCAGCAGCGCGCGGGTGCCCGCGGTGGGCAGCCAGCGGGCCCGCCAGCGCTGGCCCCGCGGCCGCTGCTCGGCGACCGCGTCGACGACCCGGTCGACCTGGCTGCGCACCACGCGGGCCTGAGCGGTGCGGGCGCGCTCGAGGGTCGCGACCCCGCTGGACGCGGCTGCAGCGGGGGGTGCCGCGGCGGCCACCGACCCCGCCCCGAAGCGCGTGCTCTCCACGGCCCGGCGCAGCCGGGTGAGCTCCTCGACGGCGTCGGGCGGCAGCGCCACCAGCGCCTCCAGGCCGGCCGCCGACTGGCGCGGCGTCGCCGACGGCGTCCACCGGGCCCCGAGGTCGCGCGTGCGGTCCTCGAGGTCGGCCCAGGCCGCCTCCGCCGCCCCGCCGGCCCCGGTCGCGCGCGACCAGCGCCGCCGCGTCAGCACGGCGCTGCTCACGACGGGGAGGAGCAGGGCGAGGAGCACCAGCAGCCCACCGAGGATCCAGCCCCACGGCAGGGCCAGGAAGCGGTCGGTGGCCGTGGGGGCCGCGCCCGTCCCGGTCTCGGTCGGAGCGGACGTCGTGGCCGAGGCCGCCGTGCTGGGCGCGGCCGAGGTCGGCTGCGGGACGGTGGGCGCCGCCTGCGCCGGCGCGGTGGGTGGGGTGATCGCGATCTCGGGCACGCTGTAGCCGGGGGACTGCCCGGCCCGGGTGGCCGGCGTCGGCTCGAAGCGGACCCAGCCCGTGCCCTCGAAGTACAGCTCGGGCCAGGCGTGGGCGTCCTGCGCGCTGATCCGCCACCGGCCGTCGGCCACCTCCTCGCCGGGCAAGAACCCGATGGCCACGCGGGCCGGGATGCCCAGCGCCCGCGCCATGACCGCCATGGCCGAGGCGAACTGCACGCAGAAGCCGGTCTTCTCGGCCAGGAAGGTCGCCACGGCGTCGGAGCCGCCGTCGTTCGGCGCCGAGGTGGAGTAGGTGAACCCCCCGGTCGAGCGGAAGAACCGCTGGAGCTCCGCGGCCTGCTCGTACGGGTCGCGGGCGTCCCGCGTCACCGCCGCGGCCTCGTCGCGGACGCTCTGCGGGAGGTTGTCCGGCAGCGCCGTGAACTCCTCGCGCAGCTCCTCGGGGGCGGGCACGGCGTCGCGCAGCTGCTGCTCGGTGGGTTCCACGTCGAGGTGGGTGACCGTGTAGCGCCGGTTGCGCGTCGTCTCGCCGTCGCCCACCACGTTCAGGCTCTCGGCCTCGTAGAGCCAGTCCCCGGCGATCTCGACGCGCTCGGCGGGGTAGGGCAGCGGCAGGTAGGTCTGGTCCAGTCCCCGCACGGCGATCTGCGTCGTGTGCGGCACGGCGGACGCCCGGACGACCTCGGACAACCCGGGGGGCTGGGGGAGCCCGTCCTGCACGCGCTGGCTGCGGGGGATGTCCCCACCCGTGCTCGGCGCCCAGGTCTCGCCGTCGAACACGTCCGCGGTCACGATGCGCAGCGGCGCCGGGTCCTGCTGGTCGGTCTGGTAGGTGAGGATCGTGGCGTCCGAGCGCGCCCCGAGGCTCGCCTTGAGGTTGAGGATCGGGTTGATGACGGCGATGGTGTCGCCGGCCCCGGTGTCGATGGTCAGCGGGCGCTCGTCCAGCGTCGGGACCACCGCGGGGACGGCGACGGCGGCCAACAGGGCGACGACCGCGGTGACGCCCGCGGTCGCGCCGGCTGCGGACCGCCCCGACGCCGGCGCGGGCACCGGCGCCGCGGCGGCCGTGCCCGCGGGCCGGGACCCGCTCGGCGCGGTCGGCCAGCCGCCCTGACGCCGGCCGACGGCCAGCAGCACGAGGAAGGGGATCGCCGCGACGAGGAAGGCCCCCGCGGAGGAGCCGCCGGGCGCCAGGGCCAGCGGCACGGCGTAGACGGCGACGAGGGGGACACCGGCCAGGGCGGGCCGGCGCAGCGTGACCGCCAGCAGGTCCACGGCCAGCGCCGCGAGGCCTGCCCCGCCGACGAGCAGCAGGCGCAGTCCCCGCAGGTCCACCGCCGGGACGCTGTAGCGCTGGACGACCTGCACGCCGTCGCCCACGAGCTGCACGAAGCGGCCCGGGGTCGCGAGCGTCGGCACCACGCCGAGCACGGTCGTCCCGCCGCCGAAGAGGACGAGGAGCGCGACGAGGAGGACGACGACCTGACCGAGGACCGCGAGGCCCGTGCGCCGGGTCAGCGCCCGGAGCAGGATCCCGCTGCCGGTGACCGCCGCCACCGTGGCCAGGGCCGGCACTAGCCAGCCCGACGTCACGACGAGCGGTCGCAGGGACAGCACGACCCCCGCGGTCGCCAGTCCCGCCCAGCACGCGGTGCGCGCACTTCGCGTCACGGTCGTCCTCCCTGCCCGGTCTTCGCCCCGCGCCTCGTGACCGAGACCGGACTGCTCACTCTCACTGCCCTGCTGTGGCGGAGCCGCCTTCGCGGGCCGCGCCACCCGGTGCCCAGTGTCACCCGGCGGGCGGTGTTCCGGGGACCGCACGGCTCGCGGGGGCCGATCAGGCCAGCGCGTCGCGCACGTCGGGGGCGGCCACGGGGGCGCGCGCGCCGACGCGCGCGAGCCGGCTCCACACGTCCGGCACGGCGTCGGCCGGCGACGCCGTGGCCGTGCGCCACCCGGCGCGGGCCAGGACGAGCTGCGCCCGCTGCAGGCCGCGCTCGGCCTCGTCGGCCCCCGGGGTGGCGGCGGTGTCGGCTCGCCGCGCACCCGCGTCCCACTCGCGCGTGCGCAGCAGCAGCGCGAGGGCGGGCGCACCCAGCGGGCGCGCGCTCATGAGCGGCCGGACGTCGTCGGCGTCGACGTCGCCGAGGACCGCCACCAGCAGCGTGGACTCCGCCCGGCCCAGCGCGGCCACCGACCGGGAGAGGCTGTCGGGCGGGCCGGGCGTGAGCCGGGACAGCGAGCGCAGCAGCGAGCGGACGGCTGAGGCTTCGTCCAGCTCGCGGACGGGCTCGACGACGCCCGCGTGCAGGAGCCGCACGTGGTGTCCCCGCCGGTGCAGGTGGACCGCGGCGGACGCCGCGGCGCTGACCGCCCACTCCAGCGACGACGCGGGTCCCCGGCCGCGGTGCGCGGACTCCCGGTCGTCCAGCAGCAGCAGGACGTCGGGGCGGCCCGGGTGCTCGTCGGAGCGCACCATGACCGAGCCGCGGCGGGCGGTCGAGCGCCAGTGCACCCGGCGCAGGTCGTCGCCCACCCGGTACTCGCGGATGGAGGCGTCGTCGGGCGACGTCGTCGACGAGGCGCTGGCCGACGAACCGCGCGAGCCGCCCAGGTCCCCCAGGGTCAGCTCGGTGAGCTCGTGCACGCGCGGGAGCACGTCGATGACGACGGGCTCGCCGAGCACCTGCCGGGACTCCGTCAGCCCCAGCACGTCCCGCGCGCGCAGCAGCGCCGGGCCGACCTCGAACGAGCCACGGACGTCAGACCTCAACGTGTGGTCGAGGTCCAGCACCTCGCCGTCGGCCAGAGCGGGGACGGGCAGCCGCGGCGTCCCGCCGAGCGCCAGGGGGACGGTGTCCTCGACGACGAGGCGGGCGCCCGTCGTGCGCCCCGTGCCCCGGACGGACAGGCGCACGCGCGCGGGGTTGCCGGCCTCGACGAAGCCGACCTTGGACCTGGACTCGAGGGTGAGGCTGCTGCGCGACCGCAGGGTGGCGGTGGCGCCGACCACGAGCAGGGCGGTGAGGAGCACGCCGACGCGGAGGATGTCGCGCTGCCCCAGCACCGGCCCGCCCACGAGGGTGACCAGCGCGACGAGGGCCACGGTCGCGCCCCGCGGGGTCAGCCGCAGCGCGCGGGTGCCCCCGCCGGAGGGGAGCCACCCGCCGGACCGGACCCACCGCGGCGGCCTCAGCCGTCGGGCCCCCGCGCCCCGCAGGCTCACCGCGGTGCGGGCAGGGCCGTGGTGCGCAGGACGTCGAGCACGACGTCGGCACCGTCGCGGCCGGACAGCTGGGCGTCGGCGGTCAGGAGCAGGCGGTGGGCCACGACCGGGACCGCCAGCGCCTGCACGTCGTCGGGGAGCACGTGGTCGCGGCCGTCCAGGGCGGCCCGGGAGCGGGAGGCGCGCAGCAGGTGCAGCGCGGCGCGCGGCGAGGCGCCCAGCCGGAGGTCGGGGTGGGCCCTGGTGCGGCGCACCAGGTCCACGACGTACTGCTTGAGCGCCTCGGCGGCGTGCACGCCGCGCACGGCACGGGTCAGCGCCCGCACCTCGCTGGCGTCCACGACGGGGCCGAGCGCGTCGAGCGGGTGCGTCTGACCGTGCTCGGACAGCATCGTCAGCTCGGCGTCGGCGGAGGGGTAGCCCATCGAGATCCGCGCCATGAACCGGTCGCGCTGGGCCTCCGGCAGCGGGTAGGTGCCGTCCATCTCGATGGGGTTCTGGGTCGCGAAGACGATGAACGGGCGCTGCAGGCCCCACGTCGTGCCGTCGACCGTGACCTGCCCCTCCTCCATGCACTCCAGCAGCGCGGACTGCGTCTTGGGCGAGGCCCGGTTGATCTCGTCGCCGATCACCACGTTGGCGAAGACGACGCCCGGCCGGAACTCGAACTCGCCGCGCTCCTGGTTCCACACGCTGGAGCCCGTGACGTCGGAGGGCAGCAGGTCGGGGGTGAACTGGATGCGCCGCACCGTGCCCGAGATCGACCGCGCGAGCGCCTTGGCGAGCATCGTCTTCCCGACGCCGGGCACGTCCTCCACCAGGAGGTGGCCCTCGGCGAACAGGACGGTCAGCGCGAGGCGCACCGTCTCGTCCTTGCCCTGGATGACGCGGTCCACGGCGCGGGCCAGCGTGTCGGCCGTCGCGGTGAGCCGGGCGAGCTCCCCCGGGAGCTCGGCCTCCGTCGGTGGCCCGTCCAGGCCGGGCTGCTCCGCCCGCCCCCCGTCCGCGGGGTAGCTGCCGGGCGGTGCGCTGGTGGTGGTCACTGGCCCTCGTCTCTCCAGGGGAGCACGCACCCGGGGCACGCGTCCTCGTCAGGCCGAGCCGGCTCACCGCCTCGGCCACCGCGCTCCACTCTGCCCCACCG
>NZ_JAAALN010000016.1 GCF_009906795.1 Kineococcus siccus
CGGCTACTTGTGTACTGGACCCACGACAACGGCCCGGCCAGGCTGTGTCGAGGTGTCCGACACGACGCTCTTCCTAGCGGCTGCCCACCAGGTGGATCGGTGTGGCTCTCTCATGGCGTGCGAAGGGTCGGGCACCGCCCGGCGGGGGTGAGGCTCAAGAGGGGTCTGTCGTGCTCGAAGTAGCGCTGCCCACCACTGCCAGCACGACGAGGCCCGGCCGGCCGGTCGGTCCCGCGGCGGCGCGACGGAGGGCGACATGGACGTCAAAAAGCCACCCATCACGGGTGTGATCATCGGGATGGACCCGCACAAACGCTCCGCGACCATCGAGGTCCTGGACCAGCGTGAGCGGTTGCTGGACGCGGGCCGGTTCACCACCGACACCGCCGGCTACCGCGACATGCTCGCGGCGGGGCGGGAGTTCAAGCAGCGGACATGGGCGGTCGAGGGCGCCAACGGGATCGGTAAGCACCTCGCCCAACGGTTGATCGCCGATGGTGAGCATGTGGTGGACGTCCCCGCGAAGCTGTCGGCGCGGGCTCGGGTGTTCTCCACCGGTCAGGGCCGTAAGACCGACGCCACCGATGCGCACTCCATCGCCCTGGTCGCGTTGCGCTCTTCCGGTCTTCGGGTGGTGCAGGTCGACGGGGAGCACGTCGCGTTGCGCCTGCTGGTCGATCGTCGCGACGATCTCGGCGTCCGGCGCACGGAGTCGGTGAACCGGATCCACAAGCTGCTGTTGGAGTTGCTGCCAGGTGGGGCGAAGACCGCGTTGACTGCAGCGCAGGCCAAGGCACTGGTCGCGACCGTCCGGCCCCGCGATGTCGCCGGGAAGACCAGGCGGCGGATCGTGGTCGCGCTCATCGAGGAGCTGACTGGCACGGACAAGCTGATCAAGGCGGCGAACAAGGAGCTGAAGGACCTCATCGTCGCGGGGGTCGCGGTTGATGGACCTGCACGGCATCGGTCCCTCGACCGCGGCACGGTTGCTGGGTGATGTCGGTGACATCGCCCGGTTCCCGTCCAAGGGGCACTTCGCGTCGTGGAACGGGACCGCCCCGATCGATGCGTCCAGTGGGGACAACAACCACCAGCGACTGTCGCGCTCAGGCAACCGGCGCATCAACCGGGTGCTGCACACGATGGCTATCGTGCAGTTGCGTCATGACACCGAGGGCCGGGCCTACTTCGACCGCAAGAGGCGCAGGGCAAGTCTTCGATGGAAGCGTTACGGGCGTTGAAGCGGCGCCTCTCCGATGTCGTCTACCGGCAGATGATCGCTGACGACCAGCTGCGCCAGGCCGGCTTGCAGCCGCCCTCGGGGCCTGCTGCTGACGACGTGCCGGAGGTCGTCGAGGAGCAGGAGCCCGTCGTCCTGGAGGACGTCGTGGACGACGTCGTGTCAGCGGTGGTCGTGACGGGCCCGGGAGGACAAGTGGGGGCGTCTACTGGCTCCAGCGCGGCCGGCTCGTATCCCCAGACCGGCCCTTCGGAGAAGTCACTTCCCGGACCCGCAGCGCCATCGTCCACCCGCACCCGCAGGCCCTGCAAGAGCGTCGGTTGACAGAGAGGGGTGCCATGACCGCGAGGTCGAGGTGTTGTTGTCTCCTGCTCCCGTGAATCAAGATGCGGACGTGATGACGCCCGTGGTGCTCGACTTCACCGACCCGGCGCGAGCAGCCTCGGCACCCGAGGGTCCTCGCCCCTTGAACACGAGTCTGTGGCGTCCGGCGGGAGCTGGCCCCTGGCCAGTCGTGCTGCTGTCCCACGGCACGGGTGGGTCGGCCCGTTCACTGGCCTGGCTGGCCGAAGCTCTGGTGGATGCCGGCTGGGCGGTGTTAGCAGTGGACCATCACGGCAACACCGCCACCCAGGACCACCAGCCCGCCGCCTTCGTCCGCGCCTGGGAACGACCACTGGACTTGAGCCGGGCCCTCGACCAAGCCTTGAACCTGGACCTAGGACTGGACGCCTCCCGCCTAGTGGCCTGCGGCTTCTCCATCGGCGGGTACACCGCGGCCGCTCTGTGCGGTGTGCGAGAGCTGCGGCCGTTGTTCGAGGCGCTGGTGAGCGGGCAGATTTCACTGCCCGCGGTGCCGGAGTACCCGGGCCTGGCGCGCGAGCTGCGCCAGCGCTGGGAGCAAGATCCCGACGGTCTCCTCGCCGGATGTGAGGGCGACGTCAGCGATGCGCGGGTGCGCGCCGCGGTCTTGCTGTCACCGGGAATCGGTGAGCTGCTCGACCTCGACAGCTTGGAGCAGGTGCAGTGCCCAGTCCTGATCTTGTCCGGCGGGGCCGATGAGACCACCCCGGCCGAGGCGAACGCCGATGTCTACGCCAAGCACATCCCCGCAGCGCAGCACGTGTGCCTGGGAGAGCGGGTGGGGCACTACGACCTGCTCGATGCGCCGACGACGGGTGAACGCACCGCTCTGCACCGACTCGCGGCGCGACTGATCGTGCAGTTCCTGGGGTCGTTCGCTGGGGCCTCATGAGGCTGCTCCACCTTCCGCAGATCGACATGATCGGACGTCGCCGGCGGCCGCGGTCGTGCGACATCCAGCAGATGACCGTGAGGCCGAGAGGTCACGCACGGGCGAATTACCGACGCCGAAAGGTGAGGGTCACTTCTGCGATCGCGTCTGGCTTGGGATTGGTGTCCTGAGCCTGCGGTTGACCTGTGACAGCGGGATCGTAGGTCCAGCTGACCGGGGCGGTGAGGACGAGGGTGTCTTCGCCGGGTTGCTCAATCCAGATCGACCAGCCTGCCCACGGCATCCACATGCCCCAGCCGTCGTGCAGCGGTGGGCGGCCAGTGCCAGGAAGCGGCCTGCTGGGGACGTCGGCGACGACGACGGCGTGAGTACCTGTCACCCGGGTGGAGGTGGCGTGCAATTGGCAGGGCAGGAGCTCCTGCCCCTCGGGCCACAGGCCTGGGCTCAAGGCGTGCAAGCTGATGGCGAAGACGCCGCCGTAGATGCGCTCCTGGTGATCATGCGTTCTCAGCGGGCCCAGGCGTGCGGTACGCAGCTGGACGGAGATGCTGGCCGGCGGACGTGCGGGCAGTGGGTGGGTCGTGACCAGGACGTCGACGGTGTAGTCGTCGGCGGGGTGAGCCGGCGGGCGGTCCCCTGCGACAACGCCGAAGCTGGTGAAGGAGTCCTCACGAGCGCTTCGAGCCTGGAAGCTGTCGTAGCGTTCCTGCTCGGCCAGCCACCTCGGGCGGCCTTCGTCGCGCAGGGTCGCCTGCTGCTCCAACAGTCCGTTGGATCGTTGCCGGGTGGGCTCATCGAGTACCCGGACGGTAGCTACCGGCTTGGCTGAGGTTGCATCAGAGGACGCTGGGTGAAGAGCTCGGCGAAGTCGGATGACGTCTTGTGGAGTGAGAGCTGCCGTGATGACAGCGCCGGCGTCTTCGATGGTGGCCAGCAGACGGTCGTAGTGGTCGTAGACATGGACGCCGAGACTGGCGGTGGCGTAGGTGCGGGCTAGATTCCACTGCGTCTCATCGCTGACATCCACGACGACGGCGTCGGGCCATCGGCCGGTGCGTCGGAGGAGCTGCAGGGCGCGCAGGTCCTCCTCGGCCCAGCTCTGCTGCTCTGCCAGGTCGTAGCGTGAGGGGACGCGAGGGCCGCTGCCGCCCCAGCCGTCGTCGGGGATGGCCACCCACCGGTCAGAGTGCAGGTCGATGACCATGGAGGCGGCGGCGGGGCGCACGGTGTCGAGGGTAGCGACGACGGCTCGTGGGCGGTCCAACCAGTCGTCGCCGCTGGAGAGGTCGCTGGCGACGACGACATGGACCTCCCGGTCCGCGAACTGACTGGTGAGCAGCACAGCGGAATCCTGTCATCCGGTGGCAGTGCAGGTCAGCTGGTGGCCGACATCCCCAACGGGGCTCGCGGAACCCCCTCAATGCCTGTCCGCGCCGGCAGCGGCATGATCGTGAGGTCTTGGTGCTCGGAGGTCACCGAGATGCTGCGCGGATGACTGAGAAGACGAGCATGCAAGCACGAGTGCGGCATGGGACAGACCGCACGTACACGATGCTCATCGACGGCCGCACCGGAGAGGTGGAGGTCGGGATGACCACCGAGACCGGTCGGCTGCCCGAGCTGGCCAGGGAGGGGCCGCACGGGTGATGGGCGTGCCGCTCGAGGAGGTTCTGCTCGAGGTGCTGGTGCTGCCACGAGCGCCACACGGGCGCGATGGTCAACTGGTCCGCATCCCTGAGCCGGGACGTTCCCGAGAGAGGGCGTTGGGGCAGGCGCATCGGTTCGGAGCAGAGGGTGGCTGGTTCACGACGGTCGCCGGCAGCGGGACCGGCATCTGCCTTGGAGGGGTTGGACGTCGCCCCGAGGTGGGAACCGGCGAGCTAGCTGAGCTCGAGGCGCCGCAATATCCTGCGGAAGGCGGCATGTGCGAATGTCCCCGGCTGCTCGAGGCCGCGGGGACTGGGACAGTGTTCATGCTCACGGCCGACCGTTGAGGTCAATTACGGGCGCAGTTGGCGGGCCCGGCGTTCGATGAGCGGGGGGTCAGGGAAGGTGGGTTGGAAGGCCAGTCCCGAGCTGGCGAAGCCGCCGGCGGTGCTCAGCTGGGTGGGCGCATCGCCGTCCACCGGAAGAGCCCAGATTGCGGGGTCAGCGCTGCCGTAGTCACACCCTTCACACGCGGGTACGGACGTGAACCCGTCAAGGGCGAGGAAGGTCCCGTCTGGTGACCAGGCCAGATGCTCGGCGCTGACAGGCGCTTCGCCGAGGTCCCGCAGTAGCCGGCCCTCGGCGTCGGTGATGACCACGCGCGGCGCACCGCTCGGGCGGAAGATGATGCCCTGCTCAGGAACGCCGGGCGTGCGGATCATCGCCAGCTTCGTGCCGTCGGGAGAGAAGGTCGGTAGCGCCTCGGCGTACGTGGGGGTGCGCAAGCGGATGGAGGTCGCTGAGGTGACGTCCGTTCGCACGAGGTCCTGTCCCTGCCCGTCGGACTTGGCGCTGATCACAGTGGTGCCGTCGACGGAGAAGGAGGCCCACCCGCTGCCTTGGGCATCCCCGGCCACTTGACGGGTGGCACCGGTGGCGAGGTCGGTGAGGAACAACTGGGGGTTGGAGCTGCCACCGCACGGGTCGCCGGGGATGGCCCGCCACAACAGCACAGAGTCGTCACGGGAGAAGACCAGCTCGTTGGTGACCACCTGCGCGGGGGTGAGGATGCGCACCGCCGTGCGTGAGCCAGCGCCGGAGTCGGGGTCGATGAGGACGAGGTCGGCGGGCGGGGTGGGCGGGTTGGTGGCGCAGTCGACGTTGGTGGGGATGCCTGCCCGGGCGACGGCCACGGTGCCGTCGGGACCGGCGGTGACGGCGCGGATGTCGTACCCGGTCATGAGGGTCTGTCGCTGGCTGCCGTCGGGGCGGGCGCTGTAGAGGGTGGAGCTGCCGTCTTGGCGGCCGTCGTAGCCGATCCAGAACAAGCGTTGTCCGTCGCGGCTCCACGTCAGCGCGCCGATCCCACCGCCGCGGGCGACGGGTTCGACCTCGTGGCTGGCTGTGTTCAGGGTGAGCAGGCTCTGCTCGGTGTCAGCGTCCGTCCAGCCGGTGAAGGCCAGCAGCGAGCCACCAGAGCCGTCAGCCCTCGTCGCCACACCAGGGGAGCTGGAGGCGCTGGCAGTGGTGGTCAGCAACAGGACGGTGCCGAGGGCGGCCAGGATCGTCGACGAGCCTGCCGTTTGTGTGCGCATCCTTGTAGGACACCACCCGTCGGGCATCGGTTCCCTGGAATCGGGTGATCTGTCCCGGCGTAGACGGGAGTGGCAGCAGCCCCCTCGAGCTGAGAGCACGCCCCGCGAGGCCACCGGCTTCAGCTCGCGCGTTCCGCGAGGCCACCGGCTTCAGCTCGCGCGTTCCACGAGGCCAGCGGCTGTGAGCGCGCCCTCCCCGCCACCAGCGGCAAGACCGGTAGATCAGCCGCGCGCTCATCGCGGCAAGCTAGGGCCATGGACGGCACCTGGGACGCGGAGGTCGATGCGGCCTACATCGATCTGTCGGGCGACTGCACCGACCCTCCGCTGAAGCAAGTGATCGTGGACACGGGGTCTGAGGAGTACGAGGTCATCTTGGACTTCAGTCCCGCCGGTCGTCTGCTGGGAGTTGAGGTGCTGGGCGCTAGCACTGCTCTGGACCCTGCTCTGCTCCGGACGCTGCGTCGCATCGACACACCGGCAGAGGCGCACTGAGCGGCGGCACGAGCGGACGCGCTCGCTCTCACCTGTGGTGGGCCGGAAGGCGCTGGTGGGCGTCCATGACGTGCAGGCTGCGGCGCAGCCACCTCATCTGCTCATCCCACCAGGCCAGACGCCGGTGCATCGGTGGGGGCTGCTCGGCATGACCCCAGACGTAGTCGTACAGACCGTGGAAGCCGGCGGAGTCCCGGATCCGTTCGGCTGCGGCTGAGTCGTCGAGCGAGGCGGCGGCGTCGTGAAGGACGTCGTCGATCTCCGCCATCGCGCCACGCATCCAGCCGTGCCAACGGTGGTGGGGACGGGCCAGGGCGCGCCGGCAGCCCTTGGCGTCGAGCACCCTGGTGATCGGCCATCGAGGCGCGGACAAAATCTGCCGCTCCTCGTTGACCTGCAGGAGGAGGCGGTAGCTGTGTGCGGCCAGGACGCGGCCGTCTTCGACGCACAGGGGCTCAGCCCCTGGGTAGCGGCCGCTCTCCTGCGGGTTGCCCGCCAGGCGCAGGACATGCACGGGCCGCAACCAGCCAGACAGGCGTAGGCGGACGAGCTGCAGTACGTCTTCTTCCACCGGAGAAGTGTGCCGCCCGTTCGCTCATCGGTCTGAGCGTGAGGACGGGCCGGCGAGCCCCGAGAGCCGCAGCCATCACCCCGCTGTCATCAGCAGCCAGAACACCTCCACCACGATCAGCCTGGCCCCAGCGATCACGACGCCGACCTCCTGGCGTGCGTGTCGCAGCAGCTGACGCCGCGCGACCTTCCTCGTCGCCTCCTGCACAAGGGCCTCGGCGTCAACGGGAGCGCCGGTGTGGTGGCGCAGCCGCGTCACGAAGTCGTCGTCCGGGTCGGTAGGCATGACCGGCGCTCCTCAGCGCCGAGCCCATCTCAGTCAAGGGGTTGACGTCGCGAGAGCTCGATCTACCACGAGCACGTCGGGGGCACTTGTTGTTGCCCAGGTGAAGCCACCTCGAGCGTCGCGCACAGAGTTGAGTGAGGTGTCACCCATCCGTGCGGCAGACCCGACCGCGCGACCAGCGGCTTGAGCGCGCGCCTCGCACCGCACTGCGTCACAAGCAGTCAGTCTCCTCAGCTTCAGGCGGTAGAGACTTCGAGCACCGGTCGTCCCCGGCCCGCGGCCGCGGCCTCCGCGTCCACACCGCCGCAGGAGTTGATGGCTGCTTCCCCGGCTTGATCCAGGAAGCCGGTCAGGTCGCCGAGCGGGGCTCCCCACGTCTCGATGCGGTCACCGATGCCGAGGCGGGTCCCGTCGGTCAAGACGATCTGCTCAGTCGCGTCATCCCACGCCGAGCCCTGCGGCCAGACCAGGAGCGCCTCGTCCATGACCAAGCAGCCGTCCTCGAGTCCGACGGTTCCGGTGCGCGCCCAGGCCTCGCGCACCAAGCCCTCGGGGTGGCCGGCGATGGCGATGACCGGGTCAGGTGTTGCCGGGACGATGGCGGGGACGGAGTACGAGGGCCACTCGTCGGAGCGGACGATGCGCCAGGCGTCGGTGTCGTCGTTGCGCACGAGGATCACCGACCCGGAGAAGGGGGCCTTGCCGATGACCAGGGCAGGGTCGTCGTCATAGGAGTAGGAGAGCGGGACGGCAACGGCTTGCCGCCAGCCCTGCGTGACGGTGTCTGTTGTCGGGTAGGACCGGGGTACACCGATCCTGACGTCGTTGACCCGCAGCTTGTCAGCGTTCCAGCGGATCAGCCACGTCGGGTCTTGGACCCAGTAGTCGTTGTGCGCTGCAGCGTCGTCTCCGGCCATCCGGGCCTCGATGTAGCCGCGGACTACCTGCTCGGGTGATCCGCTGGCGTCGGGCGCGGCTACGGTCGTCGTGGTGGTGGCCGTCCACAGCCACGACATACCGCCTGCTGCACCAACCCCTCCGACGGTGGCCACCACCGCCAGGCCGAGAGCCACCGGTAGTGCTCGAGTGCGCAGCCGGCGCCGACGTCCGCGAGCCTTGATGTGATCCAAGTTCCAGGTGGGCGGCGGACTGGGCCGGTCACGCAGTGCGGTCCTCAAGGTGCTCGAGACGTCGGCGCTGGTGTCGCTGTCGTCGTTGGTCATCGATGTGCTCCGTCCGGGAAGTGCTGGTCAGCGAGGAACGTGGTGTCCTGCCCAGTCGGCGGTGAGGCGCTGAGGTGCTGCTGCAGGAAGCGGCGGGCGTGGTGGGCCTGGCTCTTCACCGTGCCCTCAGAGCAGTGCAGGAGGTCAGCGACGTCACTGACCGGCAGGTCCTCCAGGAAGCGCAGGACCGCGACGGCACGCTGGCGCGGTGGCAGCAGACGCAGCAGATCCATGGCGTCCAGGCGCTCCACACTGGACCCGGTCAGCTCCACTGCAGACGGGTGCGCCGACGTCGCTCCAGCGGCGGTGTCGTCGAGGATGGCGGTCTCGTGGCGGCGCCAGGCGCGACGGTCCTCGGAGATCAGCCGGCGGACCAGGGTGGTGCGGGCGTAGGCGTACTCCTCACCACCGCGGCGCACCCGTGGCCAAGCGGCGTAGACGCGCTCCATGGTGTCCTGCACGACGTCGTCGCTGTGGTGCCAGTCGTGGCACCAGGCGTACGCCAGCTGTCGCAGCCGCGGCATCGCGGTGCCGGCGAAGGCGTCGAACGCCGCACCGTCGATGTCTTTGCTCATGACCCCACCCCCTCACAGCTTGTACGCCGCAGCCCGGCGTGGAGGTTGCATCGACGTGCTGTGCCGGAGGAGGCCGTGGCAGCGTCGCAGCGAGCGGGTCCAAGAAGCGCTGATTTGGTTAGCCACCTCGCGCGACCAGCGGCAGGAGTAGCCCTGTGTCGAGCAGCCCCGCGAGAACGGCCTGCAGCGCCGCACGCTGATCGCGACATGACCGTGCGTTCCGCACCGCGGCGTGACCGAGAGATCGTCAGTGGTGCTCGACCACCGGCCGCAGGTGTCCTCGGCCGGGGCCCGCGGGTGCGCCCTCGTCGACCAAGCGCAGCAGGTCAGGATGGGCGGCCAGACGTCGCCGGGCCCGGTGCAGACGTACCCGAGCCGTCGTGGCGGTGATTCCCATGACGCGGGCCGCGTCAGCGGTGCTCAGCTGCTCCCAGGCGGTCAGCGTGATCAGCTCCCGGTCCGGCTCATTCACCGCCTCCAACGCGGCACGCACGACGTCCACCACCCTGGACGAGAGCGACGAAGAGGGGCCTTGGCCCTCGGTTCGTCGTCGTGGTCGGCCAGCTCCCGGTGCAGGTTCTCGACCCCGGCCTGCTGGCGCCGGTGCTGGGCCAGGAGCCGGCGTGCAGCACCGAACAGCCACAACCGTTCCCTGCCCTCGGGTAAGTCGCTCCGTCGTCGCCAGGCGATGAGGTAGACCTCGGCGAGCAGGTCAGCGGCGTCGGCCGGGGCGGTTCGCCGGGTCAGGTAGGCCAGGACGTCGACGCGGGTGTCGCGGAAGAGCTGCTCGAACCGTTCGCCGTCGTCGATGGTGCCTGCTCGACTCATCGGGTCGAGCCCTGACCGATGATCGTCGCTGCCGTGGTCACCGCAGCAGTGATCGCTGGCGTCATCGCCGGGCTGCACCGGTCGCTGGCGGCGACCGCGCCCAGTACCGCAGCGCGGTCGCCAGCGGCCGCGGCGGTGGCGATGGCTGGGACCCATCCGAAGCGGGTGCCCGTCTCGGCTCCGGCGTCCGCGCGTGCGCCGCTGGCGCTGGGGGTCGGGTCGACGTCGGTGACCGCGGACCAGGTCAGCGACGCGGTGAGGGTGCTCGTGGCGGTCCGTCGAGCGGAGACGTCGACGGTGCTATGGCCGGTGGTGTCGGCGGCGATCCACGCATCGGCCCAGGTGCAGATCGCGTTCTGGGCGACCTGGGCCCGCAAGGCGCTGACGGTGATCTGCGCGTCAGTTCCGGGTGCGAGGGAGCCGGCGCGGAACTGGGCTTGGCGCTGGGCCTGGTGGTCGGCCGAGAAGGGGATGTCGGCGGTGAGCTGGGCGGCGACGTCGAGGTAGTCACTGCCGTCCTGGCGCAAGACCTCACCGGGTCCGGCGGCTGTCGCCTCCCAGCCGCTGGTGTGCTGCCCGGTGTGGGCGGCCAGGTAGGTGGCGGCCGCCGCGGTGCCGGCACTGGCCACGGCGAGGGTCAAGGTGATGGCGCTGACGCGGGCGAGACGGCGGCGGTGACGGGCGCGGACCTGCTGAGCGGCCACGACGTCCAGGCGGCGGGCGCGGCGCGTGGCGAGCTCGCTGTCGTGGTGGTCAACGCGGGTAGCGGTGGCACCGGAGGTGTCGGACAAGGTGGTGGTGAGGGTGCGCCAGGTGTCGGTGAACACCTGCTCCTGCTGGTGTTGGGCCAGCGGCCGCGACCCGGCCTCTCGCAGGAGGTCGTCGAGGGTGATCTCACCGTCGTGGGGGTGCATGGCTGGTCTCCGGTCCGGGCAGCTCCTGGTGAGCGCTCACACCAGTACGTGTCACCACCGTTACAGAGGCGACGCTGCGGCTGCCAGAGACTCACTGGCCAGCGATGTGACCGCGCGTTCGCGACCAGCGTCATGTCCGCGCGGCCAGCACTCAGCCGTCGTCCCGACCGCGAAGTCGGACCGGGATCGTGTGACGACGAGGCACGTCCGCTCACCTATGGGTCTGGCGTAAGGCCCCGGAAGCCGGTCCTCACTCCACGTCCGCTGCCGTCTGGCTGGTGCGCAGGGCCTTCAGGGAAAAGATCATCGGTCGATGGCCTTGACAACTTTTTCCTCCAGCGGGGCGTCGTAGGGGTGTGAACAGGCTGATGAGGTGAACCTCGTTGATCGAACCGACGCCTTCAGCGCGTGGGCGGCGGACGCGGCGCCGCGCCTGGTCCGCATCGCGCGACTGCTGACGGGCGATGTCCACGCTGGAGAGGACCTCACGCAGGAGGTCTTGGAGAAGATCTACGCCCGCTGGACCCACCTCGAGGATCCTGACGCATACGCGCGGAGGGCACTGGCCAATGCAGTCACCTCGCGCTGGCGGCGACGATCCCGCAGACCTGAGGTGTTGTTGGAGCTCGACCGTGACGCCGCTACCGCGCACCCCCGTCACGATCCCCACCCCGGCACCGAGCAGCGCCTGGACCTGATGGCTGAACTGGCGCGCCTTCCCTCACGTCAGCGCGCGGTCGTCGTTCTGCGTTACCTCGACGACTTGAGTGAACGAGACGTCGCTGAGCTGCTCGACATCAGCGTCGGCACCGTGAAGAGCCAGAGCGCTCGGGGGCTGACACGGCTGCGTGAGCGCTGGGCAGCACCGACCGGCACGACACCGATCGCCACCGGCGAGACCCGGACCGACCCGAGCCCTCGGGGCGAGCCCGCCTACCGAAGGGGAGGCACCACCTGATGCTAAGCGACACGACCCACGAGAACGATCTGCGTCGGCGGTTGCAGAAGGCGGCTGGACCCGTTGAGGGGTCAGCCGCTCTGGTGGCGCGCTCCGTCCACGGTGGGCGCCGTCGGCTGCGACGCCGACAGGGGGCCGCCGGAGCTAGCGCAGTGGCGGTGCTCGCTACGGCGCTGGTCGTCGCCACCCACCTTCCAGGCAGCGGAACAAGCCTCAACACGGTCGCTGCTTCTCCCACGTCGACCCCAGCGCCCTCGTCACCATCCACGCCACCCCCCGAGGAGACCGTCCTCGACGCCACGCTCAGCGCCCAGGCGCTAGCCGAGCTGACGCGAGCCAACGACGCAGCCCCCAGCACTCAGGGGAGAGCTGACGCAGTGCGGGCAGCTGCGCTCACGCCAGAGGTCAATGCGGTCTTAGCTGAAGCGCTGCCCGGCTTTCCGGCGGCTACTGGTGCCACCTCCATTACCGCCGACGGCACGCCGGTGGGGTGGAACTTCACCGCCACCGACTCCGACGCCGTCGACGCGCAGGGACGACCTGTGGATGTGTGGGTGTACATCAGCGTGGTACGTCCGAGCGCAGCTCTCAACGCCGACACCGTGGTGTGCGCAGGGGGTGGCTGGGTGGCGTGTCAGGAACGCACGTTGGGCGACGGGACAGTGCTGCGCAGCGGGCTGGTGCGCCACGAGATGCAGACCGACCACGCGGTCGTCACCGCGACCACGCCGTTCGCCTTCGCCGTCTTGCCTGACGGCCGGTTGGTCGATGCCCGATCTAGCGTGAACTGGGGTCCCGACGCGATCGAAGGGGACTTCACCCTGGCAACGGGCCACCCGTTGACCGTCGAGGCACTCGAGGAACTCGTCACCTCACCTCAACTGGAGCAGCTGCCGGTCCCGTGAGATCCGGGTCGCGGACCTGCCGCGGACCTGGGGCGAGCTGTCGGCCTCCACGGTGAGGCCTACACGTCACGAGATCGGATCGCTTGGTCGAGGAGCATCCACCCCTCGCGCTGGACGTCACTGGTGCGTCACGACCCGCGCCCGGCTTGCGGCGTGACCACGCCCGTCCGCGCTCTGCGGCATGAGCGGGTGCCTCTGGTCTGGCGCGACCAACGCAGAAGGCACCTGTCGTGAGCGCTGGCACAGCTCTGGCGTCAGGAGCCGTCAGTAGGGGTAAGCGTCCGCCGCAAGGTCGCCATGACTTCATCGAGAACGTCATCCAGCTGAGTGAGGTCACACCACTCATACCATGCGCCGGATCGCCTACGCGGCTGGTGAGCCGTGGCCTCGGTGCTGATGGCGATGTCCTCGTCCAGCCCGTCAAACCAGACGTGCACGGGTTCATTGTCGGCTGGCCCGTGCACGACGGTGCCCCAGCCATGCACGGCTTCCTTGCCGTTCTCGGACTCCCAGAAGCGGTCCTGATGGCGGTAGTCGGTGATGCCAAGGTCATCGAGCAGCTGCTCGAGGCGTTGACGCAGATGCTCCTGGGCGGCGGGAGGTACTGGTGGCTGTAGGTCCGGCATCCATCCACGCTAGCCAGAGGATGCTGCTCCGATGGGGTGCAGCCGCGGATGCCGCTGTGCATCTTGCAGACATCGGCAAGGTCGCATAGGCGCCAGCCGTCGTGATGGCGCACGACCAGCGGGATGACCGCGACGTCGTCTGCAGTGCGGTAGGTCTGCGCATCGCGTCGTCTGGGGTGAAGGTGGCCTGGACCACTCAGAGAGGTTGTCCAGAGACGTCGCGCAGCACAGTGCCATCCCGGAGGGTGACGTCGAGGGTGTACGTGGGCACCAGGTGGGTGGTGCGGCACTCGCCCTCGCAGTTGTTCGCCGTGCCCGGAGAGGCCGGCGTGGTGGTCCTGCGCATTGCACGACCTGGCCACCAAGCGGCGTAGTGACCGTCCTGGACCGTGGCTTGCGCAGTCAGGCCACCCTGGGCATGGACGGTGACCGCTGCGACGTTCTCGCCTACGAGCCCGTCCAGGACCGAGAGTTCATCGCCGGGGGTCGTCTGCTCGTAGATCCCGCCGTCGCTGATGGCGTCGGCGGCCGGGCGTGCCCCCCCACCGCCGCCGCCGGCGACGAACGTCGCCTCGCCTCCCGGTGGGAGGTCCACCAGGCACGTCAGCGTCATGACGGGGCTCGATCCTTCGTCCAACACCACGAGAACGAGGTCCCCTCGCCGCTCGACCAGCCGGGTCCGCAACCGCTCGACGCGGTAGCCGGACGTCAAGGTCTCGTCCTCGACGCACGCCTGGCGTGCGGCGGCGGCGTCGGCGGGGCTCGCCGCAGTGGGTACCGGCTCCCACGAGTCGGCGTACGCCGTTCCCCCGCCGAGCACCTGGGAGGTGTTGACGCCCAGCACCGCCACGCCGGCGGCCAGGGCGAGGACACCCACGCGCCGCGCGGTGCGAGGGCGCCGGGGCAGGAGCGGATCGCGGCCGACCCGGCCGGGGGGCGTGCGGGGCTGGGTCACGATGCTGTCCAGACCCGCTCGGGCACGGACGCGCGCGGCTTGATCCAGGGGGGTCGGGGGAGCCGCGTCCAGGGCTCTCAGCGCGGCGTCGATCTCGGCGTCCGGGCGGTGGGTCGGACTCATCGGGTGGCCTCCAACGTGTCGTCGGTGAGGGGGTGGCGCTTCGGTGCCGCGGCCGGCCTCGGAGCGTCGGTGTCGTCCAGGTGCGCGCGTAGGGCTCGTCGGGCGCGCATGAGGCGCAACCGGTAGGCCGTGGCGGTGGTGCTGAGTACCAGTGCGGCCTGGGCGGAGGTCAGGTCCTCGAGGACGGTGAGGGCGAGGACCTCCATCTCACCGGGGTCGAGGCGCTGCCACGCGGTGGTGAGGTCGAGGGAGGCGATGACGGCGTCGTGGGGGTCGCTCGTCGCCTCGCCTTGATCGGCCAGCCGGACGGTGAGGGCTTGGCGTCGGTCGCTGCTCCGGCGTGAGGTCAGCAGGCAGTTGCGGGCGATGCCGAACACCCAGGCGCGTTGAGCGTCGCGGCGTCGTGGGGCGTCTTCGAAGCGTCGCCAGGCGACCAAGAGGGCGTCGGCGACCACGTCCTCGGCGCTGCTGGTTGCCTCGCTCGGTAGGCGACGGTTCACGAACCCTCCCTGCCAGACTCAGGTGAGACACGCAGTACAGATCCACTCACTGTCGTAGGGCGAGAAGCGAGACACCTCCTGTGACCCTGACACTGTCCGATGTGGACAGCACCGACCGCCCCGACCCGACCGAGCCCGGCGAGTCGACTGAGGCAGGCCCCCGTGCCGAGCGACCCCGCCGCCGCTCGTTCACCGCCGAGTACAAGGCCCGGATCCTGGCCGAGTACGACGCCGCACCCCGCGGCCAACGCGGGGCGATCCTGCGCCGTGAAGGCTTGTACGACACCCACCTCATCCACTGGCGCAAAGCCGCCGCCGCTGGCGCCGCCGACGCCTTGAGCCCTCGGAGAGCTGATCCTCGGGACAAGGAGATCGCTGAACTGCGCGCCCGCGCCGAACGTGCCGAAGCCGATCTGGACCGGACCCGGACGGCGTTGGACATCGTCGGAAAAGCGCACGAGCTCTTGGAGAAACTCTCCGAGAGCACGGGCACACCGAAGCCGCCGCGGAGCTGAACAACCCCGCCGTCAACGACCTAGCGACGGTGCTGTGCGGCCGTCTCGGCGGGACCCGCCGCGCTTGCGGCCTACTGGGCCGCGCCCGCGCATCGCACTACCGCGCAACCGCAGGACCCCGGCTGGGACCCGTTCGTCCCCGACCACGGCCGGCCAGCGCCTTGAGCCCCACTGAGGAGCACCACGTCCTGGACGTGGTGACCTCGCCGCGGTTCGTTGACAAGTCCGTAGCCCAGATCTGGGCGGTCCTACTGGATGAGGGGAC
Source organism: Kineococcus siccus (assembly GCF_009906795.1). Lineage (GTDB taxonomy): Bacteria > Actinomycetota > Actinomycetes > Actinomycetales > Kineococcaceae > Kineococcus > Kineococcus siccus. The sequence continues at coordinate 15,476 of NZ_JAAALN010000016.1, forward strand.
GTACCTGTGCTCGCAGTCGACGATGCACCGCCTGTTGCGGCGCAACGGTATAGCCGGTGACCGTAGGAATCAGGCCACGCATCCGGCGAAGGTGAAACCAGAACTCGTCGCGGTCAGAGTCGGCCAGGTCTGGAGCTGGGACATCACGAAGTTGAGAGGTCCAGCGCGCGGCGTCTACTTCGAGTTGTACGTCGTGATCGACATCTACTCCCGCTACGTCGTCGCCTGGCGCGTCGAGGCCACCGAAGACGCCGCCCTGGCTCAGGAGATGCTGACCGAGGCGATGGGACGACATCAGATCCCCGACGTCGTCCACGCCGACCGGGGCACGTCGATGACGTCCAAACCGGTCGCGCAGCTGCTGGTGGACCTGGGGGTGACGCGGTCGCATTCACGACCGCGGGTGTCGAACGACAACCCGTACAGCGAGGCGCAGTTCAAGACATTGAAGTACGCCCCGGCGTTCCCAGACCGGTTCGAGACGCTCGAGCAGGCCCGGAAGTTCTGCGAGGTGTTCTTCGGCCACTACAACTACGTGCACCGGCATTCCGGGATCGCGCTGCACACCCCGGCATCGGTGCACTACGGCACCGCCAGACAAGTCCGAGCCGCACGGCAGGAGACTCTGGACGCGGCCTACGCCGCGCACCCTGAACGGTTCAGCGGCCGCCGCCCCGAACCGCCCAAGCTGCCCACCGAGGCGTGGATCAACCAGCCCTCGAGGGAGGCCCAGATTCAGAGCGCGTAAGCAGTCCGTGTCTCACCGAGCTTGACAGGTTCCGGAAGCGCAAGACGTCGGCGTACACGTCGGTGTACAACGCATGGAAACGCTGCTCGTCCGCAACATCGGGCAGCGGTGGTGGGCTCACACCAACCTCATGGCCGGTACCCCTGTCACTGTTTCACCCAGTTCGGCTGCTGGAGGCGGATAGCTTGCTCACCCGCTGACGCTGTCAGGCGCAGACGCCTCTTTCAATTGCCATCACAGGGTGTCGAGCGGCGCGGACATCGGCATGTCCGCAAGATCGTCGTCCGACCACGGCCGCGCGCGGACGGCGGGATGATCGTGAAGTTGCAGAGCCGGAGATCGCGGCACGTACGGACGTCGGCGACGTTCCTGTCGCCCCCGTGACCTGTACTACTTGGAGCTGTGTGCTGCGGCGCGGCGCACCCACGACAGCAAGGTCAGCAAGGTGGCTTCGTCGAGGGTACGGGCGGCCCAGTCAGCGGTCGCCAGGTCGTGGGCGCCGATGGGGACATCGCCCGTCCTGAGGAAATCGATGATGTCTCGTCCTTCGAGTGGGCGGTAGTCCAAGTAGCGCCGGGACTTGCCGCCGGATCGGGAAGGGGCCTCCTCCAGTGCTTGGTTGGGCACAGCGGAGGTCAGGTCGAAGAGGGTGATGTTCCAGTCCTCGTGGTCTGCTTCGTCTTCCTGGGGCGTGTGTTCATCGCTCATCTGGTCCTCGATCTCTGGTAGACGAACCATGGTGCACCTCTTGCTGACGCCGCGAGGTCACAGGGCCATCGTGATCGCGCAGGGACCGCGGCATGAGCGAGCGCCCCGCACCGCGGGACGACCGTGAGTCGGCTACCTGTCTCGGCGTTCGTGCTTGTCTCGGACCCACCAGGCACTGAGGTGGAAGACGGCCACCAGCGACCACCCTCCCGCCATCAGCCAGTCATGCCACTGAGGGGAATGGAATACTCCAGTCCAGCCCGCGGCGGCCAGTACAAGGCAAAGGATGCCCAGCCCTAGTGCATGGCTTCGCTTGCCGTGCGTATCCCACCACGGTCGCTTGGCCATGGCCCAGAGTCTGCCGACGAGGGGTCGTCGGGGCCCCTGGCCACGCCGAGAAGCGCCCGTCCGTGCGAAGTCACACGTGTAGCTGTCCCCCCGGTCATGATCCGATCGTCGTGCTCAGCGACCGCTCGCTCGTCGACATGACCGCGGAGTCGCCGGCGCGCACCCCGCCACAAGACCGTGCATTCCGCACCAGGGCATGACCGTGCGTCGCGCACTGCAGCAGGATCGTGAGGCCGGTGCATGGTACGTCTCGGCAGTGCAGGACGGACACTCACCGCGGCGGTGATCGGCTGACGGGTGAACACCGTCCCGCGCCGGTGCCGGCCACGCGATGATGTCGTCGTGGCCGATCCGAGATCCGAACCCGTCACACGCCTGCGCAGCCGCCATCGCCTCTTCACACAGCGACGAGCTGACCGCTCGCGCCTCACCGGCTCGCTGATCATGGACGCGCTGGTCGTGATCGGTGCCGCGATCTGGTGGCTCAGCGGACACTGGCAGGTCGCGGTGGCATGGGCCGCGGCGGCGTTGGTAGCCGCCGTGTCCTCTGTGTGGGCCCACCGGCAGGGACCAGCCTTGGACGCGAAGTACGAGAAGTGGCAGCGTCGAGGCCTTCCCGAGCCGGGAGCAGTCGCGGTGATCCCGGGGATAGCCGTGGTCTTGTTCATCACTGCGCGGTTCGGGATGGGATGGACATGGACGGATGCTGCCTTCATCCTCTCGAGCACAACCGTGGTCTGCCTGGCCTTCGAATGGCGCGACGCCCGCAGGTACCGCACGTTCCTCGCGGAACGTCCTGTGAGGTGACGGATAGGTGATCTCGCGTCGTGGCCGGGGCGTCCGGGGGCCCTGATCGAGACCCGCGGCGGCTTTCGCTTGGTCTTCCGCGATAGGAGGGTGATCCCAGCTTGGTCACGCTCGCTCTTCGACACGAGCGGACGTCACTGGCCGCCGTGATCGCGACCTCAACGCGGCATCAGCGCGCTCGCCTGCGGAACGCCTGGGGTGGGTGGAACCGACATCGCGCCGTGAGCGTCCAAGGCAAGATCGCGGTAAGGACGGGCGGTGGCGGAGAGACTGGGGCCGAGATGCAACGGGAGCCGGGGTGGCGGCATCTCTAGGCCCCTAGCGCCGGGGCCTTGATGTTGGCTGGGACGCTGGCCGGTTGCTCGCTCTTCGGCGGGCAGCCGTGCGCGGCGGTGCATCAGCCTTCCGGAGTGAACTTCGACCTCACCGCTGTGGTCAACCCGGCCGCAGGCGGCATGGTCCGGCTGTGCCTCCAGGACCGTTGTGAGCACTGGGACGTCGCTGGGCGGGACACGTCGACCTCGTTCCTCACCGTCAAGGACCTCACGTCTGAGCGGTCGGTGGAGGTCAGCGCTCTGGTCACCGATGCAGCTGGAGTCACGGCCTTCGACGGTCGAGGCACAGCAGAGCTGAAGCATTACCCGCCCGAAGGGGCGGTCTGTCAGGAGGATCTCTACCGGGCGACCGTCCGGGCCGCGGTGGACGGCAGTCTCAGCACTGTCACCTGAGCTGTAGCGGTAGGCAAGCCCTCATGACGAGGCTGCCACGCGCGACCGGTGCCATGAGCGCGCATCCCGCACTGCGCGGCCTACGGCCGTCATCAGTCGGTGCAGGTCCGGCGGACGGGTGCAGACCGTCATGTACCTGGGGCCGTGCGTCCGTAGGCTGCCCCTTTATGGTGTTTGATGATCGCCGTCGAGGGCGCCGCCTGACCGATCCACACTGAGGTCGTGACCTCACCGATGACGCCTCCTGCTGTCCCGGGCTCGGCCAGGAAGACGGGGGGCAGGCGCTGGACTGTGGCCCTGCTGATCATCAGCGCGCTGATTGGGTACCTACCGACGACTCTGCCCCAGGTCGAGGACCGGGTCTTGGTCGCCCAGGCCGCACTGCTGGCTGTGGTTGTCGTGATCAGTCACCTGCGGTTGCGACCCTGGTGGCCACTGCCCGCGATCTGGGGCGCGTTCACAGTCGGGCTGGGCGTCGGCGTCTTCTTCGTCGCGGACGACGCCCTGTGGCTCGCCGCCGTCCTCTTCATAGCCTTGTGCGCGATCATCGCCACCGCCGTCATCAACTTGGCTTTGCTCGGCATACGTCACCTGTCCGGAGGCGCGAAGCGAAGCGCCTGACCACTCGGCTACCGCTTGGGACGTCGTTGGGTGTCCAGTGACGCGAGCCTCTCGAGAAGCGCGGACGTCGCCGGCCAGCGGCGTGCCGTGCGCTTCCGCACCGGCTCAGCTTCAGCGCTCGGCCGACCCGGCGTCCACGTCCGTGTCCTGGTCGACGAAGAGGTCCTTGTGCATCGGTCCCACGTGGTGGTCGGGTCGTGAGGGGTCGCGCAGGGGGTCGTCGCGGTCGGGCTTCCTCTCCCGCTGCGTGAACATTGCCATCTCTTCAGCATCGTCGGACCGGTAGATGGTGCCGCTCGTGGGGATGGGCTCGCGCGGACCCTCGACGTCGCGCGGTGGATCGTCGGGGTCGTCGACGCGCCGAAGTTCCGCCTGCTTCAGGCGCCAGATGGCCGCCTCGTCGCTGTCGTCGTCGTCCGCGTACGGCGGAGTGGGGTCGTCAGACACCGTGGTCCCCTGCCTCGTGTGGGTGAGTGTGCTGAGGCACACCGTTGGCGGCGTGAACGTCTCCTCGCGCGGCCAACGGCCTGACCGTCGAGTCAGCTCCTGTCACCCGCACGAACCGCAGAGCCTCTCCTCGTGGGTCAGACCAGGCGTAGGACGCGCTCGTCGAGGTCGTCGAGGCCTTGCAGCGTCAGGACGGTCTCGGACCGGGGAAGGCCCGCGTAGGGCCACTCCACGCTGAGGAGCACGCGGTCGTCGCGGGGGAGCTCGTCGATCCAGTAGGAGGCGTTGACGCTGAAGGAGTCGTCGCTGATGAAGACGTGGCTGCTCGTGTGGGCGGGTCCGGAGCTGTCGTTGACGGTGACGCGTACCTCGGGGGCCGTGTAGGGGTTGTCGGCGGTGGGTCCGGGGTAGCGGCGGAGTCGTCCGTAGGACCAGCTGCCGGCGTCGACAGCGCGCTCGCCGGCGGCGCGGAAGGTGAGCAGGAGGTGCAGTCCACTGGTGTAGGCGAAGACGGCCCGCAGTCCGGCTCCGATGTCGGGGGCGCGGGCGAGGACGACTGGACCGTGCACGATCACACCGAGGTCGGTCGGTGGCCGCACCGCGTGCCACGTGTGGTCTCTCACGAGGTGAGCATGACAGCGGGGAGGTTCATCCGGACCGCTGGCTCACCGAGGCCGTCGGGATCAGTGCTGCAGGCGGGCAGTGCGGGCACAGCCGACGCCGCCAGGACAGGTGGGCGCGTGAGTCTCAGACCCTCTGCGGGCATCTACGGGTCTGGCGAGAGGTCCGTCGAGCCACTCGCTGATGGTGCGGATCGGCGGCAGAGGGAACGGACGCCTGAGTGCCGGCGTCTGAGACTCGTGCGCCACGCTCCTCGGCTGGTGTCACGTGGAAGGGGTGAACCAGGTGACCGAGCGTGCGAGGTCGTGGCGAGCGGCGTGCGTGAGCCTGGCAGGGGTGATCGCCTCGGGTGCGGTGCTCGTGTGGATCCCACGAGGTGGGGAGTCACTCCCGACGGGTGTCGACCTCGGCGACTGCGACTCCTCCCAGAGGCACACGTTCACGGTGAGCGCGTCACTGACCTCCGTTGATCCAGCGGCGCCTGCCGCGCCGAGAGGTGACTCAGGCGAGACGAGGGTGGCGGTGCCGGAGGTGGTGCTGAGCACGCCGTTCTTCCCCGGTCCGGATGACGACGTGCAGACCGGTTCCAGCGTGACGGTCTCGGTACGTCAGTGCGACAGCATCAGCATGACCTTCGACCTGGCTCCGGCGGGCGTGCCCGTGGACGTACCAGGGACCGGTCCGGCAGCGGGCTCTGTACCCACGTCGTTGCTGGGAGTGCGAGAACAACGACTGCACGCCGGGACCGCGAGGGTGTACGTGAGTGATCCGTCCCGGCTGCCGTGCGAGGACGGAGGGGCTTGCGCTGGTTGGGAGGGCTGGTACTTCACCATGGAGTCCGCCGGCCAGGGGAGCGCGGTCTTCCGCACGCCGATGCGTTGGGGATCGGTGGGGGCCTCAGAGATGGATTCGCGCGGGCAGCTCGAGGTCCGAGTGGCTGTCGGCACCGCGGTCTGACCCGACGTCCGAGCCAGTACCGGAAACCGCCTCCCGACATCACCCACCGGTCGTCATCGCGCGGAGGGCAGAGCCGGGCGCCCGGCGGCGCGTGCTGTCACCGCACGTCGCGGAAGCTTCGGCGGGACGTCTCGACGTGCCGCTGCATCGCCGCGCTCGCGCGCTCCTCATCGCCCACCGCGATCGCGGCGACGATGCGGCGGTGCTCGGTCCAGGCCCGGCGGCCCTGCTGGGGAACGGTCGTGGCGTAGGCCCACTGGATCTGCTCCCCGACGCGGCGCAGCAGGGTGGCCATGCTGCGGGCGCCCGACAACCGGGCGATGCTCGTGTGGAACTCGGTGTTCAGGGCGGCCCCCTGCGCGGGGTGGTCCTGCTCGAGGGCGGCGAAACCCGCGTCGACGATGCGGGTCAGCTCCGCCACGAGGTCCCCGGCATCACCGGCGGCGACCCGCCGAGCGCAGCGGGCGGCCGTGATGCCCTCGGCCACGCAACGCACCGCGTAGAGGTCGGCCAGGTCGTCGACCGGGACCTGGGCGACGCTCGCCCCCGCGTGCGGGCGCAGGTCGAGGAAGCCCTCGGCCGCCAGTGCGCGCACCGCCTCCCGCACGGGCACCCGGGACGTCCCGTAGCGCTGCGCCAGCACGGCTTCGGTGATCCTGGTCCCGGGCGGCAGCACACCGTCGAGCACGTCCCGGCGCAGCGCGGCCGTGACGCGTTCGGCGGCGGAAACCACGTCAGGCCGCGCGGCCGGGGATCGCCGACAGCAGGTCGACCGTGTACTCGTGCTGCGGGCGCTCGAACACGTCGTCCACCGACCCGTGCTCGACGACCCGTCCGCGGCGCATGACGAGCACGTCGTGGGCCAGGTGCCGCACGACGGCGAGGTCGTGGGTGATGAACAGGTACGTGAGGCCGAGGTCCTCCTGGAGGCGTTCCAGCAGCTGCAGCACCTGCTGCTGGACGAGGACGTCGAGCGCGGAGACGGCCTCGTCGCACACCACGAGCTTCGGGTCCAGCGCCAGCGCCCGGGCGATCGCGACCCGCTGGCGCTGCCCCCCGGACAGCTCCGCGGGCCGGCGCTGGGCCAGGGTGCGGGACAGCGCCACGTGGTCGAGGAGCTCCGCGACGCGCGTCCGGCGGCTGCGCGGATCGCCCACCGCGAAGATCCGCAGGGGTTCGTCGATCAGCTTCTCGACCGTCATCGTCGGGTCCAGCGACCCGTACGGGTCCTGGAACACCGGCTGCATGTCGCGGCGGACGGCGCGCCGCCGGGCGCGTCCCGAACTGCTGAGGCTCTCGCCGCGCACGAGCACGGAACCCGACGTCGCCTCCTCCAGGCCCAGGACGAGGCGGGCCGTGGTCGTCTTGCCCGACCCGGACTCCCCCACCACGGCCGTCGTGGTGCCCGCGGGCACCGTGAAGGACACGCCGTCGACGGCGCGCAGCTTCTCCCGCTGACCCCGGACCCGGAACTCCTTGACGAGGTCCCGGACCTCCAAGACGGGGGGTTCCCCGCGACGGCCGGCTGCCACCGCGGCGACGGCGGGCCGGGTCCGGGGCGCCGTGCGGGCGGCCACCGACGGCGCGGCGGCCACGAGCGCCCGCGTGTAGTCGTGCTCGGGCGTCGCGAGGATGCGCCGGGCGGGACCGCGCTCCACGACGCGCCCCTCGGACATCACGACGACGTCGTCGCAGCGATCGCTCGCCAGGCCCAGGTCGTGGGTGATGAGCAGCAGCGACGTCCCGCGGGCGCGCGTGAGCTCCTGCAGGTGGTCGAGGATCTGCCGCTGCACGGTGACGTCCAGCGCCGACGTTGGCTCGTCGGCGATGAGGAGTTCCGGCTCGGCCGCGAGCGCGATCGCGATGAGCACCCGCTGGCGCATGCCGCCCGAGAACTCGTGCGGGTACTGCTTCGCGCGGCGGCCGGCGTCGGGGATGCCCGCCTCCTGCAGCAGCTCCACCGCCCGCTCGCGCGCGGCCGCGCCCTTGGCGAGGCCGTGCACGACCAGCGTCTCGGCGACCTGGCGGCCGATGCGCGCCGAGGGGTTGAGGTTCGACATCGGGTCCTGCGGGACGAGCCCGATCTGGCGCCCGCGCAGCCGGCGCAGCCGCGCCTCGTCGCCGCCGCGCAGCGCGTGCGTGACGTCCTCTCCGGCCACGCAGATCCGCCCGCCGGTGATGCGGCCGTTGCCGGCGAGCAGCCCGATCGCGGCCGCGGCCGTCGTCGACTTGCCCGAGCCCGACGCGCCCACGACGGCGACGGTCTGCCCGCGACCGACGCTGAGGTCGACCCCGTGCAGCACCTGCTGCTGCCCCGCCGACGTCGTGTAGCCGACGTCGAGGCCCTCGATGCGCAGGAACTCCCCCTGCGACTGGTCCTGGCTCGTCACCGGTCCCGTCACCTCCCCGCCGCGTAGCCCTGGTTGCCGCGGGGGTTCGCCGCCGCGGTCATGACACCCGTCTCCGGGTCCCGGCCGACGGCGCTCAGCCGCCCCAGCATCCAGTCCCCGGCGCGGGTCACGACGTGCCCGCGCGCCTCGAGGTCCGTGATGACGTCCTCGCCGAGGCGGTCCTCGACCACGGCCCCGCCGGGTTCCCACGTGCGCGGCCAGAAGGATCCCGGCAGCGACGTGGTGTGCAGGCTCGGGGCGTCGATCGCCTGCTGCGGTTCGTAGCCGCCGACGAGGGTGCGCAGCAGGTAGACGAGCTGCCACTGGTCCTGCTGGTCACCGCCCGGGGTGCCGAGCGCGGCGACGGGTTCGCCGTCGCGCAGCAGCAGCGTGGGCGTGAGCGTGGTCCGCGGGCGCTGCCCGGGGGTCAGCGCGGAGGGCGAGCTCTCGTCGAGCCACGTCATCTGCAGCCGCGAGCCGAGGCAGAACCCGAGCTCCGGGATCGTCGGGGACGACTGCAGCCAGCCGCCCGAGGGGGTCGCGCTGACCATGTTGCCGAACCGGTCGACGACGTCGACGTGGCACGTGTCGCCGCGGGTCTCGCCCGTGGACGCGACGGTCGGCTCGCCGGGGACGGGTTCCGGCTCGTCGCCCAGCGACGGGTCGGGGGCGGAGCCGGGCTCGGCCATGGTGGGTTCCCCGGCCCCGGCGCCCGTGCCGCCGTCGGTGCGCAGGGGCGGGACGAACGGGGTCGCGCCCGCCACGGTGCCCGGGCGGAACTCGTGCGAGGCCCGGTCGGTGATCAGCGCGCGCCGCTGCGCCGCGTACTCCGGCGACAGCAGTCTCGCGACGACGGCCGGGTCCGCCTGCGAGCCGTAGTACGCATCGCGGTCGGCCATGGCCAGCTTGAGGGCCTCCAGCACCAGGTGGGCGCCGCGCGCGGTCGAGGGGTCGAGCTCGTCGTCGTCGAAGCCCTCGAGGATGGCGAGCGCCTGCAGCAGCACGGGTCCCTGGCCCCACGGCCCGGTCTTGGCCACGGTCGTGCCGCGGAACGTCCCCGTCGTGGCGGGTTCGGTGGTCGCGGCGAACGCGGCGAAGTCGGAGACCTCGATGACGGCCGCGTGGTCGGTGCCCGAGGAGTGCCGGTGCGGGGTGCGCAGGAACTCCACGGCCTCGCGGGCCACGAACCCCTCGCGCCACTCGCGGCGGAACGCGTCGATGCGCTCCTCCCGGGTGCCGGCCCCCTCCCCCGCCGCCAGCAGCCGCTCGAGCGTGCGGGCCCACGCGGGGTTGGAGATGACGTCGCCGTCGCCGGGCACGCGGCCGTCCGGCATCCACAGCGCGGCCGAGGTGGGCCAGTGCTGCGTGAACAGCGTGGCGACGGCGGCGATGGTGCGGCCCACCCGCCCCACGACGGGGTGCCCGTCGCGGGCGTACCCGATCGCGGGGGCCAGGACGTCCGCGACCTCCCAGGTGCCGTGCTCGCGCAGCAGCAGCATCCACGCGTCGACGGAGCCGGGCACCGCCGCGGCGAGCCCGCCCGCGCCGGGGACCAGGTCGAGACCCTCGCCGCGGTAGTGGGCGACGCTCGCGCGCTGCGGCGCCGGGCCCTGCCCGACGAGGACCGTGGGCTCCTTCTCCGCGGCGGTGGCGAACACGGCGGTCATGTCCCCGCCGGGGCCGTTGAGGTGCGGTTCCACGACGTGCAGGACGAAACCCGCGGCGACGGCGGCGTCGAACGCGTTGCCGCCGCGCTCGAGCACGGACTGCCCGGTTGCCGTGGCGAGCCAGTGCGTCGAGGCGGTCATCCCGAAGGTGCCGCGCAGCGTCGGGCGGGTGGTGTGGGCGGGCGGTGCGGTGAAGCTCACCGGGATCCTCCGGGGTCGATGGCGTCGCGCAGGGCGTCGCCGAAGAGGTTGAAGGCCAGGCAGATCACGGCGATCGCGAGGCCGGGGAACAGCGCGGCGTACGGCGCGCGGAAGATGTACTGCTGCGCGTCGGACAGCATGATGCCCAGGCTGGGCGTGGGCGGCTGGATGCCGAGCCCGAGGAACGACAGCAGCGCCTCCCCGATGACGACGGCCGGCATGATGACGGTGGCCTGCACGATGATGGACGGCACGGCGTTCGGCAGCACGTGCGTGGCGAGGATCCGCGCGCCGGAGGCGTCCATGGTCCGGGCCGCGAGGACGAACTCGGCGCCCTCCAGCCGCAGCGTCTCGGCCCGCACGACGCGGATCATCTGCGGCACGTGCGCGAGGCCCAGGGCGATCGCGGCGTTGGACAGGCTCGCCCCGCGGATCGCGGCCAGCCCGACGGCGAGCACGAGGAACGGGAACGCCAGGACGAGGTCGGTGAGGCGGGAGACGATTCCGTCCAGCCAGCGCCAGTAGCCGGCCAGCAGCCCCAGCGGGGTGCCGACGACGACGCTGAGGAGCACCGCGAGGAGGCCCACCTGCAGCGAGGCGCGGGTGCCGTGCAGGACGCGGGACAGGATGTCGCGGCCGAGGTCGTCGGTGCCCAGGGGGAAACCCACGGTGCGGGGCTGCTGGAACGGCGTCTCGAAGTGCACCTGGGTCGGTGGGTACGGGGAGATCCACGGCGCCAGCAGGGCCGCCGCGACCACGAGCAGGAGCAGGGAACCCCCGATCACCCCGAGCCGGTCGTGCAGCAGCGAGCGCAGCACCCGGCCGCGGCTGGAGCCGAGGTCGGTGGGCAGCGGGTCGACCGCGGGGGTCGTCGACGTCGCGGGCGGGCTGACGGGACGGCTCACCGGGCACCTCCCCCGACGCGGATGCGCGGGTCGAGCACCGAGTACACGACGTCGACCGCGAGGTTGATGACGATGTAGGCGAGCGTCACGACGAGGACCACTCCTTCGATGACGGGGTAGTCGCGGCTGAACACGGAGTCGAGCGTCAGCTTGCCGAACCCCGGCAGGCCGAAGATCCGCTCGGTGACCACGGCCCCGGAGATGAGACCGCCGAGCTGCAGGCCCACGAGGGTCACGACGACGACGAGGGAGTTGCGCAGCGCGAACCGCAGGACGACCGCGGAGCGCGAGGCCCCCTTGGCGCGGGCCGTGCGCACGTAGTCGCTGGAGAGGTTCTGCAGCATCGACGCCCGCGTCTGCCGCATGATGACCGCGGCCAGGCCGGTGCCGAGGATCACGGCCGGCAGCGTGAGGTGGTAGACCGCCCGCAGCGGGTCCTCGCTCGGCGCGACGTAGCCCGAGGCGGGGAACCACCCGAGGCCGACGGCCAGGTAGAGGATCGCCAGCAGGCCGAGCCAGAAGCTCGGGACCGACAGCGCCAGCAGCGAGAACCCGTTGGCCACCAGCTCCGGCCAGCGACCCCGCCGCACGGCGGCGACGACGCCCGTCCCGACGCCCACGACGATCGCGACGAGGATGGCGTACAGCGAGAGCCAGGCCGTCACGGGCAGCGTGCCGGTGATGAGCTCGGACACGGGCGTGCCCGTGCGCACCGACGTCCCGAGGTCGCCCTGGAGCAGGTTGGAGGCGTAGCGGCCGTACTGGACCCACAGCGGCTGGTCGAGCCCGAGCTGGGCGCGCACCGCGGCCACGGTCTCGGGCGTGGCCTCCTCGCCGGCCACGGCGAGGGCCGGGTCGCCGGGCAGGGCCCGCACCCCCGCGAACACGACCATCGACGCCAGCACGAGCGTCACGGCGCTCTGCCACAGCCGGGTCAGCAGGAAGCGGCTCACAGGAACGCCGCCCGGCTCAGGCGGACCACGCCGTCGTCGTACGTCTCGACCCCGGCCACGTCGTCGGTGTAGCCGGTGATGCTGCGCACCCGGTAGAGGTAGAGGATCGGGTTCTCCCGCTGCACGATCTCGGTCACCTTCCCGTAGAGGTCGGCCCGCGTCGCCACGTCGTTGGACTGCGCGGCCTGCTTGAGCAGAGCGTCCACCTCCGGGTTGGAGTACCCGGAGTAGTTGTTCGCGGCGCCCGTGGACAGGAACGAGGACGAGTTGCCGTGCGGGTCGACGCGGCCGGACCAGCCGAGCTGCAGCACCTCGAAGTCACCGCGCTTCTGCACGTCGAGCAGGGTCGAGTACTCGACCGGCTGGATCACCACCTCGAAACCGCCCTCGACCACGCTGGCCTGGATGGCCTGCGCCAGCCGCAGCGAGTCGGCGTTGTTCGAGGTGGACAGCGTGATGCGGTAGGGCACCGGCACCCCCGCCTCCTGCAGGAGCTGCTTCGCCCGCGCCGGGTCGTGCGGCGGGCACGCGTCGGAGGCCGGCGAGGAGTAGGTGGTGCCGGGGGCGATGAACGAGCAGGCCGTCTCGTACCAGTTGTTGAACACGGAGTTCACGAGCGCCGCCCGGTCGATCGACAGCGCGAACGCCTCGCGCACCCGCGGGTCCTTCGCGACCGGGGTGTCGATGGGCCCGGGCGGCTTGCCGGTGCCGTCGACGTTGCCGACGTTGAAGGTGATCGCCTGGTAGCCGAAGGACCCGGTCTGCAGCAGGCCGACCCCGTCCTCCTTCGCCAGCGCGTCGACGTCCTGCGGCGAGAGGGAGTCGGCGACCTGGACGTCGCCCGAGCGGAGGTTCGCGGCGCGGATGTTGGCGTCCGTCATGATCCGGTAGGTGATCGTGTCGAGGTGGACCTGGTCCGCGGCGTAGTACAGCGGGTCCCGGCGGACCGTGATCGACGTCTGCGGAACCCGCTCGACGAAGGAGAACGGCCCCACGCACACGGGGTGGTCCCCGAAGTCCTCGCCCTCCTCCGCCAGCGCCTTCGGCGACATGATCATCCCGGCGCGGTCGGCGAGCGCCGCCGTGAGCGGGGAGAAGGGCGTCTCGTAGCGGACCTCCACCGTCTCGGGGTCCCGCGCGGTGACCTCGGCGATCGGGCCGAGTTCCGCGCGGCGGGAGGAACCCTCGAGGGTCAGGTTGCGCTGCAACGTGGTGACGACGGCCGCGGCGTCCAGCGGGGTGCCGTCGGCGAACACCGGGCCGCGGCGCACGGGGATCGTGACGGTCAGCCCGTCGGCGGAGACGGTGGGCAGGGCGGACGCGAGCTGGGGGACGATCGCCCCCTTCGCGTCGATGTCGTACAGCTTCTCGCAGACGGCGTTCATGACGTAGCGCGTGTAGAGGGAGCTGGACGTCGTGGGGTCGAGGCGGTCGGGTTCCGCGGACAGCGCCATGACGAGGTCGCCGCCGCGGGCGGGGGTGCGGTCGCCGATCTCCACCCCGGTGACGTCCGCGCGGGGCGGCGCGGGTTCCACGGGCTGCACCGGGACGCAGGCCGCGACGGCGAGGACGGCGGCGGCGGCGAGCAGGCTGCGCAGGCGAGCGGCTCGGTGGATCTCGACCATCACGAGGGCCCTTCGGAGTTCGTCGGGGAGCGTGGTTCGTATACGATCACGGGCACCGTACGCCGGTTTTGTTTCACGCAGGTTGCAGACGTCGGACAGCTGCGGGGTCGACCTCGCCGGAGGAGGACCCGTGCCCGAGCAGACCGATCCGCCCGCCGGTCGCCGGCGGGCGTCGTGGCACCTGGCGCTCATGCTGGTGCTGACGTTCTCGACCGGGATCGTCGACGCCGTCGGCTACCTCGGGCTGGACCGGGTGTTCACCGCGAACATGACCGGGAACGTGGTGATCCTCGGCATGGCCCTGACGGGGGCCGAGGACCTGCCCGTCCTCGGGCCGGTGGTCGCGCTGGTGGGGTTCATGGCAGGGGCCGCCGTGGGCGGTCGCGTCCTGCGCCGCGCCGCCACGGGGTGGACCACCGCCTCGACCGTGCTGTTCGCCCTGGTCGGTCTGGTGCTGGGCGGCCTGGCGTGGGCCGCGACCGGGCTCGGCGACCAGGTCCCCGTCGAGGAGGGGACGACCGCGCCCCCCGCCGCGCTCGCGCTGACCGGCGTCCTCGGCCTCGTGATGGGCGTGCAGGCCGCCACGGCCCGCCGCCTCGCCGTCAAGGACGTCACCACGGTCGTCGTCACCTCGACCATCACCGGGCTCGCCGCCGACTCCCGCCTCGCGGGTGGGGACGGCGGCGGGTGGCGCCGCCGGGCGGGTGCCGTGCTGCTGATCCTCGCGGGCGCGGCCGTCGGGGCGGCCCTGCTGCGCTGGCACGTCGGCGCGGGGCTCGGCCTCGCGGGCCTCGTCACGGTCGCCGCGGCCCTGGTCGGCCACGGCACGGCGCGGGTCCGGACCCCGCGCGGCGATCGCGAGCGCCGCGGCGCTGGCGGCCGGAGCCGCTGAGGGCCAGGATCGTCGCGCACGGCACGGCGGACCACGGCGGAACGAGGAGACATGACGCACCCACGCGCAGGGCAGCACGCGCGACCGGAGGACCTCGTCGACGTCCCCCACCTGGTGACGGCCTACTACGCGACGCAGCCGGACCCCTCCGACGTCGGGCAGCGCGTGAGCTTCGGGACCTCGGGGCACCGCGGTTCCAGCCTCGACGGCGCCTTCAACGAGCAGCACATCCTCGCCACGACGCAGGCGATCGTCGACTACCGGCGCGAGCAGGGCTACGACGGGCCGCTGTTCCTCGGCCGCGACACCCACGCGCTGTCCGAACCCGCGTGGGTCTCGGCGCTGGAGGTGCTGGCCGCCAACGACGTGACGGTCCTCGTGGACTCCGCCGACGGCTACACCCCGACGCCCGCGGTCTCGCACGCGATCCTGCGCGCCAACCGCGACGGCTCGACCATCCGCTCGGCCGGCCCGGGCCTGGCCGACGGCATCGTCGTGACGCCCTCGCACAACCCGCCCCGCGACGGCGGGTTCAAGTACAACCCGCCCAACGGCGGCCCCGCGGACACCGACGCGACCGGCTGGATCGCGAAGACCGCCAACGCCTACCTCGAGGCCGGCCTGGACGGCGTGCGGCGCATCCCCTTCGCGCGCGCCCGCGCCGCCGCGGGCAGCTACGACTTCCAGGGCACCTACGTCGACGACCTGCCCCAGGTGCTGGACCTCGACGTGGTCCGCGAGTCCGGGCTGCGCATCGGCGCCGACCCGCTCGGCGGGGCGAGCGTGCACTACTGGGCCGCGATCGCCGAGCGGCACCGCCTCGACCTGACGGTCGTGAACCCGCTGGTCGACCCGACGTGGCGGTTCATGACGCTGGACTGGGACGGCAAGATCCGGATGGACTGCTCCTCGCCGTCGGCCATGCACTCCCTCATCGACCGGCGCTCGGAGTTCCAGATCGCCACGGGCAACGACGCCGACGCCGACCGGCACGGCATCGTGACCCCCGACCACGGCCTGATGAACCCCAACCACTTCCTGGCCGTGGCCATCCAGTACCTGTTCTCCTCGCGCGAGGGCTGGCCCGCCTCGGC
The DNA here is from genome assembly GCF_009906795.1 of Kineococcus siccus. Lineage (GTDB taxonomy): Bacteria > Actinomycetota > Actinomycetes > Actinomycetales > Kineococcaceae > Kineococcus > Kineococcus siccus. Next base: position 31,188 of record NZ_JAAALN010000016.1, read on the forward strand.
CGCGATCGGCAAGACGCTCGTGTCGTCGTCGATGATCGACCGGGTCGCGCAACGCCTGGGCCGCACGCTGCTCGAGGTGCCCGTCGGGTTCAAGTGGTTCGTCCCGGGGCTGCTCGACGCCTCCGTCGGGTTCGGGGGCGAGGAGTCCGCGGGGGCCTCGTTCCTGCGCCGCGACGGGTCCGTCTGGACGACCGACAAGGACGGCCTGCTGCTCGCCCTGCTCGCCTCGGAGATCACGGCGAGGACCGGCCGCACGCCCAGCGAGCACTACCTGGACCTGACCGCCGAGTTCGGCGCCCCGCTGTACTCGCGCACCGACGCCGCGGCCACGCGCGAGCAGAAGGCCGTGCTGTCCGGGCTGACCGCGGAGCAGGTCACCGCCGGCTCCCTCGCGGGCGAGGAGATCCGGTCCGTGCTCACCGAGGCGCCCGGCAACGGTGCGAAGGTCGGCGGACTCAAGGTCGTCACCGACTCCGCGTGGTTCGCGGCGCGGCCGTCGGGCACGGAGGACGTCTACAAGATCTACGCCGAGTCGTTCCAGGGGTCCGCCCACCTGCGCCGCGTGCAGTCCGAGGCGCAGGAACTCGTCGACGGGGTGCTCGCGGGGTCGTGAGGGTGCGGGTGGTGGTGGCGTGACGCGGGTCGACCAGTGGGTGTGGGCGGTGCGGCTGTACCGCACGCGCTCGATCGCGTCGTCGGCGATCAAGGCGGGCCACGTGCGCCTCAACGGGGATCGGGCGAAACCCGCGTCGCCCGTCAAGGTCGGCGACGAGGTGCGCGTGCGCGCCGAGGGCTACGAGAAGGTGTTCGAGGTGGTCGAGCTGCTGAGCAAGCGGGTGGGCGCGCCGATCGCCGCGCAGGCCTACGTCGACCGGTCCCCACCGCCCCCGCCGAAGGACGAGTTCTTCGGGGCGTTCGGCGACCGCGACCGCGGCGCCGGGCGGCCCACGAAGCGCGAGCGCCGGGAGCTGGACCGCCTCCGTGGCCAGTGACCCGGGGGGGCTCGGCGCCGTGCCGGGCGCGCTGCTGATCACCGGCACGGTCGGGGCCGGCAAGACCACGACCGCCGGGGCCGTCGGCGCGCTGCTGCGCGAGGACGGCGTCCCGCACGCGGTCGTCGACCTCGACGCGCTGTGCCACGCCTGGCCGAGTCCCGACGGCGACCCGTTCCACCTGCGCCTGCAGCTGGCCAACCTCCGGGCCGTCGCGAGCAACCACCGGGCCGCGGGCGCCGTGCGGCTGGTCCTGGCCGGGGTGCTGGAGGACCCGGACGTGCGGCGCCGCTACGCCGAGGCGGTCGGCGTCGGCCTCGCGGTGTGCCGGCTGCGACCGGACCTGGCGGTGGTCCGGGCCCGCCTGCAGGGGCGCCACCGCGAGGACCCGGCGGGGCTGGACTGGCACCTGCGCCGCAGCGGCGAGCTGGACCGCATCCTCGAGGACGCCGGCGTCGGTGACGTGGTCGTCGCGGTCCGGGCGCACCAGACGCCCGACGACGTGGCGCGGGCCGTGACCCGGGCCGTGGGGTGGACGACCGCGCCGCCGTGACGGCGGCCGGCTACTGCCAGCGCAGTGCGCTGCGCGCCGCCCAGTAGGCCGCGGGTTCCTCGGCCAGCCGGGCCAGCCGCTCGCGCGGCACGCGCGGCGGGCGGGCCACGGCGTTCTCGGCGAGCTGCTCGCGCGACACCGCTTCTTCGGGGCGTTCGGCGGCCGCGACCGCGGCGCCGGGCGCCCCACCAAGCGCGAGCGCCGCGAGATCGACGAGCTGCGTGGCCACCGCGACCAGGCCTGAGGTTTTCTCCGCTTCGCTGGCCGGACCTCATCGCCGTCCTGGTCCCACCGCCCCGGAGCTGTCCCAGGGAGTCCATGCTGGTGGGTCACCGCGTCCACGGCTCACCTCGACCGGAGGTAGGTGCCGGACAGAGGGGTGGCGACCTCGTCGCTGCTGAGCCGAGGGGAGCCGCGAGCTGGGCAACGCGTCCCGGACGCGGAGTGCACCGTGCGTCTCCAGCAATCGTGACGGTGCTACCCGTCGCCGTCCTCGGTGGCGCGGCGGCGCGGAACGTGTGCCTCCAGCTCGAAGTGACGGCGCAAGTAGTCGTCGAACTGCGGGACGGTGAAGGCGGCGTACCCCAGCCTTGGGCTGTAGATCAAACCGCGTCGGATCAGCGCGTCACAGGTCTGTCCGACGGGGGCCGAGCTGCTGAGGCCCACGATGAGGGTGCACTGGGCCGCACGGCCTCGCTCCAACCGCTGCAGCCGTGCTCGGAAGTCCTGCAGCTCTTGGTCGCGGCCACTCAGCAGCGCGGGACGCTGCCCGGCCCTGGGCGTGTAGGGGTTGGCGACTGGATCGAGGGCCATCGTGGCCGCTTTGCATCCTTTTCGGAGCTTGACAAGGGTGACGCAAAGCGACAGAAAGCTCGCAACGAGGTCAGACACCAGCTGCGATGGCGGACACCGCTGAGCGGGGCCGCTCCTGCCGTGAGCGGCCTCGCTCGACCTGACCGCGAGGACGGCGCGGAGATCAGGGGGTAGGCATCCCCCCGGTGGCGGCCAGGGTCTCGCCGAGGACGTAGCTGGACTCGGCGCTGGCCAGGAACACGTAGGCCGGGGCCATCTCCGCCGGCTGGCCGGGGCGCCCCAGCGGCGTCTCGGCCCCGAACTCCGGCAGCGCGTGGGCGGGCTGTCCCCCGGCCACCTGCAGCGGGGTCCACACCGGACCGGGAGCCACGGCGTTGACGCGGATGCCCTTCGGCGCGACCTGCTGCGCCAGGGCCTTGGTGAAACCGTTGATCGCGTACTTCGTGGAGGCGTAGTCCAGGAGGATCGGCGCCGGCGAGTAGGCCTGGATCGAGGTGGTGTTGATGATGGCGCTGCCCGGCGGCATCACCGCGACGGCCGCCTTGCACAGCCAGAACATCGCGTAGACGTTCGTCCGGAACGTCTCGTCGAACTGCTCGGTGGTCAGCTCGGCGATGTCCTCCGAGTGCTGCTGCTTCCCGGCGATGTTGGCCAGGACGTCGATGCCCCCGAGCTCGCGCACGGTGGTCTCCACGAGCTGCGTGCAGTACGCCTCGTCGGTCAGGTCGCCGGGCACGGCGACGGCCTTGCGGCCGGCCTCCTCGACGAGCGCGACGACCTCGCGCGCGTCGGCCTCCTCCTCCGGGAGGTAGGAGAGCACGACGTCGGCGCCCTCGCGGGCGAACGCGATCGCGGTGGCGCGGCCGATGCCCGAGTCGGCGCCGGTGACGAGGGCACGGCGGCCCTGCAGGCGGCCACTGCCGCGGTAGCTGGACTCCCCGGCGTCGGGCTTGTGCGGCATCTGCTGCTCGACGGCCGGGCCGTCCTGCTGCTGCTGGTAGCTCTGGTCGGCCTTCGGGTACCGGGTGGTCGGGTCCTGCATCGTGTACTGGTCGGTCATGGTTGCCCCCTACCCGCACCGGCGCCGCGGACACGTGACCGTCGCACTGGGCCGGCGCGGGCGGGCCTCAGGCCCAGGCCAGGGCGCTGCGCGCCGCCCAGTAGTCCTCGGGCGCCTGCGCCAGCGCCGCGAGCCGCTGCGCGGGAAGCCGCGGCCGACGGGCCGCGGCGTTGCTCGCCAGCTGCTCGCGGGACACGGCGCCGCTGAGGACGACGTCGGCCCAGGGCTGGGTCAGCGCCGCACCGAGGGCCAGGGCGTCCACCGACTGGCCGTCGTCCGCCGCGAGGGCCGCGGCGGCGGCCTCCCCGCCGTGGGCGGTCAGGCGCCCGTTGGCCACGCCCTCCTTGACCACGACGAGCCAGCCGGCGTCGGCCGCGCGCGCGAGGGCCGGGGCCACCGACGTCTCGAGCAGGTTCCAGGTCGACTGCACGGCCGCGAAGGGCGTGTGCGGCAGCGCCAGGGCCCGCTCGAGGACGGCCCCCTGCGCGGGCCCGCTGGTCGACAGACCGACCCGGACGCCCTGCGCGGCGAGCTCGCGCAGCCCGGCGAGGAGGTCGGCGTCGCCCAGGGCCGGGCTGTCCGGGGTGACCGAGTGCACGAGGTACACGTCGGGTGTGGTCCCGAGCGCCGCGAGGGTCTCGGGCCACTGGCGGTCGAAGGTCGCGCGCCCGTGGTCCTTGCGCTCGTGCTGGGCCGCCGTGCGGCTCCACGCCCCGACGTACTCGTAGCCCCACTTGGAGCCGATCGTCAGCTGCGCCCGGACGCCGGGACGGGCGGCCAGCCAGGAGCCGAGGAACCGCTCGGCGAAGCCGTAGGAGCGGGCGGTGTCGACGTAGCGCAGGCCCAGGTCCCAGGCCGCGTCGAGGACGTCGTGCGTGCGGGCCTCGAGCGCCTCCACCGACCGGTCCTCCGCGAGGTCCGCCGCCCGCCCGAGGGTGATGTAGGCCGGGCGCCCCACGGCAGCCAGGCCCAGCCC
>NZ_JAAALN010000170.1 GCF_009906795.1 Kineococcus siccus
CGCCCGCCCCGCCTCGTCCGTGCCGCCCGCCCGCGCCGACCGGACGGGGGACCGGGCCCTGGACGCCGACGCCGACCTCGCCGAGGTCCTCGCCCGGCTCGCGGGCCGGGGCGTGGACGTCCTCGTGCAGGACCTGACGCGGCCCGAGGTGGGCGTGCCGGCCGTCCGCGTCGTCGCCCCAGGCCTGCGCCCGTGGCAGCGGCGGCTGGCCCCCGGTCGTCTCGTCGTCGCCGAGGAGGCGGCGAACCCGTGGCCGCCTCCTGTCTGAGCCCGAGCGCGGCCGCCGCCGGCGGCTACGGTGAGCGCCGTGCCCCGGGTCCGCGCCACGCCTGCGCCGCGGACGCGCCCCGCCGAGGCGCCACGGTCGGCGAGCTCCGTGGCGGTGCGACGGCTCACGGCCTTCACCTACGCGGTCTTCCTCCTCGTGGCCCTCGGCTTGACGGTGACGGTGTTCCCGGCGGCCGGGGACACGCCGTGGGCGCGGTCGGCGCCCGCGTGGCTGGTGGTCGCGGTGCCGCTGGTCGCGGCCCTGGTCGCGGCGAGCGTCAACGTGCTCGCGCTGCGCACCGCGCTGCACCCGGGCGAGGGGCCGCCCCGCACGGTGGCCCTGCTCGGCCTGGCGCTGGTCGCCTACGTGCCGTCGCTGCTGCTGGGCGTGGACTGGCTGGCCTGGACGGCCGTGCTGGCGTGCTTCCTCGTCGTCGTGCTGCCGCTGCGGGTGGCGGCCGCGCTGTACGTCGCCGGCCTGCTCCTGCAGCTGGGCCTGTGGCGCCTGGCCGGGGAGGACTGGCGCTCGACGATCTTCGCGGGGGTCAGCTACGTCGCGACGTCCTTCCTGCTCGCGGTCCTGCTGCGCGCGCTGACCACGTACCAGGAGCTGGAGCGCGCCCGCGCCGAGCTGGCGCTGGCGGAGGTGCTGCGCGAGCGGGTGCGGGTGTCCCGGGACCTGCACGACCTGCTGGGGCGCAACCTCACCGCGGTCTCCCTGAAGGTGGAGCTCGCCCGGCGGCACCAGCGCGCGGGGCGCGAGGACCAGCTGCGGACCGAGCTCGACGAGGTCCTGGCGCTCAGCCACGCCGCGGCGACGGATCTGCGCGCCCTCGTCACGGGCTACCGGGCGCTGTCCCTGGAGTCCGAGCTGGGCGCGGCGCGGCGGCTGCTGGGCGACGCCGGCATCGGCTGCGAGGTCGACGCGGACCCGTCGGCGCTGACGGCCGAGGCGGGTCCGGAGGTCAGCGAGGTGGCCGCGTGGGTGGTGCGCGAGGCGACGACGAACGTCCTCAAGCACGCGCGGGCGAGCGCGTGCCGGATCAGCGCCCACGTCGTCGACGGTGAGCTCCGGCTCGTGGTGAGCAACGACGGCGCCGACGCCGCGGGCGTCCCGGCGCAGACGGGGAACGGCTCGGGGCTGCTCGGCGTGCGGGAGCGGGTGCGCAGCGTCGGCGGCCGGGTCGACGTCCGGTCCGCGGCGGGCACGTTCGAGCTCAGCTGCACGGTGCCGCTCGCCCGGCCCGGGCTCCAGGACGGGCGCCCGACCGGGCGTCCGGCGGGTGGTCGCACCCGGGGTGGACGTCACCCCGGCGGACGGAAGGTGGGATCGCGATGACCGAGGGGGTGATCCGGTTGCTGATCGCGGAGGACATGCACATCGTGCGCTCCGCCCTGGTCGCGCTGCTGGAGAGCGAGGACGACCTCGAGGTCGTGGCCGCCGTGGAGCGCGGCGACCAGGTCATGGACGCGCTCGACCGCACCCGGCCCGACGTCGCCGTGCTCGACCTGGAGATGCCCGGGGGCGACGGCGTCAGCGTCGCCAAGCGGCTCAAGGCCGAGTCGCCCGGGACGAAGGTCATCATCCTCACGGCGCTCGGCCGGCCCGCCGCGGTCCGCAACGCCCTCGCGGCCGGCGTCAACGGCTTCGTGCTGAAGAACGCGCCCGTCGACGACCTCGTCGACGGCATCCGCCGGGTCGCGGCGGGTGGCCGCGTCCTGCACCCCGAGCTCGCCGCGGCCGCGGTGCAGAACGGCGACTCACCGCTGACCGCGCGGGAGTCCGACGTCCTCACCCTGGTCGCCGACGGCTGCGGCGTGCGCGAGGCCGCCTCGGCGCTGAGCCTCTCGGAGGGCACGGTCCGCAACTACCTCACGGCGACCATGGACAAGCTGGGCGCGCGCGGCCGCACGGACGCAGTCAAGATCGCCCAGTCCAACGGCTGGATCTGAGCCGCACCGCTCAGCGGGGCAGGTCCAGGACGTCGGCCAGCATCCCGCCGCCCGGCGTGTGCCGGCCGGCCGCGGGGGAGTCCAGGACGACGAGCAGCCGCGGGTGGCCGTGCTCGTCGGTCTCGTCCAGCAGCGCGATGCCCTCGGCGTGGTCCTCGCCGTCGCCGTGGCGGAGCTCCAGGACCACGGGCAGCTCGTCGGCGCCCACGACCTCGGCGGCGTCCGTGACGCCCGCCCCGGTCCAGCGGTGCACGCGGACGGGGCCGGACAGTCCCATCGACGGGCCGGCCAGGACGAGCAGGTCGTCGCCGTCGGGGCACAGGTCGCGCACGCCGAGGCCGCGCAGGTCGAGCAGGTGCAGGCGGTGGCGCTCGCCGCCGTCGAAGCGCCCGAGCTGCAGCCGGTGCGGGTCGTCGGGGTGCGTCACGGGCCGGACCTCCACGACCACCGCCCAGCCGCGCAGCACCGGGCCGCGGAAGCCGACGTAGAGCCGGTCCACCCCACCCGTGGAGTGCACCGCGACGCCCTCGACGTCGATGCCGTTGTCCTTGGACGGGATCCGCCCGAACGGCGCGAGCAGCGGCTCGTCGGCCAGGTGGTCGGTGAGCGCGTCGTCGTGCGCGCCGAGGACCGCGGCCGTGAGCGTCTCGCCGTCGAGCTCGAGCTCGCGCACGGGCAGGCCCGTCGCGGGGTCGACGGGCATCCGCACGAGCACGTACCGGTTGGCCTCGCGCACGACCTTGCCGAGCCGCTTGCGGGCCTTCGCCGGGGAGTCGCCGGGGCGGACCTTCTTGCGCTTGAGCGAGTGCGAGCCGATGGCCCACAGCCAGGGCCCCTGCCGGGCGAGGCCCTCGACGTCGGCCTCCTCGTCGCCCGGGGCGGGCAGCGCGACGAGGTCGGCCAGGGCCACGGTCACCTGGTCGCCGTAGCCGGTGACCACGCCGTCGCGGGTGTGCGCGCTCAGGCGCTCGACGGTGGCGGTCTCGTCGCCGGCCACCCAGAGGTGCTCGCCGTCGCTGCGCACGGCCGAGAGGTTGACGTGGGTGCCGCCCGCCCGGGAGTCCTCCGTGAAGTGCAGCGGGACCTGGCGGACCGGGGTCGCGGGAGACGTCACGTCCTGAGCACGTTCGGCGGACCCTCCCGGTTCCCGGGAACACCGCGCGACCCGCGACGGTTGAGTCGGACAGGCTCAACTCCGGACGCTCCGGCTTGACACCGGCCGCCGCATCGGGAGACTTGAGCCGAAAGCACTCAATCGTCATCAGCAGCAGGAGGCTCCCCCCATGGCACGTGCGGTCGGCATCGACCTCGGCACCACCAACTCCGTCGTCTCGGTCCTGGAGGGTGGCGAGCCCACGGTCATCGCGAACGCCGAAGGTGGTCGCACGACCCCGTCCGTCGTGGCGTTCGCCAAGAACGGCGAGGTCCTGGTCGGCGAGATCGCGAAGCGCCAGGCCGTGACCAACGTGGACCGGACCATCCGCTCCGTGAAGCGTCACATCGGCACCGACTGGAACGTCGGGATCGACGACAAGAAGTACGGCCCGCAGGAGATCTCCGCGCGCATCCTGCAGAAGCTGAAGCGGGACGCGGAGAGCTACCTGGGCGAGCCCGTCACCGACGCGGTCATCACCGTCCCGGCGTACTTCTCCGACGCCCAGCGCCAGGCCACCAAGGAGGCCGGCGAGATCGCCGGCATGAACGTCCTGCGCATCATCAACGAGCCCACCGCGGCCGCACTGGCGTACGGCCTGGACAAGGGCAAGGAGGACGAGCTCATCCTCGTCTTCGACCTCGGCGGCGGTACGTTCGACGTGTCCCTCCTGGAGGTCGGCAAGGACGAGGACGGGTTCTCCACCATCCAGGTCCGCGCGACGTCCGGTGACAACCACCTCGGCGGCGACGACTGGGACCAGCGGGTCGTGGACCACCTGCTGAAGAAGGTCCAGGGCGCGTACGGCATCGACCTGTCCAAGGACAAGATCGCCATGCAGCGCCTGCGCGAGTCCGCGGAGCAGGCCAAGAAGGAGCTCTCGACCGCGACGAGCACCGGCATCTCCCTGCAGTACCTGTCGATGACGGAGAACGGCCCCGTCCACCTGGACGAGCAGCTCACCCGCGCGCAGTTCGAGCAGATGACGCAGGACCTGCTGGACCGGACCAAGGCGCCGTTCCACTCGGTCATCAAGGACGCCGACGTCAAGCTCGCCGACATCGACCACGTCGTCATGGTGGGTGGCTCCACCCGCATGCCGGCCGTGACCCAGGTCGTCAAGGAGCTGACCGGCGGCCGCGAGCCGAACAAGGGCGTGAACCCCGACGAGGTCGTCGCCATCGGCGCGGCCCTGCAGGCCGGTGTCCTCAAGGGCGAGCGCAAGGACGTCCTGCTCATCGACGTCACCCCGCTGTCCCTGGGCATCGAGACCAAGGGCGGGATCATGACGAAGCTCATCGAGCGCAACACCGCGATCCCGACCAAGCGCTCCGAGGTGTTCACCACGGCGGACGACAACCAGCCGTCGGTGCTCATCCAGGTGTTCCAGGGCGAGCGCGAGCTGGCCCGCGACAACAAGCCGCTCGGCACGTTCGAGCTCACCGGCATCGCGCCGGCCCCGCGCGGCGTGCCGCAGGTCGAGGTCACGTTCGACATCGACGCCAACGGCATCGTCCACGTGTCCGCCAAGGACCGCGGCACCGGCAAGGAGCAGTCGATGACCATCTCCGGCGGCAGCGCGCTGTCGAAGGAGGACATCGACCGCATGGTCAAGGACGCCGAGGTCCACGCGAACGAGGACAAGACCCGTCGCGAGGAGGCCGAGGCCCGCAACCAGGCCGAGGGGCTCGTCTACCAGACCGAGAAGTTCCTGGCGGACAACTCCGACAAGCTGCCGGCCGAGGGCAAGGAGGAGGTCGAGACGGCCGTCGCCGAGCTGAAGACCGCGCTCAACGGGACCGACGCCGCCGAGATCAAGGCCAAGACCGAGGTCGTCGCCCAGGCCAGCCAGAAGCTCGGCTCCGCGATGTACGCGGCCCAGGCCGACGCGCCCGCCGCGGACGACAGCACCCCCGGTGCGTCCTCCTCGGCCACGGCGGACGACGACGTCGTGGACGCCGAGGTCGTCGACGACGAGAAGGACAAGTGATGGCGGAGGAGTTCAGCGAACCCACCGTGATCCGCGACCGCCGGCGCCTGGACCCGGAGACGGGTGAGGTGCGCGCCGAGCCCGTGGCCGAGGCCCCGGCGGACGCCGAGGCCGACGTCGCCGCGCCCGTCGAGACCCCGGCCGCCCCGACGGTCGGCGGGGCCGACGACGGTGCGGCGCAGGCGCTCGCGGACGAACGGCTCGAGGACCTGCTGCGGCTGCAGGCCGAGTACGTGAACTACCGCAAGCGCGTGGACCGGGACCGGGACGTCGCCCGCGACGCGGCGCTGTCCAGCGTCGCGGAGGCCCTGCTGCCCGTGCTGGACGACGTGCACCTCGCGCGTCAGCACAACGACCTGACGGGTCCGTTCGCGGCGATCGCCGAGAAGCTCGAGGCGACGCTGGGCCGGTTCGGCCTGGTCCGCTACGGCGAGGTGGGCGAGCCGTTCGACCCGGCCGTCCACGAGGCGCTGATGAGCAGCCACTCCGACGAGTACGAGGTGGCGAGCGTGGGGCAGCTGCTGCAGCCGGGGTACCGGTTCGGCGAGCGCGTCCTGCGCCCGGCACGCGTCGCGGTGGCCGACCCGCAGTGAGCGCGACCAGCGCACCGGGAACGAGCAGGGAGGAGGTCGGACGATGAGCATGCAGGACTGGGCGGAGAAGGACTTCTACGCCGTCCTCGGGGTTCCGCACGACGCGGACGCCGCGGCCATCAAGAAGGCCTACCGCAAGAAGGCCCGCACCCTGCACCCGGACGCGAACCCCGGCGACGCGTCGTCGGAGCTGAGGTTCAAGGAGGTCGGGGAGGCCTACGCGGTCCTCTCCGACCCCGAGCAGCGACGGCAGTACGACGGGGTCCGCGCCATGGTCGGCGGTGGCGCCCGGTTCTCCTCCCCCGGAGGTGCGGGCGGGGCCGGAGGCGCGGGTTTCGAGGACCTCCTGGGCGGTCTGTTCGGCCAGCAGGCCGGCCGTGGTGGCCCCGGCGGCGTGCGCTTCGGCGCCCCCGGCGGGGCCGCGGGGGGCGCGGGGTTCGAGGACCTGCTCGGCGGGTTGTTCGGTCAGGCCGGTGGTGGCGGTTTCGGCGCCGGCGGCCCCACCGCGCCCCCCCGCGGTCAGGACCTCGAAGCCAGTGCGCGCGTGGGGTTCCGGGCCGCGCTCGAGGGCGCCACGGTCAACCTGCGGGTGCCCGACCCGCGCGGTGGACCGGCCCGCAGCGTGAGCGCCCGGCTGCCCCGGGGCGTGCGCGACGGGCAGAAGGTGCGGCTGCGCGGCAAGGGCCTGCCCGGCCCGGGCGGCGCGGTGGGCGACCTGCTCGTCACCGTGCACGTCGAGCCGCACCCGGTGTTCAAGCGCGACGGCGACGACCTGCGGATGACGCTGCCGGTGTCCTTCGACGAGGCCGTGCTGGGCGCCACCGTCGAGGTGCCGACCCTCGACGGGTCGTCGGTGCGGGTGAAGGTCGCGCCGGGGACGCCGTCGGGCCGGTCGTTGCGGCTGAAGGGCCGCGGCGTCGCCAAGGCGCGGTCCGACGACGCGCGGGGGGACCTGTTCGTCACCCTCGAGGTCGTCGTGCCGCAGAAGGTCGACGGCGCCGCGCGCGAGGCCGTCGAGGCCTTCGCGAAGGCCACGGCCGGTGAGGACCCGCGGGCCGGTCTGGCGGACAGGGCCCGCAGCTAGGACGGACTCCCGTCCCGCCGTGGTCGGCCCACGATCCGCACGACCACGGCGGGCGGGGACGCGAGGAGAGGAGGCTCGGGTTGTACGACGACGACTCCGCGGTCTTCGTGATCTCGGTGGCCGCGGAACTGGCCGGCATGCACCCGCAGACGCTGCGGCAGTACGACCGGCTCGGGCTCGTGTCGCCCAGCCGGGCACCCGGGCGCGGGCGGCGGTACTCCGCGCGCGACGTCGCGCAGCTGCGCGAGGTGCAGCGGCTGTCCCAGGAGGACGGCGTGAACCTCGCGGGCATCAAGCGCATCCTCGAGCTGGAGAACCAGGTCACGGCCCTCGGCCACCGCGTCGAGTCCCTCGAGGCCGAGCTGGACCTGGTGCGCCAGCAGGCCCGCCGCATCTTCGCCGCGGGCATGGCGGGCGACATCGTCGCCACGCCGCGCGGGCGGCGCCCGTCGTCGCAGCGCTCCACCGCGCTCGTCGTCTGGCGTCCCGACCGCTGACGCGGCCGCCCGCCCGCAGCACGGTCGTCGGCCGCGGCCCCAGCTGGGAGGCTGAGGCATGACTCCGAGCCTCTCGCCGACCCGGAACCCGCGACCCACGTCGATCCGCTCGTCGCTGACGTGGACCACCGTCGCGCCGCCCGCCGCCCTCGTGGTGCTGGCCCTGGCCTGGGGGCGCGAGCCGGGGACGGTGGTGGCCCTGCTGCTCGCGGTGTTCCTCGGGGCCGCCGTGCTGGCCGCCGTGCACCACGCCGAGGTGGTCGCGCACCGGGTCGGGGAACCGTACGGCTCGCTCGTCCTCGCCGTCGCCGTGACCGTCATCGAGGTCGCGCTCATCGTCACGCTCGTCGCGGCCGGCGGTCCCGAGACCGCCTCTCTCGCACGGGACACGGTGTTCGCAGCCGTGATGATCACCTGCAACGGCATCCTGGGGCTCTCGCTGCTGCTCGGGGCGCTGAAGCACCGGGTCGCGGTGTTCAACGCCGAGGGGACGGGGGCGGCGCTGGCCACGGTCGCGACCCTCGCCACGGTCTGCCTCGTCCTGCCGACGTTCACGACCTCCCGGCCGGGCCCGGAGTTCTCCCCGCCGCAGCTGGCGTTCGCGGCCACCGCCTCCCTCGCCCTCTACGGGCTGTTCGTCCTGACGCAGACCGTCCGCCACCGCGACTTCTTCCTGCCCGTGGCCGCGGACGGCAGCGCCCTGCCCGAGGACGCGACCGACGAGCACGCCGAACCGCCGAGCGGCCGTCGGACGCTGCTGAGCCTCGGTCTGCTGCTCGTCGCGCTCGTCGCGGTCGTGGGGCTCGCCAAGGTCGAGTCCCCGACCATCGAGGCGGGCGTGCAGGCCCTGGGTTTCCCGGCGTCGTTCGTCGGCGTCGTCATCGCCCTGCTCGTGCTGCTGCCGGAGACCCTGGCCGCCGCGAAGGCCGCGCGCCGCGGTCGCCTCCAGACCAGCATCAACCTCGCGTTCGGCTCGGCGATGGCCAGCATCGGGCTGACCCTGCCGGTCATCGCGGTCGCGACGATCTGGCTGGACGGGCCGCTGCTGCTGGGGCTGGGCTCGACGCAGCTGGTGCTGCTCGGCCTGACCGTCGTCGTCGGCACCCTGACCGTCGTCCCGGGGCGCGCCACCACGCTGCAGGGCGGCGTGCACCTGGTTCTGCTCGCCGCCTTCCTCTTCCTGGCCGCGAGCCCCTGAGCCGCGGCTGGCAGGATCCCCGCGTGAGCGATCTCCTCGCCGTCGGGTCCGCGACGGCCGCGACGGGCGGGCGGGGCGCCGGCGTCTCGTTGCTGGCGCGGGACCCGCGGACCGGGCGCGTGCGTCCGGTCGCGACACCGTCCCCCGGCGACTCGCCCACCTTCCTCGCCCCGGCGGGCCGGGGCCGGCTGCACGCCGCGCACGAGGTCGCCGACGGCCGCCTGTCCACCCGCGCCTTCGACGGCACCGCGTGGTCGGTGCAGGGGGAGGTGCCCTCGGGCGGGTCCAGCCCCTGCCACGTGGCCGTGCACCCGTCGGGGGACCTGCTCGTCGTCGCGAACTACGGCGGGTCGGTGGGGGTCGTCGCTGCCCGCGACGGCGTGGTGCGCGACCTCGTGCAGACGCTGACCGCGACGGGCGGCGGCCCGGTGGCCGACCGGCAGGAGGGTTCGCACCCGCACTCCGCGACGTTCCTGGGCGACGGGTCGAGCGTCGTCGTCGCCGACCTCGGCGCCGACGAGCTGCGCGTGCACGCCGTCGACCGCACGGCCGGCCGGCTCAGCGCGGACCCCGTCCAGGTGGTGCGGACCGCACCCGGCAGCGGCCCGCGCCACGCCGTGCTGCGGGGGGACCGGCTCGTCGTGGTCGGCGAGCTCGACGCCACCGTCACGTCCTGGGCCGTGGCCGGCGGC
>NZ_JAAALN010000171.1 GCF_009906795.1 Kineococcus siccus
CCCCGAAGAGGACCCCATGACCGAGAACAGCGCTGCCCCCGAGAACGCCGAGCACGAGGCGACCGCCGTGCAGGACCCGACGACCGTTCAGGACCCGACGACGTGGAGCTTCGAGACGAAGCAGGTCCACGCCGGCCAGGCGCCGGACCCCGCGACGAGCGCGCGGGCGCTGCCGATCTACCAGACGACGAGCTACACCTTCCGCGACTCCGACCACGCCGCGGCCCTGTTCGGGCTGGCCGAGGCGGGCAACATCTACACGCGGATCATGAACCCGACGCAGAGCACCGTCGAGGAGCGCATCGCCGCGCTCGAGGGCGGCATCGGGGCGCTCCTGCTGGCCAGCGGCCAGGCGGCCGAGACCATCGCCATCCTCAACATCGCGCAGGCCGGCGACCACGTCGTCGCGAGCCCGCGGCTGTACGGCGGCACGTACAACCTGCTGCAGCACACGCTGCCCAAGCTGGGCATCACGACGACCTTCGTGACCGACCCCGACGACCCGGACGCGTGGCGCGCGGCCGTGGGGGAGCGCACCAAGCTGTTCTACGCCGAGACCATCTCCAACCCCGCGGGCGACGTGCTCGACCTCGAGACCGTCGCCGAGGTCGCCCACGCGGCCGGCGTCCCGCTGATCGTCGACAACACCATCGCGACGCCGTACCTCATCCGGCCCTTCGAGCACGGCGTGGACGTCGTCGTGCACTCCGCGACGAAGTACCTCGGCGGGCACGGCACCGCGATCGGCGGCGCCATCGTCGACTCCGGGACGTTCGACTGGGCCGCGCACGCCGACCGCTACCCGGGCCTGACCACGCCCGACGCCAGCTACCACGGCGTCGTCTACACCGACGCGGTCGGCCCGGCGGCCTACCTCGTCAAGGCCCGCGTCCAGCTGCTGCGCGACCTCGGCCCCGCCATCGCGCCGTTCAACGCCTTCCTCCTCGCGCAGGGCATCGAGACGCTGTCGCTGCGCATGGAGCGCCACGTCGCCAACGCCCAGCGCGTCGCGGAGTGGCTCGACGCGCGCGACGACGTCCTGTCCGTGAAGTACGCGGGGCTGTCCAGCTCGCCGTGGCACGCGGCCGGCAAGAAGTACGCGCCGCGGGGGACCGGCGCGGTCCTCGCCTTCGAGATCGAGGGCGGGCTGGCCGCGGGCAAGCGGTTCGTCGACGCGCTCGTCCTGCACAGCCACGTCGCCAACATCGGCGACGTGCGCTCGCTCGTCATCCACCCCGCGTCGACGACCCACAGCCAGCTGAACCCCGAGGAGCAGATCGCCTCGGGCGTGACGCCGGGCCTCGTGCGCCTCGCGGTGGGCATCGAGGGGATCGACGACATCCTCGCCGACCTGACCCAGGGCTTCGCGGCCGCCGCGAAGGCGTGACACTGGTCTCGGGCGAGGCGCAGTCGGCGGCTCGGGGGTCGCAGGGAGCGGTGGTCGTGGACGTCGGCGCGCAGGTCACCGCCCGCATCCACCGCCCCGACCCGCCCGCGACGGGGGCGTGGCGCGAGGGCGACCCCGTCGGCGAGCGCCGCTTCGCCGACGTCGGGGACCTGCCGCTGCAACTCGGCGGCACCCTGCCCCAGGTCCGGCTCGCCTTCCAGACGTGGGGCACCCTCGCGCCGGACGGCGGCAACGCCGTCCTCGTCGAGCACGCCCTCACGGGCGACGCCCACGTCACGGGGGCGGCGGGCGAGGGGCACCCGACGCCCGGCTGGTGGGGGACCCTCGTCGGGCCGGGCCGCGCGCTGGACACCGACCGCTGGTTCGTCGTGGCCGCCAACGTGCTCGGCGGCTGCCAGGGCAGCACGGGCCCGGCCGCGCGGCGTCCCGGGTCCTCGCGCCCGTGGGGGTCGGCGTTCCCGCGGCTGACGGTGGCCGACCAGGTGGCGGCCGAGGCGCGCCTCGCCGACCAGCTCGGCGTCCGCCGGTTCGCGGCCGTGCTGGGCGGGTCGATGGGCGGCATGCGCTCGCTGGAGTGGGCCGCGGCGCACCCGGACCGCGTGGGCGCGGCCCTCGTGCTCGCCACGTGCGCGGCGTCGAGCGCGGACCAGATCGGCGCGCAGTCCGCGCAGATCACGGCGGTGCTCTCCGACCCGGGCTGGCACGGCGGGGACTACCACGACCGGCCCGACGGCCACGGCCCGCACCGGGGTCTCGGCCTCGCGCGGCGCCTCGCGCACCTGACCTACCGGACCGCGCACGAGCTCGACGAGCGCTTCGGCCGGATGCCGCAGGTCGGCGAGGACCCGTGGGACCCGGACGCGCCGGGCCGCTTCGCCGTGCAGTCCTACCTCGACCACCACGCCGAGAAGCTCGTGCACCGCTTCGACGCGGGCAGCTACGTCGCGCTGACCGACGCCATGAACACGTGGGACGTGGGGCTGGCGCGGGGCGGCACGGACGCGGCGCTCGCCGCGGTCACGGTCCCCCTCGTCGTCGCGGGCGTCGACTCCGACCGGCTCTACCCCCTCGCGGACTCGCGCCGCATCGCCGAGCGCGCCGCCGCCACCGTCGGCGGCCTGCGCACGGTGCGCTCGCCGTACGGCCACGACGGCTTCCTGCTGGAGGTCGACCAGATCGCGCCGCTGGTGACCGAGACGCTGCGGCTGGGGTCCCTCAACCGCGGGTGACCCAGGCGCGGACCTCGGCGCCGCCCTCGGGGAGGTCCGCGAGCCACCGCAGGAGCGCCTCGGTGGGGTGCACGACGTCGACCAGCGCGACGGCGCGGTCGTCGCCGACCGAGCGCAGGCCGACGGCGACGGTCGCGGTCCCCAGGTCGGGGAACCGGCGGACGGCCGCGGCCACGTCGTCCTGCGGACAGCCGGGCTGCGCCGGGGCGCCGGGCACGAGGCGGGGCACCTCCTCGGGCCGGAGGTCGGCGCCCGTCACGGCCTCGGCGCCACCGTCCCAGGTGCCGACCGCCCGCACCCCCGCCCCGACGAGCGCGGCGGCCGGCTCCTGCGCGGGCTCGACCCGCAGCCGCGAGGTGGGCGGATCGGCCGCGTCGAGGAAGTGCGCCGCGAGGAACCAGCCGTCCTCGTCGCGCACCAGCCGTCCTGCGGCGGTGACCCGGTCGCCGTCGCGCACGGTGGTCAGCGTGGTCTGCACGGGAGTGCCTCCTCCAGGTGGGGGTCGGGGACGCAGCGCACCCCCGCCCCCGACGGGGACGAGGGTGCGGCGGGGTGAGGTGCTCAGGGGGTCGTCGTGGCGACCTTCTCCTCGGTCTCGCGCGCGACCTTGCTGACGCTCGGGTCCATCGTCCGCTCGTCGAAGGGGGCGTGCCCCGCGAGGACGCGGTCGACCTGCTCGCGGTCGATCTGCTGGGCCCAGGTGCCGATGACGAGGGTCCCGACGGTGTTGCCGATGAAGTTGGTCACCGCGCGCGCCTCGGACATGAACCGGTCGATGCCGACGATGAGGCCGACGCCGTCGAGCAGGGCCGGCTTGTGCGACGCGAGGCCACCGGCGAGCGTGGCGAGGCCCGCGCCGGAGACCCCGGCGGCGCCCTTCGAGGCGATGACCATGAAGACGAGCAGCGAGATCTGCTCGGACACCGACAGCGGGTCGCCCAGGGAGTTGGCGATGAACAGCGACGCCATCGTCAGGTAGATCGCGGTGCCGTCGAGGTTGAAGGAGTACCCCGTGGGCACGACGATCCCGACGGTCGAGCGGCTGACGCCCAGGTGCTCCATCTTCGCGATGAGCCGCGGCAGCGCCGTCTCGGAGCTCGACGTGGAGACGATGAGCAGGATCTCCCGGGCGACGTAGCGCAGCAGCGAGAAGATCGAGATCTTCGTGACGACCTTCAGCAGGAGGCCGAGGACCACGAAGATGAACACCGCGCACGTCGCGTAGAACCCGAGCATGACGATGCCGAGCGCCTTCAGCGCGTCGACGCCCGTCTCGCCGACGACCGCGGCGATGGCGCCGAAGGCCCCGATCGGCGCGACCCACATGACCATGGCGAGGATCTTGAAGACGACCTTCTGGATGACCTCGATGGCCCCCAGCGCCTTCTCACCGGTCGTGCCGAGGCCCTGGATCGCGAAGCCCACCAGCAGGGCGACGAACAGCGTCTCGAGCACCGACCCGTCGGTGAGGGCCGAGGGCAGCGACGTCGGGATGATCCCGAGGAGGAAGTCGACGGTGCCGCCGGACTCCTCGGCCATGGCGGCGCGCTCGGCGCCCACGCCCCGGAGCTCGTCGGTGAGCTGCAGGTCCGTGACCGGGAGCAGGTTGCCGACGACGAGGCCGATCGCGAGCGCGAACGTCGACATGACGATGAAGTACAGCAGCGCCGTGCCGCCCACCCGGCCGACCTGCGCGGCCTTCCGCACCGAGCCGATGCCGAGCACGATGGTGCAGAAGATGATCGGCGAGATCATCATCCGGACCAGGTCGACGAAGCCGTCGCCGAGCGGCTTCAGCGCCTTCCCGACCTCGGGGAAGACCAGGCCCACGGCGATGCCGAGGGCGACGGCGATGATCACGGCGATGTAGAGGAAGTGCGTGCGGTCGCGCTTGGCCGCCACCTGCTGGTGAGCGTCTCTGCTCATGGGACCCTCCTAGAAGATCGTGGAGGTGATCGTGCTCACAACGCCGGGGCCAGGGCGAGCTTCTGCACGTTTCGTTCACGGGGCGTCGCGCCGCGGCCGGCTGCGCTGGACGCTGGCGTCGCGCATCTTCGCGCTGCAGCTGGCGGTCGTCACCCTGGTCGTCGTCGCGTCCGCGGCCGCCGTCGTCTGGCAGGTCCGGACCGACACGCGCCGCGACACGACCGCGATCGTCAGCGACGTCGCGCTGGGCCTCGCGGCGTCGCCGGACGTCCGCGCCGGTCTCTCGGTGCCCGGGGCGACCACCGACCCGGCGCAGGCGGGGGTGCGGGCGGGGGTGGCCGCGCACGCCGAGGACGTGCGGCGCGCGACGGGCACCGACTTCGTCACCGTCATGGACACCGCGCGCACGCGCTGGTCGCACCCCGACCCCGCGCAGATCGGCGGCACCTTCCTCGGTCACGCCGAGGAGGCGCTCGCGGGCGGTCGCGTCGTGGAGACCTACACGGGGACGCTCGGCCCGTCGGTGCGCGCCGTGGTCCCCGTCCGCGCGGCCGGCACGTCGGCGACCACCGGACCCGTGGTCGGCGCCGTGGCGGTGGGCGTCACGACCCGGTCGGTGACGCGCGAGCTGACGGCGCAGCTGCCGGTCCTGCTCGGGGCCGTCGCGCTGGCGCTGGTGCTCTCGGTGCTGGGCAGCCTCGCGCTGTCGCGGTGGGTGCGCCGCCGGACGCACGGCATGGAGCCGGCCGACCTGACCCGCGCGTGGGAGGTCAACGACGCCGTCCTGCACTCCCTGCGGGAGGGGCTCGTCGTCCTCGACCCGGCCGGGCGCGTGCAGGTGGTCAACGACGAGGCCCGCCGGCTGCTGCCCGGGGGCGAGGACGGCGTGGTCCTGCCGCCCGCCGTGCGCCGCCTGGTCGAGGCGGGCGAGGAGGTGGCCGACGACCTCCAGGTCACCGACGACCGCGTCCTGCTCGTCAACCACACCACCGCGCAGTGGGAGGGCCGGCAGGTCGGGACCGTCCTGACCCTGCGCGACCACACCGAGCTGCAGGCGCTGACCCGCGACCTCGACGCCGTGCGCGGGCTCGCCGACGCCCTGCGCTCGCAGGCCCACGAGGCCGCCAACCGGCTGCACGTCGTCGTGACCCTCGTCGAGCAGGGCCGCGACGCGGAGGCGGTCCGGTTCGCGACGGCCGAGCTCACCGAGGCCCAGCAGCTGACCGACCTCGTCGTCGCCGACGTCGCGGACCCGGCCGTCGCGGCGCTGCTGATCGGCAAGTCCGCGCAGGCCGCGGAGCGCGGGGTCGAGCTGGAGGTCGAGCCGGGCACGTCGCTGGCCGCGGACCTGCTGCCGGCCCGCGACCTGGTGACGGTGCTCGGCAACCTGCTCGACAACGCCGTCGAGGCCGCCCTGGCGGGGGACGCGCCGCGCTGGGTGCGGGTCCTCATCGCCGCGGCGGACGGTGCCGTGCAGCTGCGGGTGACCGACTCCGGCCCGGGCCTGCCCGCCGCGGGCCTCGAGCGGGCCATGCGCCGCGGCTGGTCGCGCAAGGAGCAGGTGCTCACGCGGGACGGGGCCCACGGCCACGGGCTGGGCCTCGCCCTCGTGGGCCAGGTGGTGCGCCGCCACGGCGGCCGGGTCGAGGTGGTCGAGCCCGTCACGGTCGACGACGGCGGCGGGACGATCGTCGTCACGCTCCCCGTCGTGGACCTCCCCATGGAGGCGCCCGCGGTGCGCCCGGCGGCGGCCGGCGCGCCCACGTGAGCGACGTCCGCGTGCTGATCGTCGAGGACGACCCCGTGGTCGCCGCGGCGCACGCGCGCTACGTGGGGGGCCTCGCCGGCTTCCGCGTGGTGGCCGCGGTGAACTCCGGCCGCGAGGCGCTGGCCGCGGTCGGGGCGGGCGGTGTCGACCTGGTGCTGCTGGACATGACGCTGCCCGACGTCGACGGCCTGCAGGTGCTGCGGGCCCTGCGCGCCGCGGCCGTGCCCGCGGACGTCATCGCGGTCACGGCCGCGCGGGACCAGGCGGTCGTGCGGCAGGCGCTGTCGATGGGCGTCGTGCAGTACCTGCTCAAGCCGTTCGGCGCCGCGGCGCTGGAGGACCGGCTGCGCGCCTACGCCCGCTTCCGGGCCGAGGTGGCGCGCGTCGCCGAGCGCTCCGACGGCGGCGCCCTGGACCAGCAGGCGATCGACGCGGCCCTCGGGCAGCTGCGCACGTCGTCCTCGCCGCCGCGCGGCGTGACGCCGCAGATGCTCGACGCGGTGACCGCGGCGCTGCGCGCAGCGCCTGCGGCGCAAGGGGTGTCGGCCGCCGAGGCCGCCGCCGCGACGGGGTTGTCGCGCGTCAGCGCGCGCCGCTACCTGGAGCACCTGGCGTCGGCGGGCCGGGCGCGCCGGGAACCCCGCTACGGCGGATCGGGCCGCCCCGAGCTGGCCTACCTGCCGACCGAGGCGCTGTGATCCGGCCGCCGGGCCGCCGCCGGGCCGCCGCCGGGCGTGGCCGGTAGCCTCCTCGCGTGCCCAGCGCTGAGCGGATCACCGACCGGATCGTCTACCACGGCGAAGGCCCGTGCTGGTCGCCCTCCTGGGGTGGCCTGCGCTTCGTCGACATGCTCGCGGGCGACGTCGTGAGCCTGGCCGCCGACGGCACCGTCAGCCGCCGCACCGTCGGGTCCGTCGCGGCCGTGGTGCGCCCGCGCACGCAGGGCGGGGCGGTCATCGCCGTCGAGCGCGGCTTCGTCCTCGAGGACGCGGACGGTGAGCTGACCGCGCTGCCGGACGTGTTCGAGCCCCGGCCGAAGCTGCGGATGAACGAGGGCGGCTGCGACCCCGACGGCCGCTTCTACTGCGGGTCGCTGCAGGGCGGCGAGCCCGGCGCCGGGACGCTCTACCGCCTCGACGCGGACCTGACCGTCTCGACCGTGCTCGAGGGCGTCACGGTCTCCAACGGCCTGGGCTTCAGCCCCGACGGCACGCTCGCCTACTACAACGACACGGGCACGGGGCGCACCGACGTCTTCGACTACGACCGCGAGGACGGGCTGACCAACCGCCGCACGTTCGCGCAGGTCAACGACGAGAGCTCCAGGAACCGCCCCGACGGCCTCACCGTGGACGCCGAGGGCGGCGTGTGGGTCGCGCTGTTCGGCGGCTCGGCCGTGCGCCGCTACGCGCCCGACGGGACGCTCGACGCGGTCGTGGACGTCGGGGCGCGGCAGGTCACGGCGTGCGCGTTCGGCGGCGAGGCGCTCGACGAGCTCTACATCACGACCTCGCGCGAGAACCTGCCCGACGACGACGACCCGGCGGCGGGGTCGCTGTTCCGGTTCACCCCCGGCGTCCGCGGTCTGCCCGTGCCGTCCCCCTCCGCCTGAGCCGCCCTCAGCCCGCGAAGGGCAGCACGGGCGGTTCCGGGGCGGGGGAGTTGCCGTCGGTGCGGCCCGCGGCCTCGTCGCGCAGCTGCTGGGCGAACTCCTCGGCCATCGCCAGCCGCTCCCGCAGCTTCTCCACGCGCGCGTCGGCCGCGGCGCGGAACCCGTCGAGCCGGTCGAACAGCTCCGCGCGCGGCGTGGCCGACGGGATGCGGCCGTCGAGGGCGTCCAGCGTCGCGAGCAGGTCGCGCATCTCGTCGAGGGAGAAGTCGAGCGGCTTCATGCGCTTGAGGACGAGGAGCCGGTAGACGTCCATCTCGGTGTAGAGGCGGAAGCCCCCCGGGGTGCGCGCCGACGGGGTGACGAGGCCCATCTCGTCGTAGTAGCGGATGGTGCGGAGGCTGTAGCCGACGCGGTCGGACACCTCGCCGATCTGCATCAGTCGCGACGTCACCCGCGTCCCCCTCCGACCGCTCGACCGCGCCGGGACCGGCGCGTGGTTGCTCAGGCACCGTACCCCCGCCCCCCGTCACGCCCGGGGGCCGTGGGGCGCCGGTGACCGCCGGGACGGGGGTGACGGGCGCCCGGAGACGGGCTAGCCTGCGCTCCGTGCAACGGGCCACTACGGAGAGTAAGGACATGGCCGTCGACCGCCTCCTGGCGCGCCGCCGGTCCGTGCTCCTGCTCGCCCTGGGCGCGGGGGTGCCCGCCGCGCTCGGCCTCGCGGCCGGCCCGGCCACGGCCGACCCGGCGCTGCCGGCGCAGGGCGACGTCGACGCGGCCCGCGCGGCCGCGGCGGGCGTCGCCGCCCAGGTCGCGGCGCTGCAGGCCCGGCTCGCCGGTCAGCAGGCCGACCTCGACGCGAGCCGCACGTTGCTGTCCGTGGCGGCCGAGGACTACGACGAGGCGCGCGCGCTGCTCGCCCGGCGCGACGACGAGGCGGCCGCCGCCGCGGCGCGGGCCTCGCGCGCCCAGGCCGACTACGCCGCCGCGCGCCAGGCCCTCGGGCGCTTCGCCGCGTCGCGCTACCGGGGGGACTCCGCGGGCCTCGGGGCGTTCGCGGCCGTGCTCGCCGCGAACGGACCGCAGGAGCTCATCGACCGCACCGCGGCGCTCGACCGCATCGGGGCGCAGCGCGACGACGTCGAGCAGCGGCTGGACGCCGCGCGCGTGTGGGCCCGCGCGAGCGAGGGCAGCGCCGCGACGGCGCGGGCGGCGCAGCAGCGCGCGACCGACGCCACGGCCGCGGCGCAGGCCGACGCCCTCGTGGCCGCAACGCGGACCCGCACCGACGCCCTCGTGGCCGAGCTGGCCGTGCTCCAG
>NZ_JAAALN010000172.1 GCF_009906795.1 Kineococcus siccus
GGGCAGCGCGGGTGCGGGTGGGGTGCAGGGCGGCCACGGGAGGTCCTCCGGGTCGGCGTCGAGGGCGGTGCGTTCCCCTCCTGCGTCGGCGCCCGCCGGGCCCGCCTGTAGACCGACCGGGTGATCCTGCGCAACGCCCACGCCCCGTCGCGCAGGCCCTAGCCTCCGGTGATGGACACCTCGCCCCTCGCCCGGGAGATCACCGCCGCCCTGCCGGGGTGGGTCGACGAGGTGCTCGCACCCGTGCCGGAGACCGCGACCGACGCGGGCTGGATGGCCGTCGTGAACACCCTCGCGGCGCGCAACCCCGTCGAGGGCAGCGGTGGGCCGTTCGCGGCCCTGGTCGTGGAGACGGCCACGGGGCGGCTGGTGTCCGCGGGCGTGAACCTCGTCCTGGCGAGCGGGTTGTCGTCGCTGCACGCGGAGGTCACGGCGCTCTCGCTCGCGCAGCGCCGGCTGGGGTCGTGGGACCTCGGCGCCGCGGGGCTCCCCGCGCACTCCCTCGTCGTCAACTGGCGCCCGTGCGCGATGTGCTACGGCGCCGTGGTGTGGTCGGGCGTCACGCGGCTGGTCGTCGCGGGGTCCGGGCCCGAGCTCGAGGAGCTCACGGGCTTCGACGAGGGCCCGGTCCGGGACGACTGGGCGGAACAGCTGCAGGACAGGGGCATCGAGGTCGTCTCGGACGTCCTGCGCGAGGAGGCCCTGGAGGTCTACCGCGGGTACCGCGACGTCGTCGCCGACCGCGGCGCCACGGTGTACAACGCGCGGGGCACGGCGGGCTGACCCCGGCGCGCGGACGGGTCGAACCGGGACGGCGTGCCTCTCGTTCTCCCCGTGACGGCACCCGCGGCCACCCGGCCGGGAGACGTCGGGCAGCACCGACCACCCTGGAGGACCCGTGCTCGACACGATCGACGGCCTGCCCGTCCACGCCCTCGTCGTCCACGGGGTCACCGTGCTGGTGCCGCTCACCGTGCTCGGCGTCCTCGCCGTGGTCGTGCTCCCCCGCTGGCGCGAGCGGTTCGGCCCGCTCGTGGTGGCCGTCGGCGCCGTCGCCACGGTCCTGTGCCCGCTGGCCACCGGCAGCGGTGAAGCGCTCCAGGCGCGGGTCGGCGACCCGGGGGAGCACGCCCAGCTGGGTGACCAGCTCGTCTGGTTCGTCCTGCCGCTGACGCTGCTCGCCCTCGTGCTCGTGCTGCTGGACCGCGGCTCCCGGCGCGCCCGGCGGACGCCCGGGCCGCGCCGGACGGTCACGGGCGTCGTCGCCGCGCTCTGCGTCGTGGCCGCGGTGGCGGCGGGGGTGCAGGTCTACCGGGTCGGTGAGTCGGGCGCCCGCGCCGTGTGGGGCGGGCAGGTGGCCGCCACCGAGCCGTCCGGGGCAGCATCGTGACCGGGACTTAGCGTAATCGCCCGGTGACTGTCAGACTCGAGAGGTGATCCCCCCACGGGTGCCTGCCGGCGAGGCCGCCGCGGGGCCGGAGCGGCACCGTCGCCGCGAGGCGGGCGTCCTCGCCGCGACGCTCGCCTGGGTGGTCGTCCTCGGCCTGGCCCAGGGCCTCCTCGGTGGCCGGCTCGTGGTCGTGCCCTGGCTGGCGCTCGGACCCCTCGCCGCGTCGCTCGCGCTGACGTGGCGACGCACCACGGTCGTGGCGGTCGTGTCGGTGCTGACCGTCGCGGTGCTGTCCGCCGGGGTCCCCGACCTGTTCTCGTGGCTGGGCGCCGTGCGCGTGCTGGGCACCGCGTCCCTGGCCGGCTTCGCCGTCCTCAGCGCCAGCGTCCGCGTGCGGCGCGAGGCGCGGATCCGGGCGGTCACCGAGATCGCCACCGTGGCCCAGACGGCCATCCAGCACCCCGTCCCGACGCTCGTCGCGGACCTGGCGCTCGCGTCCCGCTACGTGTCCGCGAGCGCCGACGCGCTCGTGGGCGGTGACCTCTACGACGTCGTGACGACCGAGCGGGGCGTCCGGCTCGTCGTCGGCGACGTCCGCGGCAAGGGCCTGCCCGCCGTGCACACCGCGGCGGCCGTGCTGTCCGCGTTCCGGCACACCGCGCCCCTGCCCTCGGTGCCGCTGGACGACGTCGCGCGGGCGGTCGAGCAGGCCGTCCTGCCGCGCCTGGGGCCCGAGGACTTCGTGACCGCGGTGTTCTGCGACGTCGGCCACGACGGGTCGCTGGACGTCGTCCTGTGCGGGCACCCGTCGCCGCTGCTGCTCACGGCGGACCGCCCGGCGCTGGCCGTGGCCGAGCACCGGTCCCCGCCGCTGGGCCTGGGGCTGGACGTCCGGGTGGAGCACTCGACGCTGGCCGCCGGGGACCGGCTGCTGCTGTTCACCGACGGCCTCGTCGAGGCGCGGGCCGCGGACGGCCGCTTCTTCGACCTCGCCCGGGAGGTCGACGTGCTGGCCCCGCGGGGCCCGCGGGGCACCGTGGACCTCGAACCCGGCCTGGACCGCCTCCTCGCCGCCGTGCGGGCGCACGTGGGCGGGCTGGTCTCCGACGACCTGGCCCTGCTCCTGCTGCAGCGGCTCGAGGGCGCCGACGCCGCGACCCTGCGGGTCTGAGGCGTCGGTCGCCGCGCGGGTCGGCGTCCGGGAGACTGCGCCCATGCCCGACGGCTCCGCCCCCGCCGCCCTGACGCCCCAGGAGGAGGAGGCCTGGCGGGCGCTGATGCGGCTCATGGTCGCGCTGCCCCGGGCGATCGACGAGGACCTGCTGCGCCGCAGCGGCCTGGGCCTGACGCGCTACGTCGTCCTCATGCGGCTGTCGGAGGCGCCGGAGCGGACCCTGCGGATGAGCGAGCTCGCCGAGGCCGCGTCCATCTCGCCGAGCCGGATGACCCGGGTCGCGCAGTCCATGGCCCACGACGGGCTGCTGTCCCGCTCCCCCGACCCGACGGACGCGCGCGCGGCCCTCGCGACGCTGACCGACGCCGGCCGGCAGCGCCTGGAGGAGGCGTGGCCCGCGCACCTCGCGGGCGTGCGGGCCCTCGTGCTGGACCACCTCGGCCCCGGCGACCTGCCCCGGGTGCAGCGGGTCACCGAGCAGCTGCTGCGGGCGGTGGAGGGCAGCTAGGCGTCCGCGCGGGGCGGCTGGAGCGCCCGCCACAGCCGGTCCGCGCTCAGCGGCAGGTCGCGCACCCGGACCCCGGTGGCGTCGCGCACCGCGTTGGCGAGGGCCGGGGCCACGGGGTTGTAGGGCGCCTCGCTCATGGACTTCGCGCCCAGCGGCCCGATGGCGTCGACCGTGTCGGCGTACAGCACCTCGGTGTCGACGAGGTCGCCGATCCGCGGGACGTGGTACTCGCGCAGGCTGGGCGTGGTGACGCGGCCGTCGGCGTCCGTGCGGACCTCCTCGAACAGCGTGGAGCCGACGGCCTGCGCGACGCCGCCCTCGACCTGCCCGCGCAGCTGCACGGGGTTCATGACGACCCCGGCGTCGACGGCCTGCACCGAGCGCAGCAGCCGCACCTCGCCGGTCGCGGTGTCGACCGCGACCCGGAAGCCGTGGACGGTGAAGGCCACCGACCGACGCGCGGCGTCCTCGCGGCCGTCGGCGGCGGGGGCGCACCCGTCGCGGCGCAGCGCCTCGGCGTGGACGTCGACGAGGTCGACGAGGCGGTCCCCGCAGCGGACGCCGCCGCGCTCCAGCACGGCCTCGGCGAGCGGCGTCCCCGTGAGGTCCGCCGCGAGCCGCCGGACGTGGCGCGCGAGGCGGTCGCACGCGACGAGCAGCGCCTTCCCCGCGACCACGACGCCCGCCGACCCGAACGCGCCCGTGTCGTGGCCCGTGACGTCGGTGTCCGCCTGCCGCAGGCGGATCCGGTCCGCGGTGGTGCCCAGCGCCCCGACGGCGATCTGCGTGTGCACCGTCGTGGTGCCGTTGCCGAACTCGGCCGTGCCGACCGACAGCAGCCACGTCCCGTCGGGTTCCAGCGACGCCGTGGCGTCGGCGTAGTGGCCGCGCGGCGGGGTCGTCGCGATCATCGCCGCCGCCATCCCGGTGCCGGTGCGCCACTGCGGGCCCGGCGGCGCGGGCAGCGCGTCGCGGCCCAGCGCCTCCTGGACCAGGTCGAGGCACTGGTCGAGTCCGTAGCTGCCGTAGCGCAACCCGTCGTCGACGCCGCCGTGCTCGGGGTCGGAGGTGACGACGAACGGGTCGCCGGGGACGACGACGTTGCGGCGGCGCAGCTCGAAGGGGTCGATCCCGAGCTCCCGCGCCAGGTCGTCCAGCGCGGACTCGAGCGGGAAGATCACCTGCCCGAGGCCGTACCCGCGGAACGCCCCCGACGGCACGGTGTTCGTGTAGACCGCGCGGGCGTCGACGCGCTTGTTCGCGCAGCGGTACAGCGCGATCGACTCGTGGCAGCCGTGGAACATCACGCCGGGCGAGTGGTTCCCGTACGCGCCCGCGTCGGACAGGACGTCCACGGCGAGCGCCGTCAGCGTCCCCTCCGCGTCGGCCCCGAGGCGCACGCTCACGCGCATCGGGTGCCGCACCGGGACGACCGTCAGCTCCTCGGTGCGGGTGAGCTCGAACTGCACGGGACGACCCGTGCGCAGCACCGCGAGCCCGACGAGGTCCTCGACCAGCAGTTCCTGCTTGCCGCCGAAACCCCCGCCCACGCGCGCCGCGAACACCCGCACCCGCTCGGGGGCGAGACCCAGGATGCGCGCGAGCTCGTCGCGCACGAGGAACGGCACCTGCGTCGAGGTGCGGACCACGAGCCGGCCGTCGTCGTCGAGCCACCCGATCGCGGCGTGCGTCTCCAGCGCGACGTGGGACACCCGCTGCGTCCGCCAGGTGCCCTCGACCACGACGTGCGCTGCGGCCAGGGCGGCGTCGACGTCGCCCACGCCGCCGTGCAGCTCGGCGACGAGGTTCCGGCGGGGGTCGGCGATGCGGGAGGTCGCGGCGTCCTTGTCGCCGTGCACGAGGGGGGCGCCGGGCCGCAGCGCCTGCTCGGGGTCGAGCACCGCCGGCAGCACCTCGTACTCGACGACGATGCGCCGCAGCGCCTCCTCGGCCGTGCCGCGGTCCTCGGCGACGACGGCCGCGACGCGCTGGCCGTGGAAGCGCAGGACGTCGTCGAGGACGCGGGTGTCGTCGGGGTCGTCGAGGCGGTCCTCGTGCCGGCCCGTGGAGAACAGGACGTCGGGGGCGTCGCGGTGGGTCAGCACCGCCACCACGCCGTCGAGAGCCTCGGCCGCGGTCACGTCGACGGCGGTGATGCGCGCGTGGGCGTGCGGGCTGCCCAGCACCGCGAGGTGCAGCAGCCCCGGCACCACCGTGTCGAGCGTGTAGGGCTCGGTGCCGGTCACGACGCGCCGGGCCGCCGGCGCCCCGACCCGCTCGCCGGTGCCCCCGGAGTCGGAGAGACCCGCCGGCACCCCGTGCACGGCGTCGCGCACCGCGCGGTACCCCGTGCAGCGGCACAGGTTCCCCTTCAGGTGCTCGTCGAGGTCGGCCCGCTGCTCCGCGTCGAGGGCGGCGGCGGTGACGACCATGCCGGCCGTGCAGAACCCGCACTGGAACCCCGCGGCGTCGACGAAGCGCTGCTGGACGGGGTGCAGCTCCTCCGGCGTGCCGAGCCCCGTCGCGGTGGTCACCTCGCGGTCCGCGGCCCGCGCGGCCGGGTACAGGCACGCGTGCACGGGCGCGCCGTCCACGAGGACGGTGCAGGCCCCGCAGTCGCCCGAGTCGCAGCCCTTCTTGACGCCGAAGCGGGCGTTCTCGCGCAGCAGCGTGCGCAGGCACTGCCCCGGCCGGGGTTCGAGCTCGCTCGTCGTGCCGTCGACGGTGATCTTCACGCCAGCTCCCCGCAGACCTCGGCGACCGACCGCAGGGTCGTCGCGCGCCGCCAGTCGGGGGCGCCGTGCACGTCGTCGAACCAGCCGCAGGTCGCCTCCACGCGCTGTGCGACGTCGGCGGCGGCCGCGGCGGGCGCCGGGACGGCGGGGTAGCGCAGGACGACGGGGCGCTCGGTGGCCGCCGTGACCGTGAGGACGGCGCCGCCGCCGGGGTCGCGGCGGCCGACGACGAGCGAGGCCGAGCGCCCGAGCCGGCTCAGCGACGTCCGGCGGAACGCGGTGCGCGCGCGCAGGGCCGCGTCCGGGATCGTGATCGCCCGCAGCACCTCCCCGGGGCGCAGGGCCGTGCGGCGGTCACCCAGGACGAGGTCCTCGACGGCGAGGTGGCGCACCGAGCCGTCGGCGGACCACAGCTCCGCGGTGGCGTCGAGCGCGGCGGTCAGCGACGTCATCGATCCCGCGGGCAGGGCGAGGCAGACGTTGCCGCCCACGGTCGCGACCGAGCGGACCTTGAAGGACGCGAGCAGGGCGCGCACGCACTGGCGCAGGAGCGGGTGCGCCGCCCAGCCGGGCCGGGCGGGCACGTCCGCGACCGCGGAGACCGGGCAGGTCCCGGCGAGCCGCAACCCCGCGGCGGAGACCGTGAACGGTTCCCAGCCCAGGGTGGTGAGGTCCACGAGGCGGCGCAGCTGCGGCTGCGGCGTGGAGAACAGCCAGGTGCCGCCCGCGAGGACGGCCGTCGCCGGGTCGCCGTCGTGCGCCGCCGCGAGCGCGGCGCGGTCGTGCACGGCGACGAACGCCTCGACGCCCGGGAGGTCCACGGTCAGTACGCGACCGTGCCGGCCGCGGCCAGCCAGGCGTCGAAGGGGGCGGCGGAACCTGCGTCGCGGTGCTGCTCGACGCGGACGGACCACAGCGCTCGGTCGGTCGCGAACAGGTCGTAGAACGCCAGGTCGTCGAAACCGCCGCGCGCGGCGTCGTGGCGGTCGGCCGCGAACAGCACCCGGTCCACGCGCGCCCACAGCGCCGAGGCCAGGCACATCGGGCACGGCTCGCAGCTGGAGTACAGCGTCGCCCCGGCCAGGGAGAACATGCCCAGCTCGCGGCACGCGGCCCGGATGGCCTGCACCTCGGCGTGCGCCGTCGGGTCCACGTCGCGCGTCACGCGGTTCTGCCCCGTCGCGACGACCGCGCCGTCGAGGACGACGAGCGCGCCGAACGGCCCGCCGCCGTCCGCCACGTTGCGCGCGGCCAGGTCGACGGCGGCCTGCAGGTGGAGCCGGTCCTGCTCCCCGGCGCCCGCCACGGCCGGGGCGCTCACAGCAGCGACCCCGTCTCCCAGGCCAGGGGCGCGTCGGGTTCCTCCTCGCGCACGACGCGCGCGTGGACGTGCCCGTAGGGACGGTCGTCGGCGTGGAACACCTCGCCGCGGTTCTCGACGCCGAAGCGGGCCAGGTCGTAGTCGAAGTGGTGCCTGTTCGGCGCCGACACGCGCAGCTCGGCGATCTCCGGCACCGCCTCGAGCGCGGCTCTGCCCATGTGCCACAGCGTCTGCTGCAGCGCGGAGGAGTGCAGCGTCGCAAAGACCCCGAGCACGGTGCGGCGCACGGTCGCGTACGCGGCGTCGAAGCCGAAGCCGTCGGCGAGCGCCGCACCCGTGTAGCGCCACGCCATCGACAGCGACGTCGCCATCACGCGGTCGTCCGTCTCGGGCAGCGTCGTGTACCCGTCGACGAGGAACCCCTTGAACTCCGAGCCCGTCGACTTCAGCACCACGAGGTCCTTCAGGCCGGCCACCACGTGCACCGCCTGCCCGGCGCCCGCACCGTCCACGGTCACCGCGGCCGTGCGGACCTCGGTGCCGGACCGCACCCACGTGTGGTCGTGCTCCCGGCCGTCCACGACGACGCGGTCCCACGGGTAGGAGTCGACGTCGACGCGCGCCCCCGTGACGGGGCCGACGTCGTCGACGAAGTGCCGGGCGAGGTCGAGCGCGTAGCCCTCGACGCTCGCGAGGCCCTTCTCCTTGGCGTAGGAGTAGGCGGTGTTCTTCTGCGTGTCCGTGGGCAGCACCGCCGCCTGGTCGCCGTCGAGGTAGGCCGCGGCGAAACCGCCGCGCAGCGTCGTCGTGACGTTGAGGTCGACGATGTGGTGCCGGGCCGTGTCGCGGTGGAAGCGCACGACGCGGTTCTCGGCCTTGCCGTACTGGTGGCCCGCCAGGACGATGCCCATGTCAGCTCCCTCGGTAGGTGGAGTAGGCGAACGGGGAGAGCAGCAGCGGCACGTGCAGGTGCGGCCGCCCCGCGTCGACGGTGAACGTGACGACGACCTCGGGGTGGAACGTCTCGCGCCCGGCGGCGGCGAAGAACTCCCCCGTGGCGAACGTGAGCCGGAACGTGCCGGCGGTCAGGTCGGCCCCGAACCGCGCCCGGCCGTCGGCGTCGGTGCTCGCGCGGTCGACGTCCGCGCCGTCGTGCGCGCTCAGCCGCAGCGCGACCCCGGCGGCCGGCTCCCCCGTGGTCGCGTCGAGGACGTGCGTGCTGACGCTCGTCACGCCACCGCCCCCTCGAGGGCGCGGCGCAGGCGCAACCGGGTGATGGCGGCGAGCTCGGCGCGCAGGACGCGGCGCTCGGTCGCGGGGTCGTTGCCCAGGCGCGAGCGCAGGACGGCCAGCAGCTCCTCGGCGCTGCGGCCCGACGCGCACACGAGGTAGACGTGGCCGAAGCGCGCCTCGTAGGCCGCGTTGCCCGCGGCGAGCTCGGCGAGGACGCCCGCGTCGGCGGCCAGGGCCGCGGACTGCTCGCGCCGCGACGCCGCCCCCGTGGGCCGCTCCCCGATGCGCGGGTGCGCCGCGAGCGCGGTGTCGACGTCGTCCTCGCTCGTGGCGGCCAGCTCCTCCGCGGCCACCGCGAGCAGGGCGTCCGGGCCGTCGAAGGGGCGGCGGGCGAGCACGCGCCCGGCCCACGCCGGGGCGTCGCAGCAGGAGAGCAGCAGCGCGCGGAACGCCGCGTCGTCGTCCACGTCGACCACCGGGCCGTCACCTCCAGCCACCACCACCCGGCCGCCCGGGTGCGCCGGGACCGTCCCGTCCCCCTGAGTTCTACGCCATCGCGGCGGCGCGCCTCGCCCGAACCGCTCCCGCGCAGCCTCGCCGGAACGCTCCCGAAACGTCCCGGAAACCCGGGGCGGCGATCGCGGCGCCGCCGCCCGCGGGCGTGGTGGGATGCCCGACGTGGAGGCGCTGGGGGTCGTGCTCGCGGCAGGGGCCGGCCGGCGGATGGGCGGGCCCAAGGCCCTGCTGCGCGCGGCGGACGGGCGGACGTGGGCGGCGCGCGCGGCGGGCGTGCTGCGCGCGGGCGGGTGCGCCGAGGTCGCGGTCACCGTGGGCGCGGCGGCGGAGGCGGTCCTCAGCTCGCTGCCCGCCGGGGTGCGGGGGCTGGGCGTGCCGGAC
>NZ_JAAALN010000173.1 GCF_009906795.1 Kineococcus siccus
GTCCAGCACGGTCACGAGGGGCTCCGGGGGTCGAGGGGTCGGTGCGAACACTGTTCACCGCTCGCCTCAGGGGTGTCAACAGTGTTCGCGATGCGAACGCCGTTCACCTCACCGGTAGGGTGCTCTCGTGTCCCCTCCCACGCGCCGGGTGCAGCAGCGCGCTGCCACCCTCGCCGAGATCAAGGCCGCCGCCTGGACGGACCTGGCGCGCTCGGGCGCGACGGGCCTGTCGCTGCGGGGCGTCGCGCGCGAGATGGGGATGGCCGTCTCCGCGCTCTACCGCTACGTCGAGAGCCGGGACGACCTCGTCACCGCGCTCGTCGTCGACTCCTTCGACGCCCTCACGGCCCGGCTCTCGGCGGCCCTCGCCGCGGTGCCCGTCGGGACGGACGTCGTCGAGGTGTTCCTCGACGTCGGCGACGCCTACCGCGACTGGGCGCTCGGGGACCCGCTCGCGTACCGGCTGGCCTTCGGCAACCCCGTCGACGGCTACACGGGCACGCCGGCGACGACCGCGGCCGCGGTGCGCTCGTCCGCGGTGCTGCTGGAGGTCATGGCCCTCGCCGTGGACGGCGACCGGGTGGACACCGAGGTGGTCGAGGCCCTGCTGACCGACGACCTGCGCACCGCGCTCGACGTGTGGTCCGCCACGCTGCCCCGCCCGCTCCCGGTCGCCGCGCTCGGCGCGGCGATGATCTGCTACGCCGCCCTGCACGGCGCGATCGACCTGGAGCTGAGCGGGCACCTGCCGCCCGCGCTGCGGGGACGGCCGGCGCTCTTCCGCGCCACGCTGCGCTCGACGATCGAGGCGCTCACCCGCTGAGGGGGCGCGTCAGGCCACCAGGTCCGCCCACACCGTCTTGCCCTCGCCGCCGACCGACACGCCCCACTCGGCGGCCAGCGCCTCGACGATGGCCAGCCCGCGACCGCCGAGCGCGTCGTCGTCGGCGTGGCGCCCCCGCGGGTGCCGCGTGGAGCCGTCGCGCACCCCCAGGTTGAGCCGGCCCTCGGAGCGCTCGAAGCGCAGGACGACGGTGGCCTCCCCGCCCGTGTGCAGGAGCGCGTTGGTCACGAGCTCGCTCAGCACCAGCTCCCCCGCGTCCGCCAGGTGCGGTGCGCCCCACGTGCCCAGCACGGTGCGGAGGAAGCTGCGGGCCTGCGCGACGGCCCGCACGTCGCTCGGCAGCGGCAGCACGGCCTCCTCGGGCACGGTCGTGGCGCCGCCGTACTCGAGGACGAGCATGGCCGCGTCGTCGTCGAGGCGGTGGGGGATGTTCGCCATGATCTGGGTCGCCAGGACCTCGCAGGACGCGTCCGGCGCCTCGGCGATCGTCCGCCGCAGCGACGCCTCGCCCGCCGTCAGCTGGTCCAGCGGCGACTCCACGACCCCGTCGGTGTAGAGCACGACGCAGCTGCGGCCGCGCAGCCGGTGCGTCGTGCTCGGGTACTCGGCGCCCTCGGCGATGCCGAGCGGCGGGCCCGGGTCCACCTCCAGCTCCCACAGGCCCCGCTCGTCGGACACCAGG
Organism: Kineococcus siccus; assembly: GCF_009906795.1. GTDB lineage: Bacteria > Actinomycetota > Actinomycetes > Actinomycetales > Kineococcaceae > Kineococcus > Kineococcus siccus. The sequence goes on from NZ_JAAALN010000173.1 coordinate 1,527, forward strand.
GGCGCCGGGTGCCCGGCGCTCGCGACCACGACCTCGCCGGACTGCTGGTCCAGCGACACCAGGCAGCACGTCGCGAACAGCTCCTCGCCCAGGTCGGCGAGCAGCCGGTTGGTCCGCTCCAGCGCGGCCCCCGGGCCGTGACCCTCGGTGAGGTAGGCCCGCACCGCGGTGCGCAGCTGCCCCATGAGGCCGGCCGCGGTGGTGTTGTGGCCCTGCACGTCACCGATGACGAACACGACGCCGCTGTCGGTCTCGACCGCGTCGTACCAGTCGCCGCCGACCTCCGCGCCGACCACGGCCGGCTGGTACCGCACCGCGATCGCGACCCGGTCGAGGACCGGCAGCGACCGGGGCAGCAGCCCGCGCTGCAGGGTCCGGGCCAGGTCCGTGAGCGCCGAGACGGACAGGGCGAGGCTCTCGCGCGCCGCGCGCTCGGCGTCCAGCAGCTGCGCCCGCTCCAGGGCCAGGGCGACCTGGGCGGCGATGCTCGCGAAGAGGTCGACCTCGCTGCCCGAGGGCGGGCTCGCGTCGGTCCAGTGCGCGACGAGGGCGCCCACGCACCCCTCGCGGCCGAACATCGGCACGGCCAGGCCCGAGCGCAGCGCGGCGGGGTCCACGGCGCCGTCGAAGAGGCGGCGCGCGTCCTCGGCCGTGAACACCACGGGCTGGCCGTTGCGCACGGCGACGGTCGGCGGCGTGTCCGCCCGCAGCGGCACGACGCCCACGCCCGCGGCCTCCTCCAGGGGTGGGTGGCTCGTGCCGACGAGCAGGTCGCGGCTGTCGTCGAGCAGGAAGACCGCCGCGGACGCGCACCCCAGGACGTGCGTGATGGTCACGGGGACGGCGTCGGTGATGTCGGCCCGCGTCGCGCTGGTCGAGAGCAGCGCCGTGATCTGCTGCAGCAGGGCGAACCGCGTGGCGCTGGCGTCGGCCACGGCCTCGCGGTCCTCGGCCATCTCCCGCGCGGCCCGCTCCTCGGCGACCAGCAGGGCGTTGTCGATGGTCACGGCCGCCCCCGCCGCCGCGGCGACCGCCGCGGCCTCGGCGTCGGCGTCGAAGCGGTCCGGCCGGCTGTGGGCGAAGAGCAGCGCCCCGATCACCCGGCCCGTGCCGGACAGCACGGGAGCGGCCAGGTAGCTGCGCACGGGCGGGTGCACGGGCGGCAGCCCGCCGGAGGCGCCGTGCCCGAAGCGGGGGTCGGTCGCGACGTCCGCCACCCGGATCGGCGAGGTGCCCTCGAAGGTCGGGGCGAAGAGCGGGGTGCTGCGCACGGGGAGCGTGGTGGGGAAGTCCCGGGCGTCCGCGCCGGAGAGGACGAACAGCTCCAGCCGCTCGCCGCCCTCGTCGCGGTCGGAGTAGAAGAAGGCGCCGTACTCGGCACCCGTGGCCCGCGTGCCCGCGCTCGTGGCCGCCTCCAGCAGCGAGCGGAGGTCGTGGCCGTGCCGCAGGGAGAGAGCGGTGATGTCGAGCAGCGTCGGGTGCGAGGGGCCGGGGTCCACCGGACAACCCTACGGCCAGCTGACCCTTGACTGCGGAGCGTCACCATCGCGGGCCCGGTCGCCGCGGGGTCCCCGGACTTGGGAGAGTTGACCCGACCCGCTCGACCTGGAGGATGCCGTGCCGCCCCGTTCTGCCGCTCACCCCGGCCCGCCCGTCCCTGCGGACGCGCTGGCGGAGCTGTCCCCGGAGCGGCGGGAGCTCTTCCACCTGCGCGTGCAGCGCTGGTGGCCCGACCTGCGCGACGGCCTGGCCGCCGTCTACCCGCCGGAGGTCGCCGCGGAGCTCGCGGAGCGGCTGCTGGCCTGCGCGGCCACGAGCTTCGCCGAGCGCGACCCCGACCTGCACCGGCTGGACCAGGCGCGGACCCTGCGCCCGGACTGGTTCCAGGAGCCGTCGATGCTGGGCTACGCCGCCTACACCGAGCGCTTCGCGGGGACGATCGCGGGCGTGCACGACCGGCTCGGCCACCTCGAGGACCTCGGCGTCACCTACCTGCACCTCATGCCCGTGCTGCAGCCACGCGAGGGTGACAGCGACGGCGGGTACGCGGTGGCCGACTACCGCTCGGTGCGCGCCGACCTGGGGACCGTCGAGGACGTGCGCGAGCTCGCCCGGGCCCTGCGGGGCCGGGGCATCAGCCTCGTCCTCGACCTCGTGCTCAACCACGTCGCGCGCGAGCACGCCTGGGCGCGGGCCGCGCGCCGCGGCGAGGAGCGCTACCGCCGCTACTTCCGCATCCACCCCGACCGCGAGGTGCCGGACGCCTACGAGCGGACGCTGCCCGAGGTGTTCCCCGACTTCGCGCCGGGGAACTTCACGTGGGACGAGGACCTGCAGGGCTGGGTGTGGACGACGTTCAACTCCTTCCAGTGGGACGTCGACTGGTCCAACCCCGACGTGCTCGTGGAGTACGCCGACATCGTCCTGTGGCTCGCGAACCTCGGCGTCGAGGTGCTGCGGCTGGACGCCATCGCCTTCCTCTGGAAGCGCCTCGGTACGAGCTGCCAGAACGAGCCGGAGGTGCACTCCCTCACCCAGGTGCTGCGCGCGCTGACCCGGATCGCCTGCCCCGCAGTCCTGCTGAAGGCCGAGGCCATCGTCGCCCCGGCCGACCTCGTCCACTACCTGGGCCGGGGACGGCACCACGGCCGGGTCAGTGACCTCGCCTACCACAACACGCTCATGGTGCAGATCTGGTCGATGCTCGCTGCGCGCGACGTCCGGCTGGCCACGCACGCCCTGCGGGCCCTGCCCGCCGTCCCGACCTCGACGGCGTGGATCACCTACGTCCGCTGCCACGACGACATCGGGTGGGCGATCTCCGACGCCGACGCGGAGGCGGTGGGCCTGTCCGGGTTCTGGCACCGCTCCTTCCTCTCCGACTACTACAGCGGCGAGTTCCCCGGCTCGCCCGCCCGCGGGCTGGTGTTCCAGGAGAACGCCGCGACGCGGGACCGCCGGATCAGCGGGACCGCGGCCGACCTGACCGGCTTGACCGCGGCCCGCGAGGCCGGGGACGCGGCCGGCGTGGACGCGGCCGTGGCGCGGCTGCTGCTCGCCCACGCGGTCGTGCTGGCCTGGGGCGGGATCCCCGTGCTGTGGATGGGCGACGAGCTCGGGCAGTCCGGCGACCCCGACTGGGCCGCCGAGCCCGGGCACGAGAACGACAACCGCTGGGTCCACCGGCCCTGGCTGGACGAGGCGGAGCTCGCCGCGGCGGCCGACCCGGCGACGGTGCCCGGCCGGGTGCTCGCGGGACTGCGCCACCTGGCGCGGGTGCGCGGCGAGCTGCCGCACCTGCACGCGTCCATCGCGGCGGAGGTCCTGGACGTCAGCGACCCCGGCGTCCTCGCCGTCGTGCGGCGCCACCCCCTGGGCGACCTGCTGTGCCTGGCCAACGTGACCGGCGAGTGGCGCTCGTGGCCCGGCTACCGCGTCGCGGAGCTGGGGCTGACCGAGGCCACCGACGCCCTCACCGGGAACGGGGTGCCGTGGGGCGGCGACGGGGACGTGTGGCTGCCGCCGGCCGGGGTGCTGTGGCTGCGGGTGCTGGACTGAGGCTCCTCCGCGCCGCGGGGCTCGACGTGTCGGGCCTCGGGGCGTCGGCGTGCGGGTCGGGGAGAGCGTCGGGGCGGTCCTCGGCCGGGAGTGCGGCGAGCGCCGCGTAGACCGCCGCGAGTCCGCCCACGGCCGCCGCGACCCGCTCGCGCTCCTCCTGCGGGTCCCGCCGGCGCAGCAGCGGCCGGAACACCGCGGCCAGCAGGTCCGGGTCCCGGTCGTCGGTCGCGGGGTGGTGGCGCAGCCCGGGGGGCAGGACCGGCGCGCCGCCCGGCCCGTCCCAGAAGTGCTCGGCGGGGTCCCCGGTGTCGCGGTCCCCGGTGTCGCGGTCCCCGGTGCTGCTCCCGCCGGTGTCGTCCGCCCCGGGGAGGTCGGGGACGACGACGAGCGCCCGGCCGCCGCGGGAGAGGCCCTCCAGCGGGACCCCGCGGGCCCGCAGCCAGGCGGCGGGGGCGCGCTCCGCCAGGTCGGCCACCGTCAGCGCGAGGGCGACGGCGTGCTTGCAGACCGGGTCGGGGTCCGGGCAGCTGCAGAGGAACTCGACGTCGTCGTCCGCGAGGCGGGCGGCCGGTGGGGGCCGCAGCACGCTGCCCGCGCCGGGCTGTGCCGTGCCGTCCCCGGCGGCCGGGCCCTCGGACCCCAGCAGCGCCGCGAGCAGGCGGGGGTCGTGCAGCAGGACGCGGAACAGGCGCGCCGCCTCCTCGCGCGGCAGGGCCCGGACCCGGACGCGCACGTCGTGCTCGCGTCCGCTGGAGCCGTGCACGGTGGCCGCGAAGGACCCGCGGCTCGTGCTGACCGGCCCCACCGCGCCCTCCTCCAGGAGGACGAGCCCGCGGTCGTGGCGGCCGGGGTCCGCGAGGTCCGCGACGAGGCGCACGAGCTCCTCCCCCCAGGCCTCCGCCGCCGCGGGCGCGCTGCGCTGCAGCCCCTCACGCATCGACGGCCTCCTGCGACAGGACGAGGAGCTCGCGCAGCGCCTCGGTGCCGAGTTCCGTGAGCCAGCCCTCGCCGGGCCCGACCACGAGGTCGGCGAGCGCCGACTTCCCGGCGATGACGGCGTCGATCCGCTCCTCCACCGTGCCGGCCGTGACGAGCTTGCGGACCTGGACCGTGCGGTCCTGACCGATCCGGAACGCCCGGTCGGTGGCCTGGTCCTCGACCGCCGGGTTCCACCAGCGGTCGACGTGCAGCACGTGGTTCGCCCGCGTGAGGTTCAGGCCCGTGCCGCCCGCGCGGAGGGACAGCAGGAGCAGGGGCGGACCGTCGTCGGCCTGGGAGCGGCGGACGATCGCGTCGCGCTGGGTCCGGCTGGTGCCGCCGTGCAGGAACGGCACCTCGACCCCGAACCGCTGCTGCAGGTGCGGGGCCAGCATCCGGCCGAACTCGGTGAACTGGGTGAACAGCAGCGCGCGGTCGCCCTCCGCGAGCAGCGACTCCACCAGGTCGTCGACCGCGGCGAGCTTGCCCGAGCGGTGCCGGCCGGCGCGCAGCAGCGGGGACCCGTCGCCCAGGAAGTGCGCCGGGTGGTTGCAGACCTGCTTGAGCTGGGTCAGCGTCCGCAGCACGGACCCCTTGCGCTGCATCGGGGAGAGGTCGTCCAGTCCCGTGAGCAGGGCGTCGACCGTGGAGCGGTACAGCGCCGCCTGCTCCCGCGTCAGCGACACGGGGACGACCATCTCGATCTTCTCGGGCAGGTCGGCGATGACCGCCCGGTCCGTCTTGACGCGGCGCAGGACGAACGGGCGGGTCAGCGCCCGCAGCCGCGACGCGGCCGCGGCGTCGTGCCGCAGCTCGATGGGCCGCGCGAAGCGGTCGCGGAAGGCGGCTGCCGACCCGAGCATGCCGGGGTTCACGGTGTCGAGGACTCCGCGCAGCTCCTCGAGGCGGTTCTCCACGGGCGTCCCCGTCAGCGCGATGCGCCGGGCCGCCGGGATCCGCCGCACGGCCCGCGCCTGCCGCGTCGCGGTGTTCTTGACGTGGTGGGCCTCGTCGAGGACCAGGCGGTGCCAGGACACCGCGGCGAGCTCCTCGACGTCGGACGCGAGCACGCCGTAGGTCGTCACGACCACGTCGTCGTCGGCGCACCCCGCGAGGGCCTCGCCGTGCGCGCGCGAGGCGCCGTGGTGCACCCGCACCCGCAGGGACGGCGCGAAGCGCGCCGCCTCGCGCGCCCAGTTCCCGACGAGGGACATCGGGCAGACCAGGAGCGTCGGCCCCGGCGACGGGGCCCCGGCGCGCTCGTGCAGCAGCAGCGCGAGCACCTGGACGGTCTTGCCGAGGCCCATGTCGTCGGCCAGCACGGCGCCGAGGCCCAGGCGGTCGAGGAAGGCCAGCCACGACAGCCCCCGCTGCTGGTACGGGCGCAGCACGCCGTGCAGCGTCGACGGCACCGGGACCTGCGCGACCTCGGCCGCCGAGCCGCGCAGCAGACCGTCGACCCAGCCGCTCGCCGCCACGGACGTCAGCGGCACGGGCAGCGCGTCGGAGCCCGCGAGCTCCGCGACGAGGCCGGCGAGCGACGGCGGGCTGTCGTCGCGGCGCTGCCGGGCCCGGCGGACGAAGCGCCGCGCCGCGGCGAGGCTGCCCGGTTCCAGCCGGACCCACTGCCCGCGCAACCACACCAGCGGGGTGACCGCGTCCGCGAGGACGCCCAGCTCCGCCTCGGTCAGGACGTCCTCGCCCAGGGCCACCGACCAGTCCCAGGACACGAGGGCCGCGAAGCCGAGGGGGCGCTCGCCCTCGGGTTCGAGGGCGCCCTGCACCGACAGCCGCAGAAACGCCGCGACCCGGGTCCACTCGCGCGGCAGCAGCAGCGTCACGTCGGCCTCGCGGAGCAGGGCGCTCCCGTGCTCGACGAGGCCGAGGGCGGTCGACGTGGTGACCCACAGCCGCCCCTCGTCGACGGCGTCGCGGCGCGCCGAGCGCAGCGACGGCAGCACCGCGAGCGCGCGGCGCAGCCCGTCGCGCAGGGCCGCGACGGCCTCGCGGTCGCCGGTCAGGCCCGCGAGCCGCTCGGGCGCCGCGCCGTCCAGCCGGACCAGGACGTCGACGGGCCAGGCCGCGTCGTCGCCCGGGGCGACCTCGTCCTCGGACCACTGCGGCTCCTGCAGGCGCAGCACGACCTCGACCCGCCGCCGGCGGTGGGAGCCGAGCCAGGTGGCCAGGTCGGCCCGCAGCCGCGCCCAGCGCACGGGCTCGCCCGCCAGCGCGGTGCCGCGCACGAGGGCCGTCAGCAGGGGGTGGGCGTCCGCGACCGCCGCCTCCACGCGGGCGTCCCCGGCGGCCCGCTCGCGGACGAGGACGGGCACGACCGCGTCGAGCAGCTCCGTGAGGACCTCGCGGGCCGTGCCGGTCGTGGGCCGGCCGCGCCCGCCGCGCAGGGCGGTGCCGAGGGCGGGGGGCAGGGCGGCCGCGTGCGCGGCGACCCACTCCTCGACGTCCTCGTCGGGCGCGAGCCGCCAGGTGGCCCCGGCCACGTCCGTCCCGGGCAGGGTGACGGCCTGCGGCACCACGCGCCCCGCCTCGACCAGCCGCTCGGCGTCGCGGACCAGGGCGGCCAGGTGCCGGACCTCGCGGGAGACCAGCAGCGACGGCTCGGCCGTGATCGAGCGGAGCGCGGCCAGGCTGGTGGCCAGCGCAGGCGCGGCCACGGGCAGCTGGACGACCGCCAGGGCCGTCGACCCCGCGGGCCGGCGCTGCTGCGGGACGCGCCCCACCGCCTCGGGGCTGCGGACCGGCACGCCGTCGCGCACCGGCATGAGCACCCGCACGCTGCGCGCCGGGCCCGTCAGCGCGGCCCGCAGCGACGCGTCCTGCAGCGCGCGGGCCAGCGCGCGCCGCTCGGCGGCGGGCAGGGCCCCCGGGTGGGCGCTCGGGCCCGCCGCGCCCGCGTCCAGGTCCCAGCGGCAGTGCCGCTCCAGCCACCAGACGAGGCCGTGCGCACCGGACAGCACGGCGTGGACCACCGCGGGCCCGGCGGGTGCCGCGGACGCGGGCCCGGACGCGGAGGTGGTGCGCAGTGCCATGGCCACATCGTGGCCGACCCCTCCGACAGCCCGGTGCGGCCGCTCCGGCCGCGGTGCACGGCTGGGTACTGTCCCCAGGGCCTGTCCCCGACGTCGCGAGGTCTCCGAGCCGTGCCGAAGAAGAAGTCCTC
>NZ_JAAALN010000174.1 GCF_009906795.1 Kineococcus siccus
CCGCCACACCGCCCGCCCCGTCGACACGCCCGTCGACGTTCCGCCCGACCGTCCCCGCGGTCAAGACCCCCCCGAGCAGGTGGTGACATGGCACTGACAGCCACGGCGTTCGAGTGGGTGTGCACGCTCGTCCGTCGCGAGAGCGCGATCGTGCTGGAGGCCGGCAAGGAGTACCTCGTCGAGTCCCGCCTCGTGCCCCTGGCCCGCGCCGCCGGCGCGACGGACGTGTCGGCCTACGTCGACGGCGTCCGGATCCGCCCCGACCGCAAGGCCCAGACGGCCATCGTCGAGGCCCTCACGACGAACGAGACGTCGTGGTTCCGCGACGGCGCCCCGTTCACGGCGTTCTCCACCGCCGTCGTCCCCGCGCTCAAGCAGGCCCGGGCCTCGGCGCGGTCGATCCGGATCTGGTCGGCCGCCTGCTCCACGGGGCAGGAACCCTTCAGCCTGGGGATGCTGCTGGCCGACTCCCTCCTCTCGGAGGGCTGGCGCGCCGACATCATCGCCACCGACCTGTCCACCGAGGTCCTCGACAAGGCCCGGGCCGGACGCTTCTCGCAGCTGGAGATGAACCGCGGGCTGCCGGCGCCCCTGCTGGTGCGCCACTTCACGCGGGTCGGGACCCAGTGGCAGGTGAACGACTCCATCCGCAAGCTGGTGCAGTTCCAGCAGTTGAACCTCACGAGCTCCTTCGCCGGGCTCGGGCAGTTCGACGTGGTGTTCCTGCGGAACGTCCTCATCTACTTCGACCTCGAGACCAAGCGGAGCATCCTCGCGAAGGTCCGCAAGGCGCTCAGGCCCGGGGGATACCTGTTCCTCGGGGGTGCAGAAACCACGCTCGGTGTCGATGAAGGTTGGGACCGAGAACTGATCGGACGGGTCTCCGTCCACCGACCCAAGAACGGAGGTCAGGCATGAGGGCACTGGTCGTCGACGACTCCCGCGCCATGCGGAAGATCATCGCGGGCGCGCTGCGCAAGCTGGGGTACGAGACGGTGGAAGCGGGGGACGGTGCCCAGGCGCTGACCGCTCTCGGGGAAGGGCCCCTGCCCGACCTCGCGACCGTCGACTGGAACATGCCGGTGATGGACGGGCTCACGTTCGTCACCCAGGTGCGCGCCAACCGCGAGTACCGCGCGATGACGATGATGATGGTCACCACCGAGGCCGAGCACGGGCAGATCGTCCGGGCCCTGGCCGCGGGGGCGCACGAGTACCTGATCAAGCCCTTCACCGTGGAGGCGCTGGAGGAGAAGCTGGCCCTGCTGGGCCTGCTGCCGGAGGTGGCCGGAGCATGACCCAGTCCACGGAGACCGTCCCCGTCGAGCCCGACTCTGTCGAGGACGAGGCCCTGGCGCAGATCGTCGACGCCATGTGGATGTCCTACTTCGGCCACGTCGAGCCCCTGCTCGCCGCGTTCGAGCCCCACGACATCGAGGGCGCCGTGCTCTGCGCCAGCGTCGGCATCTCCGGCGCCCGGCCGGGGCTCGTCAGCGTCGTCGTCGAGAAGGCCGGCGCCGTGCCGCTGGCCGCCGCCCTCCTGCAGGAGGACGGTGCGCTGACCGACGAGGACGTCTACGACTCCCTCGGCGAGATCGCCAACATCGTCGGCGGCAACGTCAAGGCGCTCGTGCCGGACGCCGGCGCGCTGGGCCTGCCCGGCATCGCCGCCGCCCCGCCCCTGCCGTCCTCGGCCGCGCGCCAGGCGGCACGCCTGGACGCCAACTGGCAGGGTCACTGGCTGACCTTCGTCGTGTGGCTGGCCGCGCCCGCGCAGGCCATGCACCACGACTTCCACCACACTTCCACGGACACCGGAACGGAGGACTGACGAGATGAAGGCCCTGGTGGTCGACGACAGCCGCGTGATGCGGCAGATCGTCATCCGCACGCTGCGGCAGGCGGGCTACGACTGGGTGGACGTCGTCCAGGCGGAGAACGGCAAGGAGGGCTTCGACGCCGTCAAGAGCGAGCAGCCCGACCTGGTGCTGTCCGACTGGAACATGCCCGAGGCGACCGGCATCGAGATGCTGCACAACCTCCGCGCCTCCGGGCAGGACGTGCCCTTCGGGTTCGTCACGTCGGAGGGCTCCGAGGAGATGCGCGAGAAGGCCGCTGCGGCGGGCGCGCTGTTCCTCATCGCCAAGCCGTTCACGCCCGAGGCGTTCGCCGAGGCGCTCAAGCCGGTGCTGGGGTGATGGGGCGATGACCACCGAGACGACCGTGATCAGCCCCCTGCCCTCGAACCTGGCGATCCGCAACCTGCTCGAGGACCTCCTCGGCCGCGACGTCGAGGTCGTTCCCGGGACGCCCTGCTCCGTGGGTGGCGCGCCGGGTGCGGCGGTCGCGCTGTACGTCGACGACCACCTGCGCTCCGCCGCGGTCACGGTCTTCGACTTCGCGCTCGCCGCGCACGCCGGTGCCGCCATCGGCCTGCTGCCCCCCGGGGCCAGCGAGGCCGCGCTGGAGGACGGCGAGCTGCCGACAAACCTGCACGAGAACGCCGCCGAGGTCCTCAACATCATGGCCTCGCTGTTCAACGTGCCGGGTGCGCCGCACCTGAAGCTGCACGCCGCCTACGCCCCCGGCGAGGTGCTGCGCAGCGACGTCACCGAGATGGCGACCCGCACGGGCAGCCGCCTCGACCTGACGGTCAAGATCGCCCGCTACGGCACGGGCGCGCTCAGCATCGTCACCTTCTGAGCGTCCCCGGTCGGCCGCGCGAGCGGCCGGCGCGTGCGTCAGGGCCCCCTCCCGTCGGAGGGGGCCCTGCTGCCGTCGGGGGCACCCCCGCCGGAGGTGCCCCCACCGGTGTTGGGCAGCACGGGCAGCTCCAGCGTGTCGGCCGTCGACGTCGCCCACGTCGGCGTCCGCGCGGGTGCGCCCAGCAGGAATCCCTGCCCGCAGGCGACACCGAGGTCGCGCAGCACCGTCAGCTCGGACGCGTGCTCGATGCCCTCCGCGACGACCGTCGAGCCGAGCTCGGAGGCGAAGCCGACGAGGGCGCGGGCGACCGCGCGCCGCGCCGGGTCGGTGTCGATGCCCCGCACGAAGGCGATGTCGAGCTTGACGATGTCCGGAGCCAGGTGCAGGACGTGCTGCAGGCTGGCGAAACCCGCGCCCGCGTCGTCCACGGCGACGCGCACGCCGCCGCGCCGCAGGACCTCCGTCGTGGCGGCCAGGGCGTCGTAGTCGTCCACCGGGTCGTGCTCGGTGACCTCGACCACGAGCCGCTCCGGCTGCGAGGCGAGCAGCAGCTCCCCGAGCACCGGGTCGAGCAGCGCCTCGGCGGAGGCGTTGAGGCTGAGGTAGGTGTCCGGGGGCAGCGTCGGGAGCAGCTGCAGGCCCGAGACGACGGCGGCCCGCTCCATCGCGGGCCCGACGCCGGCGCTGCGCGCGTCGGTGAACACCTGCTCGGGCTGCTGGGCGCGCCCGTCGGGGGTCGTGAAGCGGCTCAGCGCCTCGGCCCCGACGACGACGCCCCGGCCGAGGTCCACGATCGGCTGGAGCACGGTCGTGCGTCCCCGGCCGGCGACGAGCGCGTCGAGGGAGGCGAGCCGCAGGCCCCGCTCGGTGCGGCGCAGCTCGCGGTGGTGCAGGACGCCGGCCACGAGGGCGGCGACGACGTGCAGCGCCTCCAGCTGCCGGGGCGTCAGGGCCTCGCCGCCGGGCAGCCCCACGAGCCGTCCCGAGGGTTCGCCGTCGGGCCGCACGACGTCGACCCCGGCGCCGCCCGCGAGGTCCGCGGCCCGGACGAGCGCGTCGGTGACGTCGGGCGGCAGGGTGCTGGACACGCCGTCCACCGAGGCCGGCCCCCCCGACGCGGCGAGCTGCACCAGGAGCGCCACCGGGGTGCCGAGGACGTCGCGGGCCAAGTCCAGGAGCTGGGCCACGGCGTCGGCGTCGCCGTCCGGCATCCGACCTCCCGCGGGTGGGGCTCCGCCGGGCGGAGCCGCCGGTGACGCCACGCTCGGTCCGCGCGCGACGCGGCGACCGTGGCCGTCGAGGCGACCGACCCTCGCAGATGGCGCGGCGGTCGGCAATCCTGCCCGGGCCTGGGGCCCTCAGCGGCTCCCGCGGGTGCCGCTGGACCCGTGCCGGCGCATGCGCACCACGGCCACCATGGCCTCGGCGATGATCGCCTGCGACATCTTGGACGTGCCGTGGGTGCGCTCGGTGAAGAGGATGGGCACCTCGCGCACGACCGCCCCGCGCTCGAGGGCCGCGAGCGTCGTCTGGATCTGGAAGGCGTACCCGGCGGCCGTGAGCACGTCCAGGTCGAGGGAGGCCAGCAGCCCCGCGCGCCAGGCCTTGAACCCGCCGGTCAGGTCGGCGACGGGCGCCCGCAGCAGCAGCCGCGCGTAGGTGTTGGCCCCGCGCGAGAGCGCCTTGCGGTACCAGGGCCAGGCGTCGTCGAGGGCCCCGCCCGGGACGTAGCGGGCCCCGAGGACGAGGTCGGCGCCCGCGGCGAGGGCGTCCAGCATGGGGACCAGCGCCGCCACGGGGTGGGAGCCGTCGGCGTCCATCTGCACGACGACGTCGTAGTCGCCCGTCGCCACGGCCGCCGCGAACCCCGCGCGGTAGGCGGCGCCCAGGCCGTCCTTCGTCGCGCGCGTGAGCAGGCGGACCCGTCCCTCGGGGTAGCGGGCCGCGACCTCGCGGACCTCCTCCCCCGTGCCGTCGGGGGAGGAGTCGTCGACGACGAGGGCGTCGGGCGCCACGGGGGAGCCCAGCACGAGGTCGAGCATGCCGGCGATGTTCCCGGCCTCGTTGTAGGTGGGCAGGACGACGACGGCGCGGAGGGCGTGGGCCACAGGAGTCACTCTTGCTGCTCGGGGGTCACCGGTGCACCGGCGGTTGGTCGCAGCACGCTACCCCAGCGGCCGGGGCGCGCGGGCCGTCCCGGCCGTGCCGTCCCGCCCGGGCGCGTCCCGCCGGCACGCAGCAGGAGCCGCCCCACGAGGTGGGACGGCTCCGGCGGGCGGGGTCCGCGTCAGCGGCCGAGCTCGGTGCGCAGCGGGCACGTGAACGGGTTCCGCGCCGCGAGGCCGACCTCGTTGAGGTTGGCGATGATGTGGCGGTAGGCCCCGAAGAACGTGGTCTCGGTGTAGGTGATGCGGTGCTCGGCGCAGAACTCGGCGACCATCGGCTGCACCTTGCGCAGGTTCGGGCGCGGCATGCTCGGGAACAGGTGGTGCTCGATCTGGAAGTTCAGCCCACCCATGACGAGGTCGATGAGGAACCCGCCGGAGATGTTGCGGGACATGGCGACCTGGCGGTTGAGGAAGTTCGCCTTGACGCCCTTGGGCACGATCGGCATCCCCATGTGGTTGGGGGCGAACGCGCCACCCATCGAGACGCCGAACACGGCCAGGTGCACGCCCACGAAGGCGGCGGTCAGGCCGGGGCTCGTGAAGGTCAGCAGGAACCCGACGTAGAGGGTCCAGTGCGCGGCCATCATGCCCAGGTCCACGAAGCGGCGCTTGGGGGCCTTGCGGCCGAGCAGGGTGCGCAGGCTGTCGACGTGCAGGTTCGCCCCGGCGAGCAGCAGCAGCGGCGGGAAGAACCAGCCCTGGCGGCGCGTGAAGAAGGCGAGCAGGCCGCGGCGGCTCTCGGCGGCCTCGGTGTGGAAGGACACGACGTCGCTCTCGATGTCGGTGTCGATGCCCTTCTGGTTGGGGGCCTGGTGGTGCTTGTTGTGCTTGCCCATCCACCAGCCGTAGCTCAGCCCGGCGACGAGGCAGGCGAAGACGCGCCCGGTCCACTCGTTGGCGCGGTGCGAGGCCCAGATCTGGCGGTGCGCACCGTCGTGGCCGAGGAACGCGCCCTGGGTCATGACGAGGGCGAGGGCGCCGGCGAGCGGGAGCGTCCACCAGCTGCCGTCCAGCAGCACGACGCCCGCGACGATGCCGGCCAGGGCGAGCAGCGTGGTGGTGATGCGCACGACGTAGAAGCCGCGGCGGCGCTGCATGAGGCCGGTCTCCTGGACCATCGCGACGAGGTCCTTGTAGCCGGCGACGGCGCGGTCGCGGGGACGCGAGGGGGCTGCGTCGCGGGGCGTCGCGGACTCGGACGTCAACGTGGTCACGGTTCTTCTCCTGCTGGCGCGATCGTGGTGGGGGGCCACCTGGCGGGTGCCGGTCCTGGGCTGACCCGGGGGCCTGGCCAGGCTCGCACGCACCCCGGGCCCGGCACATGAGACCGCCGTACGGGCCCCGGTGCCCTCCGGGTACGGCCCGGCCGCCTCAGGCCACCGCGCCGGGGGACAGCAGGTTCTCCCCGACCACGAGGGCCGCCACGACGAGGACGAGGACGGCGAACCCGCGGCGCAGGTGGTCCGCGGGCACGCGCGGGGCCAGGCGGGCCGCCGCGAGCGAGCCCGCGACCGCGGCCACGGTGAAGGCCGCGGTCACGCCGGCGTCGACGGGCGCCTCACCCGCGTGCGCCGCGAAGCCGGACGCGGAGTTCAGGACGACCACGACGAGCGACGTCGCGACGGCGGCGGCCATGGGCAGCCCGAGCAGCAGGACGAGGGCGGGCACCACCAGGAAGCCGCCCCCGACGCCGAACAGCCCCGCGAGGAAGCCGACCGCCAGCCCCGCCGGCACGGCGCGCGGCAGGCACCGCCGCCAGTCGAGAGTGCCGTCGTCACGCACGCTGGACGCGGTGCCCGCCCCCGTGCCCTGCAGCATCCGCACCCCGGCCACGACCATGAGGACCGCGAAGCCGACCAGGACCACGCGGGGGTCCAGCCGCCGGTTCAGCGCCGCCCCCGCGAAGGCCGACGCGACGCCCGAGCCGCCGATCACGGCGGCCAGGCGCCACTGCACGAGCCGCAGCCGCGGCAGCACCGAGGTGGCGGAGGAGACGCCGACGACGAGCAGCGACGTCAGCACCGACGAGGCGAGGGGCACACCGGCGCCGTAGACGAGCGCGGGCACGGCGAGGATCGAGCCGCCGCCGCCCAGGAGCCCGAGCAGCAGCCCGATGGCGAGGCCGAGCACCACGACGAGGGTCACGGTGCCCCAGTGTCGTGCGGGCCGCTCCTCACGCGCTCCGCAGGTCGTGCGCGACGCCCGCGGGGGTGCGGCCCGCGCGCCGGTCGCTCGTCAGCACGGGGCAGTGCACCGCGGACACGACGCGTGCGCCGGGCAGGGCGCGCACGGCCCCGGCCAGCGCGACGTCCTCGTGGGCCGGCACGGCCGCGAAGCCGCCCGCCGCGAGGTAGGCCGAGGCGCGGACCCCGAGGTTGGCGCCGTGCACGTGGCGGTGGGTGTCCCCCCGCACGCCGGTGGCGTACCGGCGGCGCCACCCGGCGGTCCCGCCGCCGGGGTCGGGCGGCAGCCGCACCAGGCCCAGGACGAGGTCCGCGCCGCGCCGGGCGTGCTCGAGCTGGTGCCGCAGCCAGCAGGCCCGCACTCGCGAGTCGGCGTCCGTGCAGGCGATCCAGGTGGTGTCCGGGTCGAGCCCCGCCAGCGCCGCCGCCGCCCCGGCCGCCCGGGCGGCGCCCACGCCACCTCCCCCGCGCCCCCCGGGCGGCACGACGACCCTGGCGCCGGCGGCGCGGGCGACGTCCGCGGTCGCGTCCCGGCAGCGGTCGGCGACGACCACGACGTCGACGGGGACGGGACACCGCCGCGCCGCCCGCAGCAGCGCGGTGACGCAGCCGCGCACCAGCAGCTCCTCGTCGCGCGCGGGAACCACCGCGACCAGCCGCCGGACGCGCGACGCGCGCGTCACGGGGTCAGGCCCGCGGCGCGCGCCACCGAGACGGCCGGCGCGGGCACGAGCACCTCGAGCAGGAAGTCCTCCTCCTCGTGGCGGGCCAGGACCTGCACGCCGGGCTGCGCGCGGAGCACCCGGTGGACCTCGTCGCCCGTGCCGGGGTACTCGGGCACGAGGTGGCGCCAGTGGCAGGCCACGAGGACCCCGTCGGGGGCGAGGGCCGCGCAGGCCGCCGCGGCCAGCCGCTGCAGGTCGGCGGGGCTGCAGTAGTAGCCGACCTCCGCGAGCACCACGAGGTCGAAGGTGCCGGCGGGCCAGTCGCGGGGGACGACGGCCTCGCGCAGCTCGACGTTCGACCCCGCCCCGAGGCGCGCGGCCGCCCGGCGCAGCGCGGACGGGGAGGCGTCCAGCGCGAGCAGCTCCTCGCACCGCGCGGCGAGGCCGGTGGTCGCCACCCCGGCGCTGCACCCGACCTCGAGCCCGCGGCGGAAGCGGGCCCGCGGCAGCGACGCGAGGGTCAGGTCGCGCTTGCGCTGCTCGTACCAGCGGTCCTCGAAACCCCACGGGTCGTCGCCGTTCTCGGCGTAGAACCCCTCGAAGAACTCCGCGCCGAGGCTGTCGGCCGCACCCGGCGCGGCGGTGAGGAACACCTCGTTGTCCCGGGTGAAGTGGTCGAGGACGCCGGGCAGCAGCAGCGCCTCGTCGCCGGCCGCGGGGGACAGGGCCCGCGTCTGGGTCGTGTGCTCCGCCATCGCAGACGCCTTGCGCCGCAGCGCGTCCGCGGGGAGGTCGAGGCGCACCGCCATCGCCCACGGGACCTCCGGCCCACCCGGGCGCGCCCAGTGCCAGGCCCAGACGGGGTAGGCCCACACGCGGGCGCTCGTCCCGGCCGCCGCGTCCGCGGCGGCCCGGGCCGCCGCCTCGTGGTCCGGGTGCCGGTCCCCGGCCCAGGGTGCGAGCACCAGGGTGTCCTCGCCCACGAGGGGACGCAGGTGGGCGGCGAGGCGCTCGACCGCCCCGGCCAGGGCACCGTCGCCCAGGTGCAGCAGGTGCAGGCGCGCGGCCGGCGCGAGCCCGCGCACGGCCCGCTCGACCTCCGCCGCGCGCCGGCGCGCGAGGTCGTCGGGGGAGTGCGTGGGGGACCCGGGGTGGGAGTGCTCGCCGTCGGTCGCGACGACCACGTCCACGCGGGCCCCGGCGGCCGCGGCCACGGCGAGCAGGCCCCCGGCGCCCAGCGTCTCGTCGTCGGGGTGGGCGGCCACGACGAGCAGGTGCGTCAGGCCGCCGGTGTCCGCGGGCGGCAGGTCGCGCAGCCCCGGCCAGGCCAGCCAGTCCGCCTCGGGGGTCCCCAGCCCGTCGTGCGTGAACCCGTCGTGCGTGGTCCCGTCGTGATCGGAGCCCGGCGTGCTCACGCCGGCCCGCTGGGCACGTCCGGCAGACCGCGCGAGACCCACGCACCGTCGACGACCCGCACGCCCGGCTGCCCGAGCTCGACGGCGAACAGCCGCCGGCCC
>NZ_JAAALN010000175.1 GCF_009906795.1 Kineococcus siccus
CGCCCGCTGCCCGCCCCCTCGGCCGGCCCCGGACCCGCTGCGCCGCAGCGCCCGCGCACCGTGGACGTCGGCGCGGTCCTGAGCGGCCTGGTGCTGGTGGCCGTCGCGGCCGCCGTGACGGCGCGCGAGGTCACGGGGACCACGTGGGACTGGCGCTGGAGCGCCGCGGGCGTCCTGCTCGTGGCCGGGCTGTGCGTCGTCGTCGCCGCGCTCGTCACCGCGGTGCGGCAGCACGGGCGGGAGCCCGGGGCCGACGACGGGCCCACGGCCGGCCGGCCTGCCGACCCGGGGCCCCCGCGGTAGCGTCGCCGACGTGGAGACTGCGCACGCCGGCGTCCGCCGCGAACCCGGGTGGGGCCGCACGGCCGACGGGACGCCCGTGGGTCGCTGGGTCCTCGACGACGGGGCCCTGCAGGTCGCGCTGGTCGAGCACGGGGCCCGCGTGCAGTCCGCCCTGGTGCCCGGCCGCGACGGCGTCCGCGCCGACGTCGTGCTGGGTTTCGCCGACCTGGCGCCGTACGCGGGCAAGGGCCGGTCCTTCGGCGCCACGGTGGGGCGGTACGCGAACCGGCTGGCGCGCGGCCGGTTCCGCGTCGAGGGCGTCGAGCACGCCGTGCCGGTCACCGACCGCGGCAACGCGCTGCACGGCGGGCTGCGGCCGTTCTCGGAACTGCTCTGGTCGGCCCACCCCGTCCACGGCCGGCGCGGGGTGCGGTTCTCGCTGCTCAGCCCCGACGGGGACAACGGGTTCCCCGGCGCCCTGTCCGTCCACGTCTCCTACGTCCTGCACGACGGCGCGCTCACCGTCGAGACGGTCGCGACGACCGACGCCGCCACGGTCCTGAACCTCACCAACCACACGTACTGGAACCTCGCGGGCGAGGGCAGCGGCACGGTCGACGCCCACCTGCTTCAGGTGGACGCCCGGACGTTCCTGCCCGTGGACGACACCGGGCTGCCGACGGGGGAGTTTCGGGCGGTCGCGGGCACGCCGTTCGACTTCCGCGCGCCGGTCGGCGTCGGCGACCACGTCGAGGACGACGATCCGCAGCTGCTCGCGGCCGGGGGCTACGACCACTGCTTCGTGCTCGCGGACGTACCCGGGGGCGAACGCCGCCCGAGCCGGGCCGCGCGCGTCGTCGAGGAGGTGTCGGGCCGCACGCTGGAGGTGTGGACCGACCAGCCCGGCCTGCAGGTGTTCTCCGGCGGCGGTCTCGCGGGGACGCTGGTGGGGAAGTCGGGCGCGGCCTACGGCCCCCGCAGCGGGCTCGCGCTGGAGGCGCAGGCGCTGCCCGACGCCCCGAACCGCCCGGAGTTCCCGAGCACCCTCCTGCTGGAGGGTGAGGAGTTCCACTCGGTCACGGAGTTCCGGTTCGGCTGGGCCTGACCGGCCGGGTGCCGCGACGTGGTCGGGGCCGTCCCGCCGGTGGGTCCCCCCACCGGCGGGCACGCGTCACGCGTGGTGCCGCACCGTCCCGGGGACGGGCGCGGTCCCGCCGACGTGCAGCTGCCAGTCCTCGATGAGGTTGGCGCGCCGCAGGTCCTCCTCGAAGTCGATCTCCACGGCGGCGAACTCGGAGATGTCGATCGGGCGCACCCGCAGGCCGCGCTCGGCGATGCCCGTCTCGATCCCGCGCTCGAAGTAGTCCGTGTCGGCGCACGCCCGCAGCTGCTCGACGAGGACGGCCTTGTCGGCCGAGGAGACGTGGTTGATGCCCACGGCCTCGCCCAGCCCCCCGACGACGGTCTTGGACAGCTCCCGGACGTAGCCGTCGGCGTCCACCGTGTACTTGACCTCCTCCTCGCCGACCACCGCGGTGTCGACGCAGACGAAGCTCTCGTCGCGTTCGAGGTGGGGCAGGACCGCCTGCAGCAGACGGGGGTCGAAGACGACGTCCCCGTTCAGCCACAGGACGCCCCCGCGGTGCGAGGTGGTCAGCGCCCGCAGCAGGCTCTTGCTCGTGTTGGTCCGGTCGAACTCCTCGTTGTAGGCGAAGAGCAGGTCCGGCACGGCCTCCATCACGATGGTGGCCTTGAAGCCGACGACCGCCGTGATGGGGACGTCGCGGCCCAGGACGGCGCGCACGTTCTCCACCTGCTGCTGCATGATCGAGCGGCCGTCGCGCAGGGTGGTCAGCGGCTTGGGCAGGGGCCGGCCGAGGCGCGTGCCCATGCCGGCGGCGAGGATGGCGACCTGGACGTCGTTCACCGGGTCACCTCCGCGCCGTCGGCGAGCGAGCCGGTGATGAGCTCCAGGACCCGCTCGGTGGCCCGCCCGTCCTCGCGGTGGCAGAACGTGTCGCGGAAGGACCGGTACCGCTCCGCGTGCTCGGCCGTCACGGCGTCGAGGTCCGCGAGGGCGGCGATGACCTCCTCGGACGTCGACAGCACCGGGCCGGGGGCGATCCCGGGGAAGTCGAAGTAGAACCCCCGCAGGTCGTCGCGGTAGTGGGCCAGGTCGTAGGCGAAGTACACGATCGGCCTACCCGTCACGGCGAAGTCGAACTGCGTCGAGGAGTAGTCGGTGACCATGACGTCGGCCGCGAGGTACAGGTCGGCGATGTCCGGGTGGAACGACAGGTCGAGGACCCCGGGGACGTCCACGGTGTCGAGGGCGGCGGAGACCATGTAGTGCAGCCGCAGCATCAGGACGTGGTCCTGGCCCAGCTGCTCGACGAAGCGCTGCAGGTCCAGCTGGAGCGTGAAGTCGGGGCCGTCGCCGAACTTGTCGTCGTCGCGCCACGTCGGCGTGTAGAGCACGGCGGTGACGCCGTCGGGGATGCCCAGCTCGGCGCGGACCTTGGCGCGGCGCTCGTCGCGGTCGGGTGCGCTGAGGACGTCGTTGCGCGGGTAGCCCGTCTCCGAGACGGGGCCCGTGTAGCGGAAGGCCTGCCGCAGCGGGCCCGTGCTGGCCGCGTTCGGCGACAGCAGGTGGTCCCAGCGGGCGACGTCGCGGTCCAGGCGCGCGAGCCGGCCCTCGGGGGCGAAGAGCACGTCGTGGTGGATCGTCTTCAGCGGCGTGCCGTGCCACGTCTGCAGGTAGACCGCGTCCGGCGACTTCTCCCAGTCGAGGTCGAGGTGCGTGTTGGAGACCACGACGTCGGCCGACTCGAGGGCGGCGACGACGCCGGGCCCGTCGATGTCCACGGTGGTCGTCCCGCTCGGGAAGCCGTGCGCGTGCGCGGCGGTGGAGAGCCACACGTGCTCGATGTCGTCGCCACGGGCGACGAGCGCCTCGTGCACCGCCCGCGGGTTGTCCGAGTAGCGGCCTTCGAAGCTGTGGTATGTGATCTTCAATGCTCTCCTCGTGCTCGGCCGGGGGCCGGAGCCAGCGCTTCGACTCGGCACCTCGGGCGGAGCCCCATGATGGGACACCGGCGGGCCCCGCGCACACTCCTCGTGACGAGGCAGCGCAGGCGGAGCCGTTCTGACGAACAGTGGTCGCTGAGCGTCACAGCCGAGCTCCGGGGGAGCTGTCGGCGACCCCCCGTCGGGGGTCGTGGACCGCACTCGCGACCGGCGGCGCGACGTGGTGTCGCGTCCGGCCCGCTGGCCACGGTACAGCGCTCGAGGGGGGCTCCCGGCCGCGTCGCCGGGGGGCGCGACCGCACGCCGGGCGCTCAGCCCATCGTCCGGGCGCCGTCGATGCTCTCGCGCAGGACGTCGGCGTGCCCGGCGTGCTGGGACGTCTCGGCCAGCACGTGGAGCAGGACCCGACGGGCTGACCAGCGGGCGCCCGGCTCGAACCAGGGCGCGGGCGGCAGCGCCTGTGACGCGCCGAGGTCCGGCAGCGTCCGGACCAGCTCGTCGGTGCGGGCGGCGACGGCCGCGTACTCGGCGAGCAGGCCGTCGAGGGTCTCCCGCGGGGCCATCGTGAAGCCGTCCGCCCACTCGTCACCGCCCGCGCCCATGGCGGCCGGGCCGTCGACGAGGAAGCGCGCCCACAGGTCCTCGATGGCCGCGACGTGCTTGACGAGGCCGCCGAGGGAGAGCGCGCTCACCGTGGGGCGCAGGCGGGCCTGCTCGTCGCTGAGGTCGCGGACGGTGAACGTGAGGAACCACCGGTGCCGGGCCAGCGACTCCAGCAGGTCCGCCCGCTCGTCGGTGCTGCCGGTGGTGGTGGCCGAGGTGGTGGTGCCCGAGGTGGTGGTGCCCGAGGTGGTGGTGCCCGAGGTGGTGGTGCCCGAGGTGGTGGTGCCCGAGGTGGTGGTCATGTCCGTCTCCCGTTCCGCGCACCGGCGCACCCTGCGCCGGTGAGGACGACGCTAGGGAGCACAGGTGCCAGTTCCTGACCGCAATCCGCGGCAGACTCCTCACATGGCCGGGACGGGTGCGCGGACGCTGCAGCTGATGTCGCTGCTGCAGACGTCGCGCCACTGGGCCGGGCAGGACCTCGCCGACCGCCTCGGGGTGTCGCTGCGCACGCTGCGCCGCGACGTGGAGCGGTTGCGGGAGCTGGGGTACCCCGTCGAGGCGCGCCGCGGGGTCGACGGCGGGTACCAGCTGCAGCCCGGGGCGTCGCTGCCGCCGCTCGTGCTGGACGACGACGAGGCCGTGGCCCTCGCGCTGGGCCTGCAGGCGGCGGCGCAGTCCGGCGTCGAGGGCATGGCCGAGTCGTCGGTGCGCGCGCTCACGAAGGTCGTCCCCGTAATGCCCCGGCGGTTGCGCCGGCGCGTGGAGGCCCTGACCCTGGCGACCGCGCGGGCGCCGTGGGCCGGTGGGGGCCCGGCGGTGGACCCCGCCGTGCTGACGACGCTCGCGCAGGCCTGCCGCGACGGTGAGCGCTGCGTGCTGGCGTACACCACCCGTGACGAGCGGCAGGGGGAGCGGCGCGTCGAACCGCACCGCCTCGTGCCCCTCGGGCGGCGCTGGTACCTCGTGGCCCACGACCTGGACCGCGCCGACTGGCGCACCTTCCGGCTGGACCGGGTGGCCGCGGCACGCACGCTCGGGGAGCGGTTCGCCCCGCGGCGGCTGCCCGTCGAGGACGTCACCGAGTTCGTCCGCGCCGCCACGCGCTCCGCGCCGACGGCCGGTCTCGTGCGGGCCACCGTGGCGGCCGCCGCGCCCGGGGTGCACCGGGTCGTCGGGCGGTGGGCGACGGTGACCCCCGTGGACGCCGCGACCTGCCGCGTCGACGTCCCCGTCGACGGCCCCGAGTGGGCGCTGCTGGTCCTGGGCCTGACGGGGGCGGAGTTCACAGTCGAGTCACCCCCGGAGCTGCGCGAGGAGCTGCGGCGGTGGGGGGAGCGGTTCGCCCGTGCGGCGCAGCGCGACCCCGCGGCCGGAGCTGCGGAACCCGCTGCCCGCGAGAGCTGACCGCCGCGCGCCCCGCCGGGGGACCGGGACGGGGGCCGCTACGGTCGAGGGGTCCGTCAGGTCGTCGCCCGGGAGGTCCGCGTGTTCACGGTGGCGCTGGGCCCGGGACGCGACCTGCGTCCCCTGGAGGTGTTCCACGCGGAGGAGTTCGCGCGCCACCTCGACCGGTGCCGCGAGCACGTCCGGCCGTGGGTCGGCCCCGCGTTCGTCACCGACACCGTCGAGGGGGCGCGGGCCACCCTGCGCCGCTACGCCGACGCCGCGGCGGGCGACGGAGCGCGGTTGTTCGGCGTCTGGGACGCGGGCGTGCTCGTCGGCGGGGTGATGTTCGTGTCGTTCAGCGCGGCCACGGGGTCCTGCGAGCTGGGCTGCTGGCTGGAGCCGGCCGCCGAGGGGCGCGGCCTGGTCACCCCCGCGGCGGGGGTCCTGCTGGACTGGGCGTTCGACGACCGCGGCCTGCACCGCGCGGAGTGGCGCTGCCGGGCCGACAACGTCCGCAGCGCGGCCGTCGCCCGCCGCCTCGGCATGACCCTGGAGGGCACCCTGCGCGAGGCGTGGCCCTACCGCGGCACGCGCCACGACCAGCAGGTCTGGGCGGTGCTAGCCACCGACCGCGCGGCGGGCCCCGGCCGCCCGGCGACGTGAGCCGGACGGCCGCCGTCCCGCCGCGTTGGGCACGCCTCGCTCAGCCGCGCCGCTGCCACTGCAGGACGCCCTCGGCCGTCGGTCGGCAGACCAGCCGCACGCCCTTGTCGGCGGAGAGCGCGACCACGCCCTCGGTCGGGCACGGACGGCCCGCCGCGACCGCGTCGGGAGCGGGGGCCGCGGGCGGAGGCGGCGAGACGGCGACCGCGAGCGGCAGGGGCATGTACCGGTCGTAGGCGGCGCGCCAGTCCTGCGCGATGGCCGTGCGCGCCTCCTCCAGCGGAACGGTCCCCTGGCAGACCAGGCCGCGCAGGTGGCCCTCCAGGGTGTCCTTGGCGGCGAGCGCGAACTGCCCGTCCCGCGGCTGCGGCCACAGGTTCGCCACCCGGTTGTCGCCCCCCAGGGACACGGGCACGAGGTGGTCGACGGAGTAGGCGGAGCGGTCGCCGTCGACCCCGTACGCGGTCCGGACCTCGTCGCCGTCGGCGCTGCGCTCGCGCCGCACGCCCGCCGAGTACCGGGGGCCGCACAGGTCGGCCTGCGTCACGTCCGCGAAGACGGACCCGGGGGTCGTCGTCGCGTCCGGCAGCAGCGTCCCGTCCGCCGCCCGCCGGAACCGCTCCCGCGCGGCGGCCTGCTCGACGGGCGCGACGTCCGGCACGGGCAGGACGGTCACCGCGGGCCCGGGGGCGCGCTGCGCACCCGGCTGCGGCTGGGCCCCGAGGGAGCAGCCGGTGAGCAGCACGAGGAGCGCACCCGCTCCCGCCGCGACGGCAGCGGGGCGCCTCACGGCCGGCCCAGCGCGCGGTGCTCCCAGCCGGCCGCGCGCCACGCCGTGCGGTCCAGCGCGTGCCGGCCGTCGACCACGCGGCGGTGCGCGACGACCTCGCCCAGGACCTCCGGGTCGACCTCGCGGAACTGCCGCCACTCGGTGAGGAGCACGACCACGTCGGCGTCGCGGGCGGCCTCCAGCGCCGAGTCGGCGTAGGCGAGCTGCGGGTAGCTGCGGCGCGCGTTGACCATCGCCTCGGGGTCGTAGACCGTGACGAGCGCGCCGGCCTCCTGCAGGAGCACCGCCACGTCGAGCGCGGGCGCGTCGCGGATGTCGTCGCTGTCCGGCTTGAAGGCGGCCCCCCACGCGGCGACGCGGACCCCGCGCAGGTCGCCGCCGGCCACCTCGCGCACCAGGTCGACCGTCCGGGCGCGGCGGCGCTTGTTGATCGCGTCGATCTCGTGGAGGAACGCCACGGCCTGCCCGACGCCCAGCTCCTCGGCGCGGGCCTTGAACGCGCGGATGTCCTTCGGCAGGCAGCCGCCCCCGAAACCCAGTCCGGGCTTGAGGAAGCGGCCGCCGATCCGGGAGTCGTGGGCCAGCGCCTCGGCGAGCTTCGTGACGTCTGCGCCCGTGCGCTCGCACACCTCGGCCATCGCGTTGATGTAGGAGATCTTCGTGGCCAGGAACGAGTTCGCCGCCACCTTCACCAGCTCCGCCGTCGGGAGGTCGACGACGAGGACGGGCGTGCCGTGGTCGTCGACCACCGGGGCGAAGCAAGCGCGCAGCCGCTGCTCGGCCCACTCCGGGGAGACCCCGAACACCAGCCGGTCGGGGTTCATGGTGTCGTCGACGGCGAAGCCCTCGCGCAGGAACTCGGGGTTCCAGGCGAGCTCGACCGCGGTGCCGGCCGGGGCGGTCCGCTGCACCAGCTCCGTGAGCTCGGCGGCCGTCCCCACCGGCACGGTCGACTTGCCGACCACGAGGGCCCGCCGGCGCAGGTTGCGGGCCAGGGCGGTCGTCGCGGCGCGCACGTACGTCAGGTCGGCGGCGTCGCTGCCCGGCGCCTGCGGCGTGCCGACGCAGAGGAAGTGCACGTCGCCGAACTCACCGGCCTCCGCGAAGTCCGTCGTGAAGCGCAGGCGCCCGCTGTCCAGGGCCTTGCGCAGCAGCTCGGGCAGCCCGGGCTCGAAGAACGGGACCTCGCCGGCGGCCAGCCGGGCGACCTTGGCGGGGTCGACGTCGACGCCGAGGACCTCGAAGCCCAGGACGGCCATGCAGATCGCGTGCGTCGCGCCGAGGTAGCCGGTGCCGATGACGGTCATGCGCGGCCGTGCGCCGTCCTCGGTGACCGTGTCGCGGTGGAGCTCGAGGTCGAGGGCGTCGGCGGGGGTGGTGGTGAGGGACATGGCGAACCTCCGTGGGAGTGGGCGTCCGGGGTGCGTCCGGACGTGCGGGACCGCGTCCGGGACCCGGACGGTCGGTGGGGAGAGGTGGTGGTGCCGGTGGGACTGGGGGAGAGGGTCAGCTCTCGCAGGCGATGGTGCTGCTGACCGGTGCGCCGGAGCTGTCGCGGTTGCTGCACAGCACCCGGTTGTCGGTGACCTTCGGCTTGTGGATGTAGATGCCCTCGCCCGGGGCGGGCACGTCGAGGACGTTGTCCTCGAAGACGTTGTCCGTGCCCCAGCCCTCGAGGATGCGGTGGGTCTGGAACCCGTCCTTGGGGGTGTTGCGGCCGGTGTTGCCGCTGATCACCCACCCGTTGCCCTTGACGTCGACCCATGAGTCGGCGTCGGTCATGCCGGTGCCGTCGAAGACGTTGTCGATCAGCCGCCCGCCCGTGGTGCCTTCCTTGATGTCGACCGACTCGGCGGTCGTGCCCGAGATGTCGTTGCGGGCCAGGAGGTTGTCGTCGCTGCGGTCGGGGCCGCCGTCGCCGTAGGTCTCCCAGTTGCTCTGGGCGGAGCCGACGTAGATCCCCTCGCCGAACTTGCCCTTGCGCAACCCGGTGCGGGTGACGGTGTTCTCGAGGTGTGCGGAGGCGCCTGGGCACTGCGGCCGCACGACGTGGTGCTCGAACGCGCGTTCGACTACCGTCTCCCCATGTCCAGCGCCGCCCGGCCCGCCGCCCCCGACGCCGGGGTCGCCCTGAGGGTCCGGCCGGCCCGGCCGGAGGAGCTCGGCGTCCTCCAGGCGGTCGAGGTCGCGGCGGGTGAGCTGTTCCGCCCGCTGGGGATGCTGCGGGT
>NZ_JAAALN010000176.1 GCF_009906795.1 Kineococcus siccus
GGCGGGAGGTCCGTCACGGGGTCAGTAACGCATCCGCGGCGCACGACGACGACTCGGCGCGCCCGGCCTCGTCACGGTGTGACCGGGTCGTGCTGCGCGTCGCCGCCACCACGCCCGGCTCAGCGGCTCCGCCGAGGACCGCCGCTCGCGCGTCGACGACGACCCGCGCGGGCTGGACCGCGGAGCTCGAGGCGGCGCGAGCCCACCTGACCGCGCGGTGACGGGCAACTCAACCCCTTCGTCGAGGTCATCGACGCGCGCGGAGACCCGTTGCGGCAGAGCCTCTTCGACGACCTCCTCCGCAGCGCAGGTGCCGGGAACCCGGACGCGGGAACCCCGGGCGCGGTCGCCGGAGCCCGGGGCCGCGGACGCGGGAACTCGGACGCGGGAACGGCTCCACGGGAACCCCGACGCGGCCACGGACTTCGAGGACCTGCTGCGCGGCGAGGCGAGACTCGGAGCGAGCCCCGGACCGCCGCCGGCGAACCGGCGGGGTGGGCCCGAACGCGCGGACCCCGCAGGACCTCCGGCCACCGGTCGACCGCCGGCGGGCACCCGCGGTGGGTCAGCCGGTCGTGGCCGCCTCGGGGACCGAGGTGACCAGGGCCTCGAGCTCCTCGACGCCGAGGAGGTCGACGGGACGCACCGTCTCCCCCGTCGAGGCGTAGAAGAACGCGGCGCTGACGTCCTCCAGCGGGACGTCGCGCCAGCGCGACCAGGCGAGGCGGTAGACCGCGAGCTGGACGTCGCGCGCGCGGCGGCCGGCACCCGTCGGGGGCCGCCCGGTCTTCCAGTCGACGACGTCGAAGACCTCGCGGCCCTCGGGGGTCCGCATCCGGAACACCGCGTCGATGCGGCCGCGCACCACGAGCCCCGCCACGGGCGTCTCGACCGACACCTCGACGCAGACCGGGTCCCGGCGCGCCCACTCCGACGCCAGGTAGGCGTCCTGCAGCGCGGCGAGCTCGCGGTCGTCCGCCGCGTCGTCGTCCGCGGCACCGGGCACGTCGACGAGGTCGAGCAGCGAGCTCGCCGTGAACCGCTGCTCGAGCCACGCGTGGAAGGCGGTGCCCCGCCGGGTCGCGGGCCGCGGCGGGAGCGGCACCGGGCGCCGCAGCTGCAGGGCGAGGGCGTCCGGGTCCTCCGCCAGCGCGACCAGCCGCGACGCCGACAGGTGCGCGGGCAGCAGGACCCCGCGCGCGGTCTGGGCTGCGGCCCGCTCGGCCAGCAGCAGCCGGGCCTGCTCGGCCCAGCCGGCCGCCTCCTCGTCCAGACCGTCCGCCGCAGCCTCCGCGGCGTCGTGGACCGGGTGGTCCCGGCCGTCGCCGGCCGCGTCCGCGGACCCGTCGCCCGGGCCGCCCCCCGAGTCGTCCACTGAGTCGTCCACTGGGTCGTCCCCGGTGACCCCGGTGACCCCGGCGCGCGCCGCCAGGGCGGCGCGGACCGCAGCGGCGCCCGCGTCCACGTCGGCGCGCCGGGCGGCGAGCGGATCCACCGGCCACACCGCGCGCTGGGGTTCGGCCGTGCGCGGGTTCGGCTCCCCCGGCGGCGGTTCGATGGCCGGCGGCAGGCTCACCAGCCCGGGCACCGCACCCTCCGGGGCCTCGAGGACCTCCCGCAGGAAGCGGGACACCGTGCGGGGCCGGCTCGCGTCGTCCCACCAGGCGCCGCTGAGCAGCAGCTCCTGCTTGGCCCGGGTGAACGCCACGTACGCGAGGCGCCGCTCCTCGAGCATCTCGTGCTCACCGCACGCCTCCCGGAACGCCTCCCGCGCCTCCTTCAGCTCCTTCTGCGTCCCGCACGCGGCGATGTCCCACGCGGGCAGGTTGGCCCGGTCCCCGCGCAGCGGGTACGGCAGGACGCCGAGGCTGCCCATGCCCCCGAGCCAGCCGGCGGACGTGTCGCCGGAGGCGGGGAAGACGCCTTCGACCAGCCCGGGGACGGCGACGACGTCCCACTCCAGCCCCTTGCTGGCGTGCACCGTCAGCAGCTGCACCGCGTCGCGGGACACGTCGGAGGCGCCGGGCTCGAGGCCCCGCTCCCGCACCTCGGCGGCGTCGAGCCACAAGAGGAAGCCCCCCAGGCCCGGGCGCTGAGACGACATCGCGAAGGACGCCGCCGCGTCCGCCAGCGCGTCGAGGTTGGCGCGCTCGCGCTCCGGGGTGCTGCCCGGGCGGGCCGCGACCTCGACGTCGAGCAGCAGGGCCCGCTCCACCTCGCCGACCAGGTCGGCGAGCCCCAGGTGGCTGCGCGAGCGCAGCCGCCGCAGCAGACCGGCGAGACGGGTCAGGCGACGGTGCCCCTCCTCGGTGAGCCCCCGCCCCTCGACCGTCCGCCAGGTCGCGGGCGGCAGCTCGTCCAAGGCCTCCACGAGGCTCGACGCCTCGACCTCGTCGGGCAGGACGACGGTCGCCACGTCGTCGGGCCCGGCGTCCGGCGCCGTCTCGACGGCCGGCTCGGCGGGCCGCCCGGCACGCCGCCGCTGCAGCTGCCGGGCCCACGCCCCGAGCGCCTCCAGATCGCGCGCGCCGATGCGCCAGCGGGCTCCCGTGAGCAGGCGGGCGAGGTGGTCGCCGCGTCCGGGGTCGTGCAGGACGTGCAGGGTGGCGACGACGTCGACGACCTCAGGTGTCGACAGCAGGCCCCCCAGGCCGACCACCTCGACCGGCAGGCCCGCGTCGCGCAGCGCCCGCTGCAGGACGACGAACTGGCTGCGCTTGCGGCACAGGACCGCGGCCGTGCGGCGCGGCGCCGGCCGCCCGTCCGGGCCGGTCGCGCCCGTGTCGGCGCGCCAGACCTCGCCGAGCCGTGCGGCGATCTCGGCGGCCTCCTCCTCCACGGTCGCGGCGAAGGCGGTCCGCACGAGCCCCCGGCCGGCGCCCGCCCGGGCGCGCAGCGTGACGACGGCACCGGCACCCGTCCCCGCGGTGAGGGTGCTCGCGAGCGGGGCGGCGACGAGGTTGGCGGCCGCCAGGACCGCGTCGTCGTTGCGCCAGCTGGTCGCGAGCGGGGCCACGGTCGCCGCCCGGCCGTCGGCGCGGCGGAACTGGGCCGGGAAGCTGCGCAGGTTGCCCGCGCTGGCGCCGCGCCAGCCGTAGATCGACTGGTGCGGGTCGCCCACGGCGGTCACGGGGTGACCGTCGCCGAACAGGGCCTGCAGCAGCGCGAGCTGCGCGAAGCTCGTGTCCTGGTACTCGTCCAGCAGCACGACGCGGTGCCGTGCGCGCTCGGCGGCCGCGACCGACGGGACCTCGCGCGCGAGGCGCGCCGCGAGGAGGACCTGGTCACCGAAGTCGAGCTGCTCGGCGTCGCGCTTGCGCCGCACGTACTCCGCCAGCAGGGGCACCACCGAGCGCCGGGCGCGCAGGACGGCGACGACCTTGGCGACGTCGGCGTACGGCTCCCCCGGCACGTGCGCCCCGTGCTTGGCGATCCACTTCTCGTCGCGCGGCAGGGCCGTGATCTGCGCCTCGGTGGCCACGACGAAGCGGGCCACGTCGTCCGGGTCCACGAGGTGCTCGGCGCACTCTCCCGCCAGCTGCAGCAGGGCGGCGGCCAGCGTGGTCGCCGCCGCCTCGACGTCCGGCAGGTCACCGCGCCACGTCTCGACGACCTCGGACGCGAGCTGCCAGGCCCCCGCGTCCGAGAGCACGGTCGACTGCGGCTCGATGCCCAGGCGCAGCCCGTGGTCGGTCACGAGCGACGCGGCGTAGGCGTGGTAGGTCGCCACGACGGGTTCACCGTCGTCGAGGGCGCCCCCGCCGGCACCGCGTCCCGCGGTCGCACCGATGCCGCGGGAGCGCAGGGCCCGCAGCCGCCGCCGCACGCGCTCGGCGAGCTCGCCCGCGGCCTTGCGCGTGAAGGTCAGGCCGAGGACGTCCTCGGGGCGCACGAGCCCGTTGGCCACGAGCCACACCACGCGGGAGGACATGGTCTCGGTCTTGCCGGAGCCGGCACCGGCGACCACGAGCAGCGGTTCGACCGGGGCCTCGATCACCGCGACCTGCTCGGGCGTCGGGCGGGGCCGGCCCAGCCGCTCGGCGATCTCGACGGCTCCCAGCAGGGTGGCCGGACCGGGGACGGGCGGCGTCAGGGTGGTGCTCACGACTGGTCCTCCGCGCAGACGCTGAGCCCGGCCTCCTGCGCCGGGCAGCTGGTGAACACCGGGCAGTAGCCGCAGTGCGGGCCCACGACCGCCTCGAACCGGTCGGCGGCCATGCCGTCGGCGGCCCGGGCGAGCAGGGTCCGCGCCCACTGCGGGTCCTCGTCGTCACCGATCGGCTCCTGCCGCTGCACGGGTGCGCTGCGCTGCTTGCCTCCCAGCTGCACCAGCGCCGCACCCCCCGCCGCGACTGGACTCCCCGGCACCGCGCGGGCGAAGCCGCCCTCCGACGCCGCGAGCTGGTAGACGCCGAGCTGCGCGTTGCGCGCCAGCTCCGCGGCGGCGGGCTGCGACTTGCCGGTCTTCAGGTCCACGACGACGGGACGGCCCCGGGCGTCGAGCTCGAGGCGGTCCACGCGGCCCCGCACGCGAGCGCGGCCGATCTCCACGTCCACGTCCTCCTCCACGGCCACGAGCTCCCGGCCCTCCGCGCGGCTCGTGCGGTAGTACTCGGCCAGCTTCTCGAGCATCCGGTCCGCCCGGCGCCGCTCGGTGTCGGTCACCCAGCCCGCGCTGAGGCCGAGCGTGGGCCACAGGGCGTCCAGCCGGCGGCGGAGCTCGGGCAGCGTCGCGTCCGGCGCCTCAGCCGCGATGCGGTGCACGAGGTTGCCGAGCGTCTGCCCGGTCGAGTCCCCGCTGCGGGCGCCCACCGACTCCAGCAGCCAGCGCAGGCCGCACCGCTCGAACGCCTCCACGCGCGACGGCGAGACCGGCACCGTCTCCTCCGGGGCCCGCAGCGGCCCCACGTCGGTCAGGCTGCGGGCGCCGTACCAGTCGTCCGGGTCGGCGCCCGCCACCCCGGCCGCCGCGAGCTCGGCCAGACGGGCGGCCGCCGCCGCGCGGCGCTCACCGGTCTCCTGCCCGTCCGGGGCGCAGAGCACCTGCCGCAACCGGGCCACGAGCGCGGGCAGCGACACGGCCCGCGGCACGTCCGACAGGGCCCGCTCCCCGTCGTCGCCGTCCTGCGGATCGGCGCCGGCCGGGTCGACGAGGTCGACGAACGCGCTCGGCCGCTCGTCCTCCGTGCGCACGGCCGTGACGGCGACCTCGCGGCGGGCCCGGGTCAGCGCGACGTGGAAGAGCCGCAGCTCGTCCTCCAGGACCGCGCGGCGGGCGCCGGGGCCGTCCGCGTCGCGGCCCTCGAGGGCGTCGACCAGGGCCTGCGCGCCGAGCACCGAGCCGCGCAGGCGCAGGTCCGGCCAGACGCCCTCCTGCACGCCCGCGACGAGCACGAGGTCCCACTCGCGCCCGACCGCCCCCTGAGGGGTGGTCAGCGTGACCGCACCCGCGTCGGGTGCCCGGTCGGCCAGCGTGTCCGAGGGCACCTCCGCGGTCAGCAGCTGGTCGAGGAAGCGCGGCGCGCTGCCGGCCCCCGGGAAGCGGTCGACGAAGCGGCCCGCCGCCTCGAACAGCGCCAGGACCGCGTCGAGGTCGCGGTCGGCCCGGGCTCCGTCCACCCCGCCGGCGAGCGCCTGCCGCTGCCACCGCTCGGCCAGGCCGCTGGCGGCCCACAGGGCCCACAGCACCGTCTCGGCGCTCGCGTCGGCCGCGCGCAGGGCGGCCCGGCCCGCGTCCAGGACGGCCGCGACGCGCTGCGCGGGGCGCAGGGCCCCGGTGTCGGCGGGGTCGTCCCCCGCCAGGTGCCCGGCGTCGGCGGTGCTCACGAGCTCCGGGTCGGCCAGCACCCCGGCGAGGACGGCGTCGCTGCTGCGCCCCCCACCCGCAGCCAGTTCGCTGCGGCGCAACGACTGCCGCAGCCGGCGCAGGGCGACGACGTCCGCGCCGCCGAGCGGGGACGTCACCAGGTCGCGGGCCGCGGCGGGGTCGAGCGCCTCCGGGTGCAGCACGACCTCGAGGGCCGTCAGGAGCGGCCGCACGGCGGGCTCGTCACGCACCGGGACCTCGGCCAGCGGGACGGTGAGCGGGACCCCGGCGGCGACGAGACCGCGGCGCAGGCCGGTCGTGTGCCCCGCCGAGCGGACGACGACGGCCATCCGCGACCACGCCACCCCCTCCAGCAGGTGCCGGCGGCGCAGCCGCTGGGCGATCCACGCCGCCTCCTGCGTGGCCGACGCCAGCACGGCGACCTCGACGCGCCCGGCCCCGAGCCCGGGGGTGCGGGAGGCGACCGCGGCACGCTGCGGCGCCCCGCCCAGCGCCCCGATGCGCTCCGCGACGCGGGCCGTGGCCGAGCGCAGCGCCGGCGCCTGCCGCCAGGCCGTGCCGAGCACGAGGACCGGCGCGGGCCCGCCGTCGGCGGCGCGGAAGCGGTCGGGCAGCTCGGCCGCCATGCGCGCGTCCGCGCCCCGGAAGCCCTGCGTGACGGCGTCCGGGTCGCTGACGACCAGCAGGTCGCGGCCACCGCCCGCGACCGCCTCCAGCAGCCGCAGCCCGGCCTCGGACAGGTCCTGCGCGTCGTCCACGGCGACGAGCGACCACCGCTCGCGCTCCGCGCCCAGCAGCTCGGGGTCCGCCGTCAGCTGCGCGACCGCCTCGTCGACGACGCCGGCCGGGTCGTACGCCTCGGCGCGGCCGAGGGCGTTGACGCCCAGGTACTCCGTGAGCAGGCTCGCGGCGGCCTGCCACTCGGGCCGCCCGTGCCGGCGGCCCAGCTCGGCCAGCTCCTCGGGCTGCAGGCCGCGCTCGACCGCTCGCATCAGCAGGTCGCGCAGCTCGTTGCGGAAGCTGCGCAGCCCCCACGAGGCGCGCGGGACGTCGGCGGGCCACTGCGGCGCCCGCAGGGCACCGGCCGGGGTCCAGCCGCCGAGGGCGTCCGGCTCGAACAGCGCCTCCACCACGTCGTCGACGGCCTCGGCGGTGACGGCGAGGTGACCGGCCAGCAGGTCCGCGAGGATCGAGTCCTGCTCGGCACCGGAGATCAGCCGCGGTGGCGGGACGCCGTCCCGCGCGTGGACCAGGCGGAGCAGCCCGAAGGCGTACGACTGCGGCGTCCGTGCCGCGGGCTGTCCCACGGTGCGCCGCAGGCGGTCGGACAGCTCGTCGCGCAGCGCCCCCGCCGCGCGCCGCGACGGCGCCAGCACGAGCACGCGGTCCGGGGGCGTCGCGTCGCGCTCGACGCGCGCGGCGACGAGCTCCCGCAGGACGCTCGTCCGGCCGGTGCCGGGCGCCCCCAGCACCACGAGCGGACCGCTGCCGGGACGCGTGCCGAGCACCGCGCGCTGCGTGGCGTCGGGGGCCAGCGCCCGCACCAGGCGCTGCGGGGCGCGGCGCAGCTGCGGGACGTCCTGGCGGCCGCGACCGGTGGCCGAGGCCCCCGGGCGGCGCCCGCCGGACGACCCGCCACGGGTCGTCCCGGCCGCCGCGGCGTCGCTGTCGACGTTCTCCCTGAGCACGTCCGCCATGCCACCACACCCCTCGGACTCGACCCCGCTGACACACCTCCGAGGCCCGCGTCAGCGCGCCGGGGCGGCGTCCGGGCCGGTGTCCGGGCCGGCGCCGGGACCGGCCAGGCCCAGCTCGCGCACCAGCTCGGTGACCGCCGCGGCGCGGTCGAGGGAGTACAGGTGCAGCACCTCGACCCCCTCCTCGCGCAGCCGGCGGCCGGCCTCCAGCGCGAGCCGCAGGCCCTCCTCCCGGAAGGCGGCGCGGTCGCCCGCCAGCGGGGCGAGCCGCCGCCGCACCGCCGCCGGCTCGCGGGCCCCCGTGAGCCGGTGGGCGACCTCCAGGACGCGCGGGCTCGTCAGCGGCAGCACGCCGGGCAGCAGCGGCACGGGGTCCAGGCCGGCCGCGGCCAGCGCCGTCCCGAAGCGGTCGCGCAGGCGCAGGAAGTCCTCGACGTCCAGGCTGAGCTGCGCCACGGCGACGTCCGCACCGGCCCTGACCTTGCCCAGCAGGTGGTGCGTGTCCGCGTCGAGGTCCGCCGAGTCGGGGTGACCCAGCGGGAACGCGGCCACGGCCACCGAGCGGGCACCCTGTTCCCTCGCCAGCCGGACGAGCTCGTCGGCGTGGTCGAAGCCCTCGGGGTGGGCGACCCACGGGGCCGCGGGGTCCCCGTCCGGGTCGCCGCGCAGCGCGAGGACGTCGTGCACGCCGGCGGCCGCGAGGTCGTCGAGGACCGCCCGCAGCTCGGTGACGGACTGCCCCACGGCGGTGACGTGGGCGAGCGGGCGCACGCGCGTCTCCCGCGTCAGCCGGCCGGCCAGCTCGACCGTGCCGCCCCGGCTGCCGCCGCCCGCCCCGCAGGTGACCGAGGCGAACACGGGCCCGAGCGCCTCGATGCGCCGCACGGCGTCCCACTGCCGGGCGGCGGCGTCGGGGTCGTGCGCCGGGGAGAACTCGACCGAGAAGCGGGACCGGGCGGCGCGAAGGTCCTGCGCCAGGGTGCTCACGGGACGTCCCGTCCGGGTCCGGCCGCCGGGTCGAAGCCCGCGGCGTCCCAGCGCGCCCGGCGCAGGTCGACGCGCACCTGCGCCGGGTCGCGGTCGTCGCGGCGCAGCGGCACCGCCTCGGCGCGCCAGTGCACGACGGCCCGGTCGGCGAGGCCGGGCGCGGCGCTGCCGTCGGCGCGCAGGACGCGCCACCAGCACACGTCGGCCCCGAAGCGGCGCAGCACCGTGCCGACGAAGCGGGGCCCCCGGTCCCCGACGAGCTCGCCCACGTCGCCGTACGTCAGGACGCGTCCCGAGGGGATCGCCTCGACCACCTCGAGCACCTCCTCGGCGCGCGCCGGGAGCCCGGGCAGGTGCGGCGGGTCGACGGGGTCCGGTGGCGGGCGGTCGGGCACGTCCCGAGACTGCCAGCCGGTGCGCGGGGCGCACGCGGGGCGGGCTGTCGGAGGCGGCGGGCACAGTGCGGCCA
>NZ_JAAALN010000177.1 GCF_009906795.1 Kineococcus siccus
ACCACGATGAGCGACGGCCCGCCGCCGCTGAACCTGCGCGAGCTCGCCGAGGGGCTGAGCTCGCCGCGGCCGCCGACCACGCCGCCGCGCGTGGACGCTCCCCTGCTCGGGGCCTCCCGGCTGGAGGTCCTGGGCGGCTGGCTGGCGAGCACGCAGGACCGCGACGTGCCGGCGCCGCTGGACCGGGCCCGGCTGGTGGTCTTCGCGGGCGACCACGGGATCGCCCGGCAGGACGTGTCCCGGCTCGCGCCGACGGCGACCGCCGACGCCGTGCGGGCGCTGGTGGCCGGACGCGGGCCCACGGCGAGCCTCGCCGCGCTGCACGGCGTGGACGTGGTCGTGCACGCGATGGCCGTCGACGACGACCTGGCCGACCTGCCCGCCGCCGTCACGGCGCACGCCGTGCGGCGCGCGTCGGGCGACGTGCGGGTCGAGGACGCCCTGACGCTCGCCGAGACCGAGGCCGCGCTGCGCGCCGGGGCCGCCGTCGCCGACGCCGAGGTCGACGCGGGGGTGGACCTGCTGATGCTGGGGGACCTCGGCGTCGGGGGCACCACGGTGGCCGCCGTGCTGGTCGCGGCGTGCCTGCGCAAGGGCGCGGTCGACGTCGTCGGGCGGGGCAGCGGCATCGACGACGCCGCGTGGATGCGCAAGACCGCGGCCATCCGCGACGCCGTGCGCCGCAGCCGGAGGCACGCGACCCGGCCCGTGGTCCTGCTGCAGGCCGTGGGCAGCGCCGACACCGCGGCCGCGGTCGGCTTCCTGCTGCGCGCCGCCGCGCGCCGCACCCCGGTCCTCCTCGACGGCGTCGTGTCCGTGGCGGCCGCGCTGGTCGCCTCCCGCGGGGTGCCGGGCGTCGAGCGCTGGTGGGCGCTGGCGGCCCGCACCGCGGAGCCCGCGCAGGCGCTGGCCGCCGACCGCCTGAAGCTCGACCCGCTGCTGGACCTGGGGGCCGCGCGCGGGGGCGGGACCGGCGCGCTGACCGCGCTGGCGGTGCTGCGGGCCGCGCAGGTCCTGGCCGCCTCCGACGCGGCCGACGCCCCGCCGGCGCCGCAGGCCCCGGCGGACGCACCGGCGGTCGACGGACCCGCGGCCGTCGATCGGGGGGCCGACGACGAGCCGGCGCCCGAGGGCGAGCCGACGGGGGACCCCTCGCCCGAGGTCGTCCCCGGCGGCCGCCCGGAGCCCGAGGTGGAGCCGGAGCCCCGGCCGCAGCCCGGGCCTGAGGTGCCGGCGGGGCACGGGGTGCCGGCGGGGCCCGTGGCGACCGGCGCGGCGGACGAGGGTCAGCGGGTCGGCGGGCCCGCGGCCTCCGCGGACAGCGAGCGCCCCAGCAGGTAGCCCGTCGCCGCGGGCCCGGAGTCGACGAGGGGGTCGAACCCGAGCCGCCGGTAGACGGCCACGGCCCGCGTGTTCGCCGCGGACACGCCCAGGTGCACGCCGGGGGCGCCCGCGTCGCGCAGCTGCCGCACGACGTGCTCCAGCAGCCGGCGGCCCAGGCCGCGGCCCTGCGCGACCGGGAGCAGGTCGACGTGCAGGTGAGCCGGGTGCGTCGTCAGGTGGGGGCGGGCGGGGTCCGGCGCGGTGTGCACGAGGTGCAGGAGCGGGGCGTCGAAGGGCCGGACGGCCTCGCCGGGCGCGGGTCGGTACCTCGCGCGCAGCGGCGGCCACCACGTCCCGGCGCACCAGGCCTCGAAGGCGAGGGTGTCGCGGCAGCCGATCACGTAGCCCGCGACGCGTCCGGCGCGCTCGACGACCGTCACGAGCTCCGGGTCGTGCACGGCGTAGGGGGCCGCGTAGACGTCCCCCACCAGGTCGGGCCAGCGGGTGAGGCCCGTGGCGTCGGCGCCGACGTCGGCCGTGCGCAGGCAGACCTCGCGCAGGGCGTCCAGGTCGTCCGGGGCGTACGGCCGCACGCGCAGGTCCTCCCCGTGGCGGCGCGCGGCGTCGTCCCCGTCCACCTGCACCTCCCCGTCCACGTCCACGTCCACGCCCACGCCCACGCCCACGCCCCGCGAGCCTGCCACCCCGGCCGCCGCGGCCCGGCGCAGGGCCTGCGGCGCGCTGGCTAGGGTGAGGCCGTGGTCCACCTCACCCTGTCCGGGAAGTCCGTCAAGAGCGTCGCCGCCGACGTGCTGGTGCTGGCGGTGGCCGACGACGGGGGCTCTCCCGTCCTCCTGGCCACCGACGAGCTGCCGCGCGCGGCGCGCGCGGCGCTCACGAGCGCGGTGACCGACCTGCGCGTCACCGGGGCCGCGGAGGCGGTGCAGCTCGTGCCGTCGGTGCCGGGGCTGGCGACGTCCCTCGTCGCCCTGGTCGGCGTCGGCCCGCTCGCTGCGGCCGACGCGCACGAGGTGCTGCGCCGCGCGACGGGGTCCGCGGTGCGCGTCCTCGCCGGCCGCCGCAGCGTCGCGCTGGCGCTGCCCGTGCCGGACGCGGGTGCCGTCGGTGCGGTCGCCGAGGGAGCGGCGCTCGGCGCCTACGCGTTCTCCCTGTACCGCACGGTCGAGCGGGCCCCGGTCGCCGAGGTCGCGGTGCTCGTCGGCAAGCCGCGCGACCGGGCGCTGCGCACGGCCCTCGAGCGCGCCCGCGTCGTCGGTGAGGCCGTGGCGCTGGCCCGCGACCTCGTCAACACCGCCCCCGGTGACCTGGCGCCCGCGGACCTCGCGGCCGCCGCCGTGCACCTCGCCGAGGGCAGCTCGCTCACGGTGCGCGTCCTCGCCGAGCAGGAGCTCGCCGACGGCGGCTTCGGCGGCATCCTCGGGGTCGGCCAGGGCTCGGCCCGGCCGCCGCGCCTCGTCGTGGTCGAGCACCGCCCGAAGGCGGCCCGCGGCCACCTCGCGCTCGTCGGCAAGGGCATCACCTTCGACTCCGGCGGCCTCTCGCTCAAGCCGCCGGCCGGCATGGAGACGATGAAGAGCGACATGTCCGGGGCGGCGGCCGTGCTGGCTGCCGTCAAGGCCGCGGCCGACCTGGACCTGCCGCTGCGCGTCACGGGCTGGCTGGCGGTCGCCGAGAACATGCCCTCGGGCACCGCGATCCGGCCCTCCGACGTCCTGACGCTGCACGGCGGCACGACGGTCGAGGTCCTCAACACCGACGCCGAGGGCCGCCTCGTGCTGGGCGACGCGCTGGTGGCGGCGACCGCCGAGCACCCGGACCACGTCGTCGACGTCGCGACGCTGACGGGCGCCCAGGTCGTCGCGCTCGGCAACCGGGTGTCGGCCGTGATGGGCAACCACGACGGCTTCCGCGACGCCGTGCTGGCCGCGGCCGAGCGGGCGGGCGAGCAGTTCTGGCCGATGCCGCTGCCCCGCGAGCTGCGGGCGAGCCTGGACTCCCCCGTCGCCGACCTCGCCAACATCGGCGACCGCGCCGGCGGCATGCTCGTCGCGGGCCTCTTCCTGCAGGAGTTCGTGGGAACGGGTGCCGACGGCGAGCCGGTGCCGTGGGCGCACCTGGACATCGCCGGGCCGGCGTTCCAGACGGGCGAGCCCCACGGGTACACGCCGAAGGGCGGGACGGGTGTCGCCGTCCGGACGCTGCTGGCCCTCGCGGAGGACCTCGCGACCTCCTGAACCGGTCAGGTGCGGCCGTTCGTCCGCGCGGTCGCGGGTGACGGGATTCGCCCGAACGGGTGATCTCTCCGAGCGTTGAGCCTTCCATTCATGACGATGAGTGATGAAGACTGCACGAACGGGTCTGATGGCCTGATCGAACCTCCCGGGGAGTCGTGCACAGATAGCGACGACCGCTATGCTCTTGGTGACGACTCTCGGGGGACGTCAGCACCCGCCCACCCTTTCGAACCGCCCGGCCGCGGCCGGTCGCCCGCCCAGGAGGCTCCATGTCCCGCCTGATCCACCTCGCCCGTCGCGCCACCCTCGCCGCCGCCGGCACGGCCCTCGTGGCCGGCGCCGTGGTCGGGACGAGCGGCGTCGCCCTCGCCGAGCCCGTCGCCGTGGCCAAGCAGACGAGCGTCGCCCCCGCGAAGAAGGAGGCGGCGCCGCTGAAGAAGGAGGCCGCCCCCCTCAAGAAGGAGGCGGGTCTGCTGAAGAAGGAGGCGGGTCTCCTCAAGAAGGAGGCGGCGCCCCTGAAGAAGGAGGCCGCCCCCTTGAAGAAGGAGGCCGCGCCGCTCAAGAAGGAGGTGGCCCCCCTGAAGAAGGAGGCCGCGCTACTGAAGAAGGAAGCGGCGCCGCTCAAGAAGGAGGCGGCCCCCCTCAAGAAGGAGGCCGCGCCCCTGAAGAAGGAGTCCACCCCGACCGAGTGGCTGCGCTGACCCCAGCGCACCACCGGCGCGAGCGGGCCGCAGCACCGACGACGCCCCCGGCAGCAGGACGACGGCGGCACCACGACACCCGTGGTGCCGCCGTCGTCACGTCCGGGCAGCACCGTCGCGTCCCCACTGGCGCCCGAGGTGGTCCGTGGTGACAGAATCGCCCGGACCCAGTCGCCATCAGCCAACACCGGGAGCAATTCGTGGCAGGTGCCGCCGAGCAGGAGTACGACGTCGTCATCCTCGGAGGGGGCAGCGGTGGCTACGCCGCCGCACTGCGCTCCGCCGAACTGGGGCTGTCGGTCGCCCTCGTGGA
The DNA here is from genome assembly GCF_009906795.1 of Kineococcus siccus. GTDB lineage: Bacteria > Actinomycetota > Actinomycetes > Actinomycetales > Kineococcaceae > Kineococcus > Kineococcus siccus. The sequence goes on from NZ_JAAALN010000177.1 coordinate 4,593, forward strand.
GAAAGACCTGCTGGGAGGGACCTGCCTGCACCGCGGGTGCATCCCGACCAAGGCCCTGCTCCACGCGGCCGAGGTCGCCGACACCGCGCGCGAGGCGGAGTCCTTCGGCGTCCGCGCGTCGCTGGAGTCGATCGACATGGCGGGCGTGAACAAGTACAAGGACGGCGTCGTCGCGCGCCTCTACAAGGGCCTGCAGGGGCTCGTGAAGTCCCGCAAGGTCGAGCTGGTCAGCGGCGCGGGCCGTCTGGTGGGCAAGCGCACCGTCGAGGTGGACGGGCAGCGCTACACCGGCACGTCCCTCGTGCTGGCCACCGGCTCCTACTCACGCACGCTGCCCGGCCTCGAGATCGGCGGCCGGGTCATGACCAGCGAGCAGGCGCTGCAGCTGGACTCGGTGCCGAAGTCCGTCGTCGTCCTGGGCGGCGGGGTGATCGGCGTGGAGTTCGCGAGCGTCTGGCGCTCCTTCGGCGCCGACGTGACGATCGTCGAGGCGCTGCCGCACCTCGTGCCGCTGGAGGACGAGGCCGCGAGCAAGGCGCTCGAGCGGGCGTTCCGCAAGCGCGGCATCACGTTCTCCCTCGGCGTCCGCTTCGCCGGTGTCGAGCAGAGCGACGCGGGCGTCGTGGTGAAGCTCGAGAACGGCAAGAGCTTCGAGGCCGAGATCATGCTCGTCGCCGTGGGGCGCGGGCCCAGCACCGCCGGTCTCGGCTACGAGGAGCAGGGCATCACGATGGACCGCGGCTTCGTCCTGACCGACGAGCGCCTGCGGACCAACGTCGACGGCGTCTACGCGGTCGGCGACATCGTCCCCGGCCTGCAGCTCGCGCACCGCGGGTTCCAGCAGGGCATCTTCGTCGCCGAGGAGATCGCCGGGCTCGCCCCGGCCCCCATCGACGAGCTCGGCATCCCCAAGGTCACCTACTCCGAGCCCGAGGTCGCCTCCGTGGGCCTGACCGAGGCCAAGGCGCGGGAGAAGTACGGCGACGTCGAGGTCGTGGAGTACAACCTGGGCGGCAACGGCAAGAGCCAGATCCTCGGCACCACCGGCTTCGTGAAGCTGGTGCGCCAGAAGGACGGTCCCGTCGTCGGCGTCCACATGGTCGGCTCGCGCATGAGCGAGCAGGTCGGCGAGGCCCAGCTCATCGTCAACTGGGAGGCCTTCCCGGAGGACGTCGCGGCCCTCGTGCACACCCACCCGACGCAGAACGAGGCCGTCGGCGAGGCCTTCCTGGCCCTCGCCGGCAAGCCGCTGCACTCGCACAGCTGACCCGTCCCCGGCCGGCTCCCGCGGGGGCCGGCCGGGGCTCGCAGAACCGCCAGATCCGTGGGCGTCCTCCGGGCGCCCGGAGCACGCCCGTCGTGAGGAGAACCGAACAGATGTCGAACTCGGTGCAGATGCCGGCGCTCGGGGAGAGCGTCACCGAGGGCACCGTGACCCGGTGGCTGAAGCAGGTCGGCGACACCGTCGAGGTCGACGAGCCCCTGCTGGAGGTGTCCACCGACAAGGTCGACACCGAGATCCCCTCGCCGTTCGCGGGCACCCTCCAGGAGATCCTCGTCGAGGAGGACGAGACCGTCGAGGTCGGCGCCGACCTCGCCCGCATCGGGGACGGCGCGGCCGCCGAGGCCCCCGCGGAGCCCGAGCCCGCCGCGGCCCCCGAGCCCGAGACCGCTCCCGAGCCGCAGGAGGCCCCGGCCCCCGCGGCGCAGCCGACCGGTGGCGCCACCTACGTCACGCCGCTCGTGCGCAAGCTCGCCAAGGACCTCGGCGTGGACCTGTCCGCGCTGACGGGCACCGGGGTGGGCGGGCGGATCCGCAAGCAGGACGTCACGGCCGCCGCCGAGGAGGCGAAGGCGGCCGCCGCGAAGGCCGCCGAGGCTGCGAAGGCTCAGCAGGCCGCCCCGGCTCCGGCCGCCGCACCGGCCGCCAAGCCGTCGGCGCCCGTGGTCGAGGTCTCCGCCAAGCGCGGGACGACCGAGAAGATGTCGCGGCTGCGCAAGATCATCGCCCAGCGCATGGTCGAGTCGCTGCAGACGTCGGCGCAGCTCACGACCGTCATCGAGGTCGACGTCACGCGCGTCGCCCGGTTGCGGGCGCAGGCGAAGAACAGCTTCCAGGCCACCGAGGGCGCGAAGCTCACGTTCCTGCCGTTCTTCATCAAGGCGACCGTCGAGGCGCTGAAGCAGCACCCGTCGCTGAACTCCAGCATCGACGGCGACACCGTCGTCTACCACGCCAGCGAGAACATCTCGATGGCCGTGGACACGCCGAAGGGCCTCATCGTCCCCGTCATCAAGGACGCCGGGGACCTGAACCTGGGCGGCATCGCGCGCAAGGTCGGTGACCTCGCGGCCCGCACGCGGGCCAACAAGATCACCCCGGACGACCTGGCCGGCGGCACCTTCACCATCACCAACACCGGCAGCATCGGCGCCCTCTTCGACACGCCGATCATCAACCAGCCGCAGGTGGCCATCCTCGGCACGGGCGCGATCGTCAAGCGCCCCGTGGTGGTCCCCGACGCCGACGGGCAGGACTCGATCGCCATCCGGTCGATGGCCTACCTGGCGCTGTCCTACGACCACCGCATCGTCGACGGCGCGGACGCGGCCCGCTTCCTGCAGACGATCAAGAAGCGGATCGAGGACGGCGCCTTCGAGGGCGACCTCGGCCTCTGACGTCGCGGCGTGGGCCCCGCCCCTCCGGGGTCGGGGCCCGCGCACCTGCGTGCCGGTCGCCCCCGTCGTGAGCAGCCCGCTCGCGGGCGACCAGCCGACGCTCGAACACCCCCCACCGAGAACCGAGGAGAGTCGCGCGTGCGCGTCGTCGTCAGTGGTGCCAGTGGCCTGATCGGCCGGCACCTGGTGCCGTCCCTGCGCTCGGACGGGCACGACGTGCTGGTCCTCGTCCGCCGGCCGGCACGCGGTCCGCAGGAGGTCCAGTGGGACCCGGCGGCGGGCCGGCTCGACCCGGCGGCGCTCGCCGGGGCCGACGCGGTGGTCAACCTGTCCGGGGTCGGGGTGGGCGACCACCGGTGGACCCCGGCGTACCGGCAGGAGATCCTCAGCTCGCGCGTGGACACCACGTCCACGCTGGTCACCGCGATGCTCGCCCAGGACCGGCCCCCGGCCGTGCTGGTCAACGCCTCCGCGATCGGCGCCTACGGCGAGGGCGGCAGCACCGTCCTGACGGAGGACTCGCCGTGGGGCGACGACTTCCTCGCCGACGTGGTCCGCCGGTGGGAGGCCGCGACGCAGCCCGCCGCCGACGCCGGCATCCGGGTCGCGCTGGCGCGCACGGGTCTGCTGGCCAGCCCGGCGGGCGGCGCCTTCGGGCGGCTCCTGACGCTGTTCCACCTGGGCGTCGGCGGCCGCCTCGGCAGCGGGCAGCAGTGGTGGAGCCTCATCTCGATGCCCGACGAGGTGCGCGCGCTGACGTTCCTCCTCGAGCAGCCGGTGTCCGGGCCCGTCAACCTCACGTCGCCCGTCCCCGCCCACAACTCCGTGGTGACGAGCGAGCTGGCGGCCGCCCTGCACCGCCCCGCGGTCGTCCCGGTCCCCGGCTTCGCGCTGCGGGCCGCGCTCGGCGAGTTCGCCGGGTCCATCCTCATGAGCCAGCGCGTCGTGCCGCAGCGGCTGCTCGACGCGGGCTTCGCCTTCCGCCACCCCGACGTCACGACCATCGTCGGCTGGCTCGCGGACGCCTGACCACCGGCCTGCCCACCGGCCTGGTGGCGGCCGGGCGGCCCGGCGCCGTCCGCGGTCCTCAGCCGACGGCGTCGATGCGCCACTGACCCGCGACCCGCACGAGCGTCAGCCGTGACGTGCGCGGGGCCGTCGCGGCCACGGGCGTGCTGCCGCCGTCGGCCGCGACGACCTCGTGCGCGCCCGTGACGACGCGGGTGAGGACGACCGCCCGCTCGGGCCCCGACTCCTCGACCGTCACGTCGCGCACGTCGAACGTGAGCCCCGACCACCGCAGGCCCTGCGCGTCGAGCTGCGCGAGCAGGGCGGTGTCCGTCCGCAGCGCGGACGACCCGCCCGCGTCGACGAGCAGGAGCCCGGCGGTGTCCCCGCCGGCGAGCGCGACCGCCCGCCGGGCCGCGAGCTCGCCGACCGCCGCCGCGAGGTCGTCGCCCGCGAGGACCGCGGCGCCCACGTCGCCCTCGGCGTCGCCGGAGGGTCCGGGCGCCGCGGGGGCGGTCCCGGCACCGGACGCCACCGCACCGGGGACCGCGGAGCCGGTCGCCGGCACCGACGGCGCGAGGACGGGCAGCCCCGGCGTGGGCGCGGTCGCCGCGGCCCCCTCCGGCGCGGGCGGGGTGGACG
>NZ_JAAALN010000178.1 GCF_009906795.1 Kineococcus siccus
CCCTTGGGCACCGCCGCCCGCCCCGCCACCGACCCACCCGCCGAAGCCCCCGCATCAGTCATGTCACGGAACCTACCGGGGGTGCTCACGCACAGGTGCGAGTCGTCCCCATGAGGTGAGCCTGACCTACCGTGACCTGCGTCGCAGCCGCTCCGTGAGTCCTTCGTCACAAAGTCTCCTCACGCCGCTCCCGGGCACCGGGTCCGGGCCCGTGCGCGCCTACCATCGGAGGAGACGCCGCCGTTGGAGCGATGACACCCGAGCTCGGGCGACGTCGCTGACCGCGAGGAGGAACCCGGTGGCCACGAGCACCTCAGCCACGAAGCCTGTGAAGCCCGGGCGGCAGAAGCCCGCGGGGACGCTCTACCGCGGCCGCGAGGGCATGTGGTCCTGGGTGATGCACCGCATCTCCGGCGTCCTCATCTTCTTCTTCCTGTTCGTGCACGTGCTGGACACCGCGACGGTGCGGATCTCGCCCGAGGTGTACGACGCGGTCATCGGGCAGTACAAGAACCCCGTCATGGGCCTCGGCGAGGCGGGGCTCGTCGGCGCGGTCGTCTTCCACGCCCTCAACGGCGTGCGGATCATCCTCGTGGACTTCTGGTCCGGCGGCACCAAGCACCAGCGCAAGCTGTTCTGGGGCGTCGTCGTCGCCTGGACGGTGCTGATGGTCCCCTTCCTCGTCCGTCACCTGACCATCGTCTTCACCCACTGAGGGCCGCAGCCATGAGCGATCAAGCACCCGGCGCGAGCTACGCCCCCGCCCTCGAGACGCCCCGCTCGCCGTACCGGCGCAGCAAGTCGACCCGGACCAACTGGGAGCTGTACGGCTGGCTCTTCATGCGGATGTCGGGCCTCGCCCTCATCGTCCTGGTCTTCGGGCACCTCTTCGTCAACCTCATGCTCGGCGAGGGCATCCACCAGGTCGACTGGGGCTTCGTGGCCGGCAAGTGGTCGAGCCCGTTCTGGCAGGTCTGGGACCTGCTGATGCTGTGGCTCGCGCAGCTGCACGGCACCAACGGCGTCCGCACCGTCATCAACGACTACGCCGAGCGGGACGCGACGCGCTTCTGGCTCAAGATGGCGCTGTACCTGGCCACGACGATCGTCATCGTGGTCGGCACCCTCGTCATCTTCACGTTCGACCCGTGCGCGGACCCGAACTCGACGCTGGAGATCTGCCGGACGGCCGGCGCGAACGTCCCCACCATCACCGACTGACCCGACCGACGGACGACGAGGGAGCCAAGCCATGCAGACGCACCAGTTCGACGTGGTCATCGTGGGCGCGGGCGGAGCGGGCATGCGTGCCGCCCTCGAGTCCGGCAAGCGCCAGCGCACCGCGGTGCTGACGAAGCTGTACCCGACCCGGTCCCACACCGGCGCGGCGCAGGGCGGCATGTGCGCGGCCCTCGCCAACGTCGAGGAGGACAACTGGGAGTGGCACACCTTCGACACCGTCAAGGGCGGCGACTACCTCGTCGACCAGGACGCGGCCGAGGTCATGTGCAAGGAGGCCATCGACGCGGTCCTCGACCTCGAGAAGATGGGCCTGCCGTTCAACCGGACGCCCGAGGGCAAGATCGACCAGCGCCGCTTCGGCGGGCACACGCGCGACCACGGCAAGGCGCCCGTGCGCCGCTCGTGCTTCGCCGCGGACCGCACCGGCCACATGATCCTGCAGACGCTGTACCAGCAGTGCGTCAAGCACGAGGTGGAGTTCTTCAACGAGTTCTACGTCCTGGACCTGCTCCTCGTCGACGCGGCCGACGCCCGCACGGGCGACGAGATCGAGGGCAGCACCGAGGCGCCCGAGGTCCTCGCCCCGCCGTCGATCGGCGTGCCCGGCACCAAGCGGGTCGCGGGCGTCGTCGCCTACGAGCTCGCGACGGGCGAGATCCACGTGTTCCAGGCCAAGGCCGTCGTGCTGGCGACGGGCGGCGCGGGCAAGGTCTTCAAGACCACCTCCAACGCGCACACGCTGACCGGCGACGGCATGGGCATCGCCTACCGCAGCGGCCTGCCGCTGGAGGACATGGAGTTCTTCCAGTTCCACCCGACGGGCCTCGCGGGCCTCGGCATCCTGCTGTCAGAGGCCGCGCGCGGTGAGGGCGGGATCCTCCGCAACGCCGACGGCGAGCGCTTCATGGAGCGCTACGCCCCGACCATCAAGGACCTCGCGCCGCGCGACATCGTCGCCCGCGCGATGGCCAACGAGGTGCGCGAGGGCCGGGGCGCCGGGCCGAACAAGGACTACGTCCTGCTCGACCTCACGCACCTCGAGCCCGCGCACATCGACGCCAAGCTCCCGGACATCACCGAGTTCGCCCGCACCTACCTGGGCGTCGAGCCGTACACCGAGCCGGTCCCCGTCTACCCCACCGCGCACTACGCGATGGGCGGCGTGCCGACCAACGTCGAGGCCGAGGTGCTCGAGGACAACACGCGCGTCGTCCCGGGCCTGTACGCCGCGGGCGAGGTCGCGTGCGTCTCGGTGCACGGCTCGAACCGCCTGGGCACCAACTCGCTGCTCGACATCAACGTCTTCGGCCGCCGCGCCGGCCTCGCGGCCGCCGAGTACGCGTCGAAGGCGTCGTGGGTCGCCCTCCCGGCGAACCCCGAGGCGGCCGTCGTCGCGTCGATGGCCGAGCTGCGCGACCGCGCCCAGGGCGAGCGGATCTCCGACATCCGCCGCGAGCTGCAGGACTCGATGGACCTCAACGCCCAGGTGTTCCGCACCGAGGCCACGCTGAAGCAGGCCCTCACCGACATCGACCGCCTCAAGGAGCGCTACGCGCGCGCCTCGGTGCAGGACAAGGGCAAGCGGTTCAACACCGACCTGCTCGAGGGCCTCGAGCTCGGCTTCCTCCTCGACCTCGCGGAGGTCATGGTGCTCGGCGCCCTGGAGCGCAAGGAGTCCCGCGGCGGGCACTTCCGCGAGGACTACCCCAACCGCGACGACGTCAACTTCATGCGGCACACGATGGTGTACCGCACGACCGACGCCGCCGGACAGCACTCGATGCGCCTGGACTTCAAGCCCGTCGTCCAGACGCGCTACATGCCGATGGAGCGCAAGTACTGATGTCCACGTTCGAGACCTCCCCCCGGGAGACCAACGCCGAGGCCGGCCCGGCCAAGTCGGCCGAGACGGCCCGCTCCGGGAAGGGCAAGGTCGCCCCGCGCCCCGGGGGCAGCGAGTCGAAGACCGGGGAGATCCCGTCCTTCGACATCACCGTCCGGCTGCGCCGCTACGACCCGGAGCAGGACACGGAGCCGCACTGGGAGGACTACCACGTCACCGCCCACGGCACCGACCGCGTCCTCGACGCCCTGCACAAGATCAAGTGGGAGCAGGACGGCCGCCTGGCCTTCCGCCGCTCGTGCGCGCACGGGGTGTGCGGGTCCGACGCGATGCGGATCAACGGCCGCAACCGGCTGGCGTGCAAGACGCTGCTGAAGGACCTCAACATCGACAAGCCGATCCTCGTCGAGCCCATCAAGGGCCTGCCGGTGGAGAAGGACCTCATCGTCGACATGGAGCCGTTCTTCGCGGCCTACCGCGAGGTCATGCCGTTCCTCATCACCAAGGGTGCCGAGCCGACCCGCGAGCGGATCCAGTCCCAGGCCGACCGCGAGCGCTTCGACGACACGACCAAGTGCATCCTGTGCGCCGCGTGCACGTCGAGCTGCCCCGTGTTCTGGACCGACGGGCAGTACTTCGGCCCCGCGTCGATCGTGAACGCGCACCGCTTCATCTTCGACAGCCGCGACTCCGGCTCGGACCTGCGCCTGGAGATCCTCAACGACAAGGAGGGCGTGTGGCGCTGCCGCACGACCTTCAACTGCTCCGAGGCGTGCCCCCGCGGCATCCAGGTCACCAAGGCCATCGCCGAGGTCAAGCAGGCCCTGATCGCCCGCAAGTTCTGACGCACCACCGCTCGACGACGGGCCCCCCGCTCACCGCGGGGGGCCCGTCGTCGTCCCCGCCCTCGACCTCGGTGCCTCGCACCGTCACCACCCGCCGGGGTCGGGTCCAGCGGGTGGCGCCGGCGCGCAGCCGACGTCCCGGGGTCGGCTCGGCGGACCGTCCGGGCGACTCCCCCCACCCTCATCCGGTGCGACGCAGGCGTGCGCCGAGCTCGCGGGTCGCGGCGCGGTCGGCAGGGTAGGTGTTGCGCACCCAGGGGTGCGGTGTGGGGTTCCCGGGCCACCGGGGGTCGTGGGTCATCCACCGGGCTTCGACGGTGTGGTCGGGGCGCAGCCGGACCTCGAGGTGGTGAGCGTGCCAGGCCCGGTGGTGGGCCGGGCAGAGCAGCACCATCCGGTCCAGGTCGGTGGTGCCGCCGTGCTCCCGGGCGGGGAAGTGGTGCGCTTCGCAGGCCCACGGAGCAGTGGTGCAGCCCGGTGCGGCGCACCCGCCGTCGCGCACCGCCAGCGCCCGTCGCTGCGCGGTGGTGGCCAGGCGGGTCGATCGCCCCAGGTCGAGGACCGCACCGGCCGGCGTGGTCAGGACCCGCTGAAGGGTTGCCCCGCAGACGAGGTAGCCCAGCGTCGCGGTGGAGACGGGACCGTGGCCCTCGACGGTGGCCGTCGTCTGCGCGTCGCGCTGCTCCAGCGCGGCCTGCACGTCCGCCACCGTCGCCACGACCGCGACCCGGGCGGTCTCCGCGACCGCGGGCTCGGACACGGCCGCGCCGCGCTGGATGAGGGTGACGAACGCGTCGGCGTTCCGCTGCCGCAGCGAACGAGCGTCCCGGGACAGCTGCCCGTCCTCAGCGACCGTCGTGGGCACGGGCGCCGACGCGGCGTGGAGGGCCTGCTTCACGACGACCATCGCGGTCTCGTCCAGGTCGATCGTGACCCGGGACATCCCGTCGACGACGGGACCGAACACCAGGCCGCGTCGGGCGGCGGCGTCGGGGTCGTGGAAGGTGCGGTCCTCGTGGTCGGGATCGATCGTCAGGACCAGTTCTCGCGCCAGCTGGGCGGCCACCCCGGGGCAGTACGCCGCAGCGTTGCGGGTCACGTGGGCATCCAGCAGTTCGGCGTTGCGGTGCTCGACGAGCTCACCGGTGACGGCGTCAGGGAGGCTCGTGGTCCCCCGCCGGATCGGGGTCGGGATCCGCAGCAAGGCCTTCATCGCGACGTCCACGTGAGCCCGGGACGCCTCGCCGGCCGCGAGGGCGTCACCGAGGTGCTGCAACGCGCCCCGATCCCCGTCGACCCCACCGATCACCCCGTCCCACGTCACCGACGGATCGGTGACCTTCGCGGCCTCCACGTCACGGCGGGCCTGAGCGCGGGGCAGGTGGTTCGGGGCACACGCCAGGAACGTCGTGGTGGCCGACGCCGAAGGACCGGCCTCGCCCAGGACCCGCACCAGGTGCAGGTAGGCCGCGTCCGCCTGGTGGCGCAGCCGCAGGAAGTCGGTCACGGCCTCCTGCGCGGAGGCCAAGGAGAAGCCTGCCGCCTTGCTGTCCAGGACCTGCGACAGGGCACCCCGCAGCGCCGCGAACGGCTGCTGCAGGGGGTGCTCCTCGGTCCAGGTCCTGTCCACAGTGTGCTCGAACAAGCGTTCGAACACCACGGTAACCTCCTGTGCTGCAACGGTTCCAACACGCACGGTGGCACCGTCCACCGGCGCGGGGCGGCGCGCGCCGCGGCGCCGTGGATGATGGGGGTCGTGCGCCACCAGGACCGGTACCTGCAGATCAGCCGGGTCCTGACGCGCCACGGCCTCGGCTACTTCATCGACGCGCTGGGCCTGGAGCGCTGGGTGCGCCCGGACTTCCAGCGCATCGGCCGCTCCTCGGACCGCGAGCGGTACTCCCGCGCCCAGCACGTGCGCCTCGTCATGGAGGAGCTGGGCCCGACGGCGGTCAAGATCGGGCAGATCCTCTCCACGCGCCCCGACCTGCTCTCCCCCGCCTTCCAGCGGGAGCTGGAGAAGCTGCAGGACTCGGCCAAGCCGGTGCCGGGCGACGTCATCCGGGCCGCGGTCCTGGAGGAGCTGGGCGCGCAGCCCGAGGAGCTGTTCGCCCGCTTCGACACCGTCCCGCTCGCGAGCGCCTCCATCGGCCAGGCCCACACCGCGGCGCTCGCCGACGGCACCGAGGTCGTCGTGAAGGTCCGTCGGCCGGGCGTCGTGGAGGAGGTCGAGGGCGACCTGGAGATCCTGCGGGCCCTGGCCGTGCAGGCCTCGCGGCGCTGGTCGGTGGCGGCCGACTACGACGTCGTGGGTCTCGCGAGCGACTTCGCCGACACCCTGCGCGCCGAGCTGGACTACCTGCAGGAGGGGCACAACGCGGAGCGCTTCGCCCGCAACTTCGACGGCGACCCCGACATCCACGTGCCCGCGGTGCACTGGGACACGACGACGTCGAGGGTCATCACGCTGGAACGGTTGCAGGGCGCCAAGATCAGCGACACCGCGGCCCTCGCCGCGGCCGGCGTGGACCCGTCGCTGCTGGCCGCGCGGGCGACGCGGCTGCTGGCCGACATGGTCTTCGAGCACGGCTTCTTCCACGCCGACCCGCACCCGGGCAACTTCCTCATCGAGGACGACGGGCGCATCGGCCTGCTCGACTACGGCATGGTCGGCGAGGTCGACGAGCGCTCGCGCGAGCACCTCGCCATGCTGCTGGTCGCCTTCGACCGGCGGGACCCGGCGCGGATCGCCTCGGCCTTCGCGACCATCGGGCTCACCGAGCACCGCGTCGACCGCGTCCGGCTCACGGCGGACTGCACGCACCTGCTGCGCACCTACGAGGGGCTGCCGCTGGGGCGCATCCAGATCAGCGACGTGGTCCGGGACGTGCTGGAGATCCTGCGCCGCCACCACCTCGCGCTGCCCCGCAACCTCGCGCTCGTCGTCAAGATGATCGTGATGACCGAGGGCCTGGGCGCGAGCCTGGACCCCGAGTTCCAGCTCGGCCGCATCCTGGGGCCCTACGCCCGTCGGCTGGTGCGCCGCCACCTCGACCCGCTCGCCCTCGCCAAGCGCGTCCGGCAGGCGGGGCTCGACGCCGCGAGCCTCGGTGTGGAGCTGCCCGGCCAGCTGGGGCGCCTGCTCGACGTCCTCGACCGCGACGGCGTGGCCGTGTCGCTGCGCACCGACGAGCTCGAGCCGCTGGTGGCCCGGGTCGAGCGCATCGGCAACCGGCTGGTCGTCGGGCTGGTGGCGTCCGCGGGCATCGGGGCCCTCGCGACGATCATCTCCACCGACGCCGACCGGTTGCGCCCGCACGAGGCGAAGGTGACCGCCGTGGGCGTCGCCGTGGTCGGCTCCCTCACCGCCTACCTCGGGTGGACGGCGCGCGGTCAGCGACGCTCGCGCCGCTGAGCGCGCGTCAGCCGCCCACGTGCGCGAGGAGCTCTCCCGCCGACCCCTCGCCGGTGCGCGGGGCTGGGAAGGGCTCGTCCCGCCGGCAGCGGTCGAGCAGGCGCTGCACGAGGACGGCGCCGGCCACGACCTCGCGGGCGTCCACGGTGCCCGGCAGCAGCCGCACCTCCAGCGTCTGCGGGCCCGGGCGCAGGCCGAGCACCCGGGCCAGGTTCACGTCGCAGAACTTCGACACGCCCGTGCCCGCGGCCGCGTCCCGCAGCGCCTCCCAGTCGGCGTGCGGGCGCTGCACGACGTCGAGGAGCGCGGCCGGCAGCGGGGCCAGGCGCACGCAGTGCGGGTTGGTCGCGAGCAGCTCCCACAGCGCGGCGCGCCACCGTCCGAACAGCATCACGACGTTGGTGAACGCGGCCACCCGCTGGAAGGGGGCGCCGTCCACGTGCAGGTGCACGGCCGCCTCGCGCGGGACGGTGAAGCCGAGGTCGCGCGCCGCGGACAGCAGGGCGTCCAGCGCGGCCTCGTGGTCCGCCTCCAGCGGTGGCGTCACGACCTCGCAGGGCCGCTCGCGCTCCCCCGACAGCGGCGCCGCGAGCGCGATCGTGGCGCCCGCCGCGTCCTGGACGCGGCGGACGTCGCCGATCGTCTCGACCGCCACGTCGAACAGCTCCGCCACGGGCGCGAGCACCGACCCGATCCCCTCCGCCGGGTCGGTGCGCGCGGCCACGAGGCGCAGCAGGCGGGGGTCGTCGCTGAGGACCCGGTACCAGCCGGGCCGCGGCGGCGCCGTCGGGTCCAGGCCGGCGACGATCGTGGTGTCGTCGACCAGGTGGCAGCGCAGCGCCCCCGCGGCGTCGAGGACGTCGAACCCCGGGGTCAGGTGCAGGAACCGCTCCAGGCCCGCGGCGGCCGAGCGCTCGCTGTCGGTGTGGAACACCGGACGAACCCGCCCGCCGCAGCGGCGGGCGAGCTCGTCCGCGAGGTCGCGGCGGCTGCGGCCCCGGGGGGCCAGCAGCTCGACCTCGACACCCACCCGCAGGTGCAGGCGCGGTCCCGGCCCGCTCAGGGCGCCACCGGCAGGGTCTCCCGGGCCATGAGCCGCCGCCCGGCGGTGACCTTCGCCTCGTACGGGTCGCCGCCCCACAGCCCGGCCAGGGTGACGGCGTCGGCGTAGTCGTAGCCGGCCGCGAAGAACGCCTGGACCGCGAGGTCGGCACCGGAGGCCGGCGGCGCGGATCCCGTCTCCGGCGCCGGCGCGGCGCTGCCCGGGGCGATCGGCAGCGTCGTCCCCGCGACCAGCTCGTCCCCGGCCCGGGTCTTGGCGTCCTCCACGCTGGCGCTGCCCCACAGCGCCGCGAGGGCGACGGCGTCGTCGTAGTCGTAGCCCGCGTCGAAGAAGGCGGGCCACGAGTCGGGGACCGTGAAGACGTCGTCCGGCGTGGCCGGCGACGCGCCGGGACCCGAGGTGGGGGCGGGCGTCGGGGTCGCCGGCACCGCCGGAGTGGGCCGCACCTCGCCCTGCCCGGGCGCCCCCACCACGGTGCCGACGGGCCGCCCCTGCCCGG
>NZ_JAAALN010000179.1 GCF_009906795.1 Kineococcus siccus
CGGCGGCGGCCGGGCCGTGCGCAGCAGCTCGGCCCGGCCGCCGCCGTCCGCGACGCAGGCTCCGGGGTGGTCCCGGTCCCGGTGGCGGTCGTCGTGCCTCCCGTCCGCACCCGGGTCGTCGACGGCGCTGTCGTCCAGCACGACGGTGCAGGCGAGGCGGGCCCGCGTGAGAGCGAGGGCGACGTCCGCCGCTCCCCCGGGTCCGGAACCCAGGCCGGCGCCCGGGCCGTGGACGGAGTCGGCGACGACGACCACGTGGTCGCGGCGCAGCCCCGGCCAGCGCTCCAGCGCGGCGACCAGCAGGTCCTCCGCCGCTGCGCGCGGCACGCCCAGGGGCAGCCGGCGGCGGACGAGGTCGGCGACGGCGGCCGCGGTGGCCGCGTCGGGCAGCACGACGCCGAGGGACTCCGCCGGGTGCTCGTCGTGGTGGCGCTGGACCACGGCGTGCACGAGGTCCACGAGCGCCTCGGGGCCCCGTCGCGCACCGACGGGCCGCGAGGACGTGCGGGCCACCCGCCGCTCGCCCCGCCGCGCCCCGGGCACGGTGCTCTGGCCCGCGCGCAGGCGCGCGGGCAGCAGCTCCTCGTCGCGGGTGGCGTGCTGGCGGTCCAGCCGCTGCGTGGGCAGCACCAGCGCCGACTCGCGCAGCAGGTCGCGCCCGGGCACGGGACCGTCGGCGGGTGCGGAGCCGTGGGCGGGCGCCGCGGTGCGCAGCGCCCGCGGGCCGGGCAGCGCGGGGTCCCCGACGACGACGACCTGCCGCGCGCGCGACAGCGCGGGCAGCAGGGCCGCGGTGCTGCTGGCCTGGGCGCCCAGCACGACGACCACGTCGGCGCCGGGACCGTCCGGTGCCGCGCCGAGGACGACGGCCGCCGTGGCGGGCGAGAGGGCCCAGCAGGGCAGCACCGCGGTCGTGGCCGCGCGGGCGGGGGGCGACAGCGGGTCGGCGGCGCTCGCGTCCACCGCCGCCGCGCGCTCGTCGAGGGCGTCGCGCAGCCGCCGGGCCGCGTGGACGCGCCGGGTCGCGTCGGCCAGGACCAGTTCGGCGCGGGCCTGCCGCAGCCCGGCGGTGTCCACGGCGCCGACGAGCGGGTCCTCCAGGGACATCACCTCGAGGACCCCCGACCACCACGCCGCCTGCACCTCGGCCGCGAGGTCGAGGCTGCCGGGGCCCATCCAGCGCGCCGCGAGGTCCTCGAGCAGCGGCTGCCAGCCCCCCTCGGCGAGCTCGTCGAGCAGCTGCGTGCGCCGCGGCAGCGGCTCGAGCGCGGCGGTGTCGGCGTGCAGCGCGCGCAGCAGGGCGGTGAGCTCCGGGAGCTGCAGCGAGCGCAGCGGCCCGTCGGGGAGCAGGTGCGCGGGCAGGACGGCCTGCAGCGCCTCGAGGTCCGCCCGCAGCGAGGCCACCGCGATCTGCGCCTCGGCGAGACCGTCGGGGACGTGCGGGGTGCCCTCCCGCGTGGACACGCGCTGCCAGGCGAGGCGCTGGGCGCGCGCGTCCAGCAGCCAGGTGTGCAGCTGCTCGACCGAGTCGGCCGAGATCCCGTTGCGCTGCAGCGCCCTGGCCTGCCGGCGCAGGCGCCAGCGCGTGAGCGCCCCCATGCGGACACCCTGCTGCCGCCGCCACTGCGCACCGGCCGTGGCGGCCGAGACGTCGCCGAGGGACTCCGACCAGATGTCCGGGCCGAAGCGCGAGACGGTCAGGCGGACGCCCTCCAGGAGGGCGACGCGGTCGCCGGCGTCGGCCACCGAGCTGGCGCCCCGGAGCCCGACCTCGTCGGTCAGGCCGGCCATGAGGGCCCTCGCCCGCGGCAGCTCGTCCTCGACGATGCGCGCCAGGGCCCGCTCCGCGGCCGCGGCCCCCTCGCGCGTGCTGATGCGGGCGCCGGCCCAGGGGCTCGTCGCCGGGGTCACGTCGAAGGCACCGAGCCGGACGGCCTCCGCCAACCGCTCCGCCCACGCGGCCAGGTCGGCCCGCGAGCAGGTCTGCAGCGCCTCACCGCGCAAGCGGCGGGTCGTGGACGGGGCGGCCGGCCGGCCGGCCAGCTCGGCGAGGGCGAGCGCCGCGTCGTGGGCGCTGACGCCCCACGGCTCGCGGCGGCGGTGCAGAGCGGTCGCCGAGGCGTCCAGGACGTCGACGAGGCGCTGCACGTCCGGCTGCCGGGGCGCCTCGGCCGGGTGCCCGCGACGCCGCTGCACCTCGTGGACGGCGGCGTCGCGCTGCGTGCGCGCGGCCAGCGACACCGGCGCCGGGGCGAGGTCGGCGACCAGGTGCAGCACCAGGGGCCCGACCCCCGCCTCGGCGAGGCGGTCCTGCACGGCCCGCAGCTCGGCCGCCGCGTCGGCGACCAGGAGGCACGTCCGCCGGGCCGCCGCCAGCCCCGCGACGACGGCCGCGGCGACCTGGGTCGCGCCCGTGCCCGTCGGGGCCTCGAGGCGCAGGTCCTCCCCCGCCAGCACCCGGGCCACCGCGCGCCGCTGCTCGGGGTCCAGCGGCACGGGCAGGTCCTCGACGGCGGGCGCGTCCAGCGGCGCGGTGGGCGCGACCGGGACCTGCTCGGCCAGGGCCCTGACGACCCGGTGCTCGCGCACGGCACCCCCGCGGCGGCGCAGGTCGCCGAGGAGGTCCGCGGCCGGGTCGGCGAAGGTCCCGAGGACCAGGCGCGCCTCGACCCGCAGCCCGGGGACCCCGTGCAGCTCGTCGCGCAGCTGCCGCAGGGCCGGTGCCGGGTCGAACCCGCGGCCGCTGACGACGGCGGAGGCGAGGGCGTGCGCGTCCAGCTCGATCCCCAGCTCGGTGGCGACGGTGGCGATCAGGACGGGGTTCACGACGACGGCCGGGTCGAGCCGGACGACGAAGTCGTCCTGGGCCGCGCCCGTGGGCTCGAGCGTGCAGCGGCGCAGCAGCAGCGGCGTGCGGCGCACCCCGCTCTCGCCGGCCCAGCCGACGAGCCCGACGGCGACCGCGAGCGTCCGCAGGCCGTGCTGCTCGAGCAGGACGCCGGCTCGCTCGTGCGTGGCGCGGGCGCGCTGCCGCGCGTCGGCGAAGGCTCCCGCCTCGCGCACGAGGCTCGACAGCGGGGCCGGTCCGCCGGCCAGGAGCTGCGCGAGGCCGGAGGGGTGAGCCGTGGTGAGGTCCAGCGCCCCGCGCGCGGCGTCCGGGCAGTCCAGCAGCGCCGACGTCCCGCCCAGCGCGCCCGCCTCGGCCCACCAGCGGCGGCGCGCGGTCTCCCCCGCGCCGGGAGCCCCGGGTGCGGTCGTGGAGGTGGCCGGCGTCGCGTCGCCGCGTCCGGTCCGTGCGTCTGCAGCGGTGCCGTCGGGGTCGGCGGGGCCGGGCGCAGTCACGGCTCCACCCTATTCGGGGGTGGAGCCCTCCCTGGCCGACCGCGCCGCGGGCACCGAGCCCGTCGCGGCCCGGCCCCGCTCGAACGCCACCAGCGTGACGTCGTCGCGCGCCCGCCCGCCGCTCCAGCGGCGGGCGACGTCGAGCGCCTCGTCCACGAGCGTCTGCGGCGTCAGCTCGTCCAGCTCCTGCAGGGCGTCGAGCACGCCCTCGACGCCGAGCTCGTCGGTGGTCCCCGACGGCCGGGCCTCGACGAGCCCGTCGGTGTAGGCCACGAGCATCGACCCAGGGGCGAGCGACGCCGTCCGGGTCACCCAGGCCCCGGGCGTGTCCAGGTGCAGCCACGACAGCAGCGGCCCCGTCGTCTCCAGCTCGCTGACGACGCGGACCACGCCGTCGTCGGTGCGCAGCACGAGGGGGGCGGGGTGCCCGGCGTTGGCGTAGGTGATGGTCCCGGACTCCGGGTCGACCACGACGACGACGCAGCTCGCGAACCGCTCGGCCTCGTCGGAGAAGACCCGCGCGGCCATGGCCATGGCGAGGTCGGGCTCGGGCGCGAGGTGCAGGGCGGCCTCGAGCAGGCGCTTGAGCTGGATCGCGACGATGCCGGCGCGCGCACCGTGCCCCGAGACGTCCGCGACGACGATCGCGAACCGCCCGTCGCGCAGCGGCAGCACGTCGTACCAGTCCCCCGCGAGCAGCCCCTCCGCCGGGCGCAGCGCCGCGGCGGCCGACCAGCCCGGCACGATCGGCAGGTCGTGCGCGGCGAGTTGGTCGCGGACCTCGGCGACGAGCGGCTGGCCCTGCTGCAGCGCCTCGCGCGCGGAGACGGCGTCGGCCAGCTCGTCGAGGATGCGCCGCCGCATCGTCTCGGCGGCGGCCGCGACGGCCGCGAGCTCGGGCGGGCCGGCGAGCCCCACGGGGGTCTGGAGATCTCCGCCGCCGACCCGCAGCAGCTGGTCGGACAGCTGGTCCAGCGGTCGCAGGACCCAGCGCCGGACGAGGTAGAGGATCGTCGGGACGAGCAGCAGGGCCACCGCCGCGACGGCGGTCTGCGCGGCGACGAGCCGGTCGGAGGCGTCCCGCGCCGAGCGCAGGGCCACGTCCCGGCCGTCCTCCAGGTAGGTGGTGAGCTCGTCGTCGGCCGCGTAGGCGGGCAGGAAGGCGAGGCCCGTGGCCGGTCCGCGTCGCAGCTCCTCGTACCGGCTCTGGTCGGGGAGCTGCCGCGCCTCGACGAACTCCTCGGAGACGGCCTCCCAGCGGTCGACACCGGTCAGCAGGTCGTCGACGCGGCTGCGGACCCCGGGGTCGTCGACGCTCTCGGCCGCGGCCGAGAGCCGGCCCCGCTGGGCGTCCAGCCGCTGCTCCGCCTGCTCGAGCGAGGCGAGGTCGGCAGCCCGGCCGTCGCGCAGGTAGAGCTGCTGGCGGACGTTGTAGGCCACGAGCGCGGACCGGAAGTCGTTGTTCGCCCGGATCACGGGGTTCCACGCCTCCGCGTCCGAACGCGCCCCGCGGTCGATCTGCACCGACAGCAGGATCGCGACCAGCACGAGCACGACGGCGAGGAAGCCCACGACCAGCGCGGACACGCGCCGCTGCAGGGTGGTGCGGAGCATGAGGTGGTGCCACCAGCGCGTCGCGCCGTTCACGGTCCCACCACCTCCCGCCCGCCCGACCTGGGGGTCCTCGTCGACCGCCTCCGGACGATCATCCCTGATCGTGGCGCGGAGGTCACGGGTGGGAGCCGCCGCGCGCCGCGCCGCCGCCTCCGGTAGGAGTGGGACGTGAGAACCCCCTCCGGCCCGCCCGTGCACCCGTGACCGCGACCCTCGGCTGGCCCGCCGAGCTCGTCCTCGTCCGCCACGGCGAGAGCACCGGCAACCTCGCCGACGCCCGCGCGCACGCCGCGCAGGCCGAGGTCGTCGACCTCGAGGCCCGCGACGCCGACGTCCCCCTGTCGCCCCTCGGGCGGCGCCAGGCCGCGGCCGTCGGGCAGTGGCTCGCGACCGCGGAGGGGGCGCCCCGGCCCCCGGAGGTCGTCGTCTGCTCGCCGTACCTGCGGGCCCGCGCGACCGCCGAGGCGATCGTGGCCGCCCTGCGGGAGGCCGGCGTCGACCTGCCGCCCCTGCGCACCGACGAGCGGCTGCGCGAGCGGGACCTGGGCTGGTGGGACGGCCTGACCGGGGCGGGGGTCGTGGCCCGCTACCCCGAGGAGTCCCAGCGCCGGGCGCGGCTGGGCAAGTTCTACTACCGGCCGCCGGGCGGCGAGAGCTGGTGCGACGTGGCGCTGCGGATGCGCTCGCTGCTGTCCTCGCTGTGCGACGAGCACGCGGGCCGGCGGGTCCTGCTCGTCACCCACCAGGCCGTGATCACGAACACGCGCCTCGTCCTGGAGGGCCTGGAGGAGGCGGACGTGCTGCACCTGGACGCCACCGAGCCGCTGGCCAACTGCTCGGTGACGGCGTACCGCGGCGGGCCGGAGCGGCTGGAGCTGTCGGTCGCGGGTGACACGACGGCCGTGGCCGACCTCGCCGTCACCGACGACGCGGTCGACGACGACCCCCTCGACGAGGAGCCGGCGGCGGCGGTGCGCTCGTGAGCCGCGCGTCCGACGACGCCGTCACGGTCACCTCGGCCGTGCTGCGCGAGTGGCCGCTGCCGACGCCGGGCACCGGCAAGGAGTCCCGGGGCCGGACCCTCGTCGTGGGCGGCAGCGACCGCACACCGGGGGCTGTCCTCCTCGCCGCCGAGGCGGCGCTGCGCTGCGGGGCGGGCAAGCTGCAGGTGGCGACGACGTCGTCCACGGCGACCGCGGTGGCCGTGGCGCTGCCGGAGGCGATGGTCGTGCCGCTGCGCCAGACCGCCGAGGGCGGCGGCATCGACCCGGCGGAGGGCGCGGAGGACGGCGAGCTCGCCGGGGTGGCGGCGCGGGCGCACGCGGTGCTGCTGGGCGTCGGCACGGTGGGCGAGCCGGACGTCGTCGCCCTGCTCGAGCAGCTCGTGCCGCGGCTGGAGCGCACCGTGGTCCTCGACGCGCTGGGGCTCGCGCCCGTGACGCGCGACGCGTCGTTCCTGCACGGCTTCGAGGGCCGCGCGGTGCTGACGCCGAACCTGTCGGAGCTCGCGATCGTGCTCGACGCCGATCCCGACGAGGTCGAGCAGGACACCGCGGGCGCGGCGCGGGAGCTGGCGCGCCGGACCCGGACCGCCGTCGCGGCCGGGGGCGGCGAGTCGTGGATCGCGGCCCCGGACGGCCGCCTCTTCCTCGACACCTCCGGCGGCAAGGGCCTGGGGGTGTCGGGCTCGGGCGACGTCCTCGCGGGGATCGTCACGGGGCTGTGCGCGCGCGGGGCGGACCCGGTGCAGGCCGCGGTGTGGGCGTGCCACCTGCACGGCCGTGCGGGCGACCGCCTCGCGAGCGCCGTCGGCCGGCTGGGCTTCCTGGCGCGCGAGCTGCCGCCCGAGGTCCCGCGCGTCCTGGCCGAGATCGAGGTCTGACGCCCGTCTCCGCCGCAGCGGCGCACGGCCGGCTCAGCCCGGCGGCGTCAGCACATCAGGGCGCTGGCGACGGGCACGAGGTCGTCGAGGGGGATGTCCAGGTGCCACGTCGTGGAGGAGCGGACGCCGGCGCCGCGGGGGTCGCCGTCCGGTCCGCGCCACGCCTGCGGCGCCGCGGTGACCTTCCAGGCGCCGGTGCCGGACTGGCGGGCGCGGTCGACCAGGTCGAGGTCGTCGTTGCGCTTCGCGGCGGCGACGATGACCTCCTGGGCGCGGCCGAGGGAGCGGGCGTCGTAGAAGCCGACGACGCACCCGGCGTCGGTCGCGGTCACGCCGACGAGGATGCAGCCGGACTCCTCCAGCGCCGCACCGATGGCGGCGACGGCGGCGTGGTGGCGAGGAGCGCGTCGGGGAGAGGGGACGGCGGCGCGAGAGCCGGTGCGCGCGCCCACGGTGCTGACAGTCATAACGGGAACTCCTCATGGCGACGACGTCGGCCGGGGGTCGGAGTCCACCTCGACTCGATCCGACACCCAGGAGACGGCATCGGTCGGCGTGCCTTGCCCCTTGAGTCTAGGCACCCCGGACGGGTGCTCCCGACCGCCGGCCGTCTCCCCTGGGCGAACATCGCCCTGTCGTGCAACGACATCGCGTCGTAGCCGACGGTCCCGACGCGCGGGCGCCGGGCCGGCCACCCGACCGGCCCAGCCGTCCCCGCCCCGGCCGTGACTAGACTCGGCACAGGCCGCGAGCACCTCCGGGTGCCGGGCTGTGCCCCCGTAGCTCAGGGGATAGAGCATCGGTTTCCTAAACCGTGTGTCGCAGGTTCGAATCCTGCCGGGGGCACCCCACCGGACCGCGTCCTCGCCGCGAGGCGTCCGCCGGCCGGGCCCGGCGGCGGAGCCCCCTCCCGGCGAGGGTGGGCGAGGCGCTCCGCGGGTCGTCGGGGACACTGGCGCCGCCCGACCGACCGCGAACCGCCGGAGACCCGATGAGCATCACCAAGCGCACCTGGTACGCGTGGGCCCTGGGGTCGCTCGCGGTGTTCGCGGTGCTGGAGACCGAGGCCGTGCTGAACGAGCGGGCCGGGGACACGTTCTCGGCGAACTGGTGGCGGCTGCGCACGCACCTGCCCGCGCGCCTGCTGGTCTTCCCGCCGCTGGCCTGGGCCCTCTACCACCTGTTCGTCCCGACCGACCGCGAGACCGGCGGCGCCGACGACGCCGCGGTGGTGGCCGGTGGCGCGCTGCTGGCGGTCCTCGCCCGCTACCGGCCCCGCACGGGCGACTGACGACCCCACCCCGGCGCGGCGGGGTGGGGCGTCGGGTCGTGAGCGTCAGGGGACGGTGTGCCCCGCGGCGCGGAACAGCTCGTACCACTGCGCGCGCGTGAGCGGCAGGTCGGAACCCCGGGCGGCCGCGGCGACCCGGTCGGGGTTCGTCGTGCCGAGGACGACCTGCATCCCGGCCGGGTGCCGGGTGATCCACGCGGTCGCGATCGCCAGCGGCGGCACGCCGTACTCCCCCGCCAGCCGGTCAAGCACGCGGTTCAGCTCGGGGTAGCGCGGGTCGTCGAGGAACACCCCGTCGAAGAACCCCGCCTGGAACGGCGACCAGGCCTGCACGGTGATGTCGTGCAGTCGGCAGTGGTCGACGATCCCGCTGTCGCGGCTGATCGACTGGTCGAGGTCGCGCATGTTCATCGCGACGCCCTGCGCGACGCTGGGCGCGTGGGTGATCGACAGCTGCAGCTGGTTGGCGACCAGCGGCTGCCGGACGTGCTTGCGCAGCAGGTCGATCTGCCCCGGCGTGTGGTTGGAGACGCCGAACGCCCGCACCTTGCCGGCCGCGTGCAGCTCGTCGAACGCCCGCGCGACCTCCTCGGGTTCGACGAGGGCGTCGGGGCGGTGCAGCAGCAGGACGTCGATGCGGTCGGTCGCCAGCGCCTCCAGCGACCCCTCGACCGAGGCGACGATGTGCTCGTGAGAGAAGTCGAAGTACGGGCCGTC